>CAUJDS010000015.1 GCA_963169695.1 Bdellovibrionota bacterium
GGAGAAAATAGCCGATGAGGGAAAAGAACTCTACGTCGCTGCCGGAAAAAACATTGTCGGCCAAGAGACCTATGCCCTCGATCCTAAGTATTACAACAAAGTTGTCAAAACGCTTCAGCCAGACATTGATAAAGGAAAAAAGGGCTTTATCGCCGTTGCCAATGTGGACGAAGCTGAAGCGCTCCTTGTGCGATTCCGAGAAGCTTATCCTCATAAAAAATTCGAGACCTTTCACTACAAAAAAGGAAGTCAAAGCGAAACCATTCTTGAGAACTTCCGAGCTGGAGAAATTGACTACCTCATTTGTATCGAACAACTTGATGAAGGTATCAACCTCCCTTCGCTCGACACTAACGACCTCAATCGAATTATTGCTCCACGAAAACTCCTCCAACGCATCGGCCGAGTCTTGAGGTTGTCTCCCGGAAAGACGAAGGCCAATGTAGTGACCATGACCGAAATTAGCCAAGAGGCAGTAGAAGAATCCATTGAATTTTATGAGCGCTTTGGAGGCCAAGGATTTTTCAGTGGCCTGGATGACTACGCCAGTGCAGGCAAGAAGGGACGAAGTGGACCTTCGGGCCGATCCGGTCGTGGCCTTGGATTTTCGTACAAGGAATATTCTCTTGATGATTTAGAACGCATCCGCGCCGAACTCAAGGAAACAGACTCTGGAATCGAAGGGCAACTCATCGATTTTTGGATCAACAAGAAGCGGGCTGAGGCCAAACGCAGGTCGCTCGAAGAACGCTCTAGGCACGCTAGCCGAAGTACAGCGGAGCGGGTACAAGAAATCAACCAATGGTTTGAAAGTAAAGCTCAGAAAACAGGCGCCGAAAAAATTACGAGCGAAGAAGTGAATAGCCTCTATCGAGGTACCTGGAAAATCAAAACCGCCCTACAAGAACAGGATGCGGCACTGGATCAGCTCTCTCCCCTCGCTGCTAAGCATTTGGCTTATTATTTTCTGAGAGAATGTCCAGAGTGCATTTTGGAGAAATCAACATCCGCCAGTGATCGGGCTCGCCAATTATTCTGGGCGGGCATACGAGCCAAAGACCCTGCCATCAAGGTACCAGCAACCCAAACCTCAAGTGTAAAATCACTGGTGAGCGAGTACCAACGCGCCATCGCGGAGGTCAACCTTCACGCGCAAGAGATCGAAAGACAGCACATCAAAACCAAGGTCTTTGACAATATACACTTTCGCAAAGTGCTCGAATCCATGATCGACGATGGAAATCCCTACCTCTTAGACCTCCAACCTACTGCCATAGCCCAAATTATCAAAGAGCGAAGCAGTTGGCGCCAAAGGCTAGTAAGTCTTCGACGTGAGATTGAAGAGCTTCCCATCGCTGCTCCCACTCGCCTAGGGGCGAAACAAGAAAAAGAAGCCGCCATTCTTCAAGAGGGGCTCGCATTTATACAGGAAAAGGGGCATCGCCCCCGCCAACTCGCTTCGCGAGGCAGCACTCCTGCCGAGGCCGCATTAGAAGCTAGAATCAAGTTCGCTCTTAGAGAGCGTGTCCGAAGGAATGAAGCCCTTGAGGATGACCTCCTCACACTTCACTACCTCCCTACCATTATTGGAACTTTTATTACCACTCACGGTAGAGCACCCAAAATGGACGTTGCAGCCGAGCAGAAAATTGGAAACCTCATCTACACAGCCTATCGAAGAAACTCGGTCCATCTCAAGGCTACGCGAGGCGACGCGCTTTTTCCGATACAACAGACTGCACTCGAAATGAAAGCCAGGATTGAGCGCATTCAGGAACTTGCTCAACGATCCGGAAACAAACTAGGTCCAACCAGTGAAGCCATGAACTTGGCAAGAAAGGTGCTCAAGGAGCAGAACCCCTGGGTCGATCTTTTGAGCAATGATGAATTGAAGGCTATTGGTGAGAACGCGCCAAATGTATTGGAAGAACTAAAGACTCTTCGCAAAAACCAAGAACTACTCCTTACAGGTGAAGCCAACACCAAACCGCTACCCATCATTGAATCTGCAAGGAAAGTGCTTCGCGGCGATAAGCTGAGAGAGTTCACGGATGACTCCGCTATCATCGCCCAAATCAACCGAAGGTACAAAGGCGCTCTCCGATTGCGGCCACTTACAGTCAATACTCCAGACCAAGCTCAGCGAAAGCTTGCTCAGCGATTCAAAAAACTGATCGAAAAAGCTCCAGAAGCCACGTGGGAAGAAATGAACGGTCCAGCAAAGGCTTCCTATGCCAAGGATTTCGCCCATCAATTCACCAAGCAAAACAAAAAAATTCCCAACCATTTGGGAAAGACTGAATTTGAGTCGGACCTTGGCATTTTTATTCGGATTGGAATCGCCCAGAATGCAGAATGGATTGAACGCTTAAGTACCGCTATTCGAAACCCACTCGAAGAAGAATACAGGCAATTCTCGAATCGCATGGAATCAATTCGGACGGCGCTGAAGGAATCTGGTGCCAAAGGAAGCGCTAAACTAAAAGATAAAGATCTCGAATGGCTCAATGATGCGGTCGATACCGAATTCAGCCCTTACATCTACTCGATGGATGAAGAATTTATAGACTTGATAGAAGCACGGGACTCTGAATTGGCCGAAAACTTGAGATCGTTTCAGACCATGCTATCGAAAATGGTCGGAACGAAGTAGCGGAACCCTAGCGGGTTCTAGCCTTTTGCAATGCATGGACTTGGTGAGAGTGCGGAAGAAGCTTCCGCGCCTCATCCCATTCAAACCACTTTGCCTCAACGTGCTCACCGGGATCAAGTGTCGGCTGAAATGTTACCGAAGTGAAAGTGACCCAACTCGATTCTTCTACAAGCCCGGAGTAGAATGGCTTTTGGACCTTGTATTGAATGGTAGAATCGAGATCCTGAATCTTCTCGCTGCTGAGCAGAAGACCAGTCTCCTCGTGAAGCTCACGCAAAGCTGCATCCCGAATTTCTTCGCCATCCTCAACCCAACCTGTGACGGGTTGCCAAATAGTCCCTCGTTCTGGACGAGTCAATAGGAGCAAGACCTTGCTCTGATCTCCCATTCCACTAAGGATCCAGATCTGTACTTTCTTTCTCGCTTGCACTGATGGCCTCACTTTTGTTTAGCTTTTTCATTTTGCCCGATGCTTCCAACTCGTAAAGGCCTACTCGCCCGCCAGCATCTATCAGACTCATTTGGACGCGAATATCATGATCCGCTGATGCTGCCCCTTCTTCCACCCAAACCTCCGCGCGGCCTTTCTTGATAAAGATCGACCTCAGTTTCTGAAAGCCTAAGTCAAAGTGAACCCCTCCATCGGGCGACCCTTTGCGATAAAAATCGAGGGCCTGGTTTCTTAAATTCAAAGCAGAAGCTGTATCCAGGCCAGAAGGTACCTTAAGCCAATCGTCCAAAGAAAGTCCCATCCGGCTGACTCCAATCCCGAAACCGTCGTTATCCAAAACACTGTGAATGGATTTGATGGGATGGAGCTGCAGCACTTTGGCAAGCAGAAGGCGATAAACTCCCATTTGCCTCAAATCCTCAGGAATAAAGACCTTAGGCTCATCCAAGACCCCGCCCCTGGGTGCTTCAAAATCCAGATAAGCTGGGACCAGGCGAGATGATTTCTTTTCCACCATTGTGACCCGGAAGATGTCCCTATTGGGGGGTAACGGATTTACTTTGATATCAAAGGAACCCCGTGGAAAGCGTTTACGGTAAGCTGCTAAAACTGCACGTTGTAGGCTTTCGATTCGGAGCTTCTTTTGGTCTCTATTTGCCGGAGAGCTTGCTCCGAATCCATGCAAAAGACACGAAGCAGCGTCCTTTTCGACTCCAGCGGCATTCCCGGGTGCCACTGCCATCCATACGAACCCAACGAGAATCATCCACGCCATCACATCTGCATTCTATCATGGCCAAATGAGCGCCTCGAACCACTTTGGCGGAATTGGGTCCGTCAATACTATGGCGCTAAGCATTACTTCATTCAACTCTCCGAATCCTTTGACCGATGAGTCAAGGAAGACCTCTCTGTAAGGAAGGGGGGTCTCTTGAGGTGCCATGGCCGAGTTTAGTGAAAGCGACTACTTCCCCATCCTTACGGCGGTGATCCGTCGCGATGCGGTTGTACCTTTTGATTCCTTCATTCTCTTGAGGACGAATCAACGGGTAGTCGTGTTTTCTAAAGCCGGAGAAGTCTTTCCAGAAGCTAAGCTGGAGAAACTTCGAAAATTCAAATTCGACCAACTTCACATCCTCAAGGAGGACAAGCCTGCTTACTTTCGTTACTTAGACCAGTTTTCTAAAACCGAAGAAGGTCAGGATGCGCTTCGTGCGGAAGGTGCTCTCGATCAAGATTCTCAGGCATTCAAAGAACTTCCCCAAGAATTACAAGAATCCCTGGGGAAAGTGGTGTCAGCGCCTGCCGAAGCGCCCGATAACTCAAAAATTATTGTTACTGGAAATCAGGCCCCCCCTGAAGAATCCCTCATTCAAATCCTCCAAGATGGCGCCAAGGCCGTTGAAGAAGCGATCCGAGTTCAAGGTACCCTCACTGAAGAAGAAACGACCACGGTAGAAGGAGTTACCGATCGAATTGAAGAGGAAATCCAAAGAGTCCTAGGCAAACCTGAAGACGAGGAAGGCCAAACCAAAATCAAGGGTGTCACGGACCAACTGAATGAGGAAATCACTCGCATTTCCGGAGTGATCGAGAAAAATTCCAAATTGAAATTCTTAGGCCCTCAAGTTCAAAAGCTCCAAGAATCTCTCGACGAGATCATCCAACAAAGTCAGAATCCAGATTCCAGAAATTCAAAGTGGCAGTCTATTCAAGACTCTGCAGAATCCATTCAAAACGAAGCGAGAAAGATAAAGGAAGCTATTTCCAAAAATAAAAAACAAATCATCGAAAAGCACCTCGCCCAGGTCATCTCAGGCCTCGAAACCAACCTCAACGCCAAGCTCAAGCTCGACTCTTCGACCATTGAAGAGTCTCTTTTTAAATTGGTGGATCGCATCCACAAAGGCGCCCTAGGCTTCAATACCATGCTGGAGTCCAGGAAGGATCTCCCGCCCGAATTACGCAAAGGGTTTCATACACTCTACTTGAGTGTGATGAAACTTTACAAAACGCTGACGGAAGAAAAAACGATCGTTTCAAATAATCAAAATAACGTAGAGGCACCTGAGACGGATCTAGACCGTCCCGTTGCTCCAACAAATGAAACGAACGATTCCCTCGCAAAACTCAAAGATGTTGTAGAAAAACAAAATCGGCTCATCGCAGATCTTCAATCACGTCTTGGAAGGACAAAGAAATACTTCTCCAGTGTTGTAGAGGTCTGGCACAAACTTCAATCCGGATTGAAAGACCGAATGGATATTCGGGAAAAAATTTCATCCCAGGAGTTCTCAGCAAACCTTCAAGAGTTTGATACCCACTTTCTGGGGCTCAAGGCTCAGTCTGATCAGCTGATGGCGCTATCAGACATACCTTCGAAGTTGGTGGGTGTAGAGACGGCCGAAAAGCTTCATGACTGCAACATATCCCAAGAGACCGCGCTTGCTCAATCCGCTCAATTGATTCATAATGCTCCCGACGGCTCGCAATCGCCCTCAACCGCCCCAAGTTCAGCACTCCTTTCTATAGGGACTCTCGAAATACCGCCCCCCATACCTGATACCGCCGGGATAGACGAGTTTAAAGCCGAGAATAAAGTACTCCGCCTTCAACTCGAAAACGCAAAATCTCTCATCGACCTGGGAAATTCAAAGATCGATCACCTTCAAAAGCTCGTGGACGAGACAGGAAACTACACTTCTCTCTTAGAGAGAGAAACTCAAGAACGAAAAGAAGAAACGCAGAAACAAATCGACAAAGTCGATAAGACCGAATTTGAAAACAAGAAATTGGCGGAAGGGGCGAATGAGTTTGACCGAATGCTCAAGAAGGTCCGACTGGACCTTGGGCATCGGGAAGAATCCCTTCAAAATATTCAGACCCAGTTGGATGAAACCAATAAGGAACTGCAAACCTGGAAGGCTCATGCCATGAAACTCGAGGAAGCGGCCGCAGACGCTGGCGCCCAAAGGCATGCCGCACTTTTACCCGAGGAATTCAAGGCCCAATCAGAGGACAAAGACAAGACCATCAAACGACTTCAAGACAAGCTCGACACGAGGATGTCCCAATTCAAAGAAATGCATAAAGAAGTTTTTAAGCTTAAGAATCAACTCACCAACGTCGCACAGCTAAAAAAAGAAATGTCAGATCGCTTTGAAAAACTTACTGCCGAGAAGGAATTGTTTCGCCAATCTCAAGATGGCATGAACCGCAAGGTCACGATCATTCAAGACCTTCTCGACAAAGCCAGAAAGACAGTAATGAAAATCACAGAAGCCAATGAGCAACTCAGGAAAGAGAGAATTGAATCGATCAACAAGACCAATCAAGCTCTAAAATCCTATAAAGATATGATCAATAGAACCAATACCTTGAGCAACCATGTTCAAGCCGAAATGCAGCGCAACCAGTCGCTTGGAGAAATGAACGAGTCCGTCAAAGATAAAAACAAAGAACTCATGGCCCAAGTACTGGAACTTCAAAAGACTATCAAGATCCAAGAGATTGAAAAAAAGAAATTTCAAAAGGCTTTATCTGACGCCGAAATTGCCGCTTCGGGAGCCGGTGCCCAGATCCAATTGAAGCAATTGCAGTATTCCATCAACACCCTCACCAATGAGAATAAACGTCTCGTCGCCCAAGTCTCAGAGGAGAAGGCAAAGGCTATGAAATTTGAACGCCTCGCCAAGAACTATGAGACTCAGATTGCCAAAAAAGGCAAAGCTGCGTAAAAATGGAGAAACTCTCTCCTCGCAGGACAACTATGAACCAATCTACCGATCGTATGAAGCAACCTATCCTGGAAAACGCCGAGCCTTGGGAATTTGCAGGCTGGGGACGAGCAGGCCGAATTGATGACCTTGGCAACGAAAAGGTAGAAGTTGAAGAGCTAGGCGTGAGTAGCCGCCACTCAAGCCATCTGGGAGAGTTGGCCGCCACTTCTATTTGCGGCAATGACATCACCTCCAGCGTTCTGTATGTATCTGCCCTCACCATTGGTGTGGCCGGAATTTATGCCCCCATCGGACTACTTCTCGTTAGCCTTGTTCTGTATGGATTTAGGAAGATTTATGCAGAAGTAGGATCTGCACTGCCACTCAATGGAGGAGCCTATACTGTCCTGCTGAACACTACGAACAAGAAGGTGGCGGCCGCAGCAGCAACGCTCACCATTATTTCGTATTTAGCTACGGCTGTTATCAGTGCCACCGAGGCCATGCACTACCTTCACACGCTATTTCATCAGGTTGCTCCCTTTCCGGCTACCATTCTCCTGCTTGGCTTCTTTGCAGGTCTTTCGATCCTAGGCATAACGGAGTCGTCAAAGGTTGCTGTAGGTATCTTTCTTCTCCATATTTCCACCCTCACCCTCCTAGCCGTAGCTTGCGTGCTTTATCTACTTACTCATGACTTGGGTGGTGCCCTGGATCGGCTGACCGAAAGTGCTCAATCAGTCTCTCCCATTCAAGGGATCGTTCTGGGTTTCTGCGCTGGAATGCTTGGTATTTCCGGCTTTGAAAGCTCTGCAAACTTTATTGAAGAACAGAAGCCAGGAGTCTTCCCAAAAACGCTTCGCAATATGTGGGGTGCCGTGACTGTGTTTAATCCACTAATTTGTTTATTGACGTTGATGATCCTGGGCGTCGCGTCGGCCAAGTCTCATGAAAATTCCTTGCTTTCAGAACTTGCCAGCACTTCGGGAGGCAGTTGGCTGAGTGGACTGATTGGCATCGACGCTGTCCTTGTTTTGTCGGGAGCTGTTCTGACCTCCTACGTCGGAGTCACGGGTCTCGTGCGCCGAATGGCGCTTGATCGCTGCCTTCCCCAAATTCTTCTTTCCGAAAACCGGCAGAGAAAGACCAATCATTGGATTATTCTCTCTTTCTTTTTGCTTTCCTGCCTCATCCTGGCAGCCACGAGGGGCGACGTTCAATCGCTAGCTGGCGTCTATTCGCTTTCCTTCCTTACGGTTATGGCGCTTTTTGCGTTAGGCAACCTTCTGCTCAAAAAAAGTCGAAGCCGCCTAAAGCGCGAAGTACAGGCTCGTATTTCTGTGGTTCTTCTGGGCCTCCTGGCCGTCGTTTTTGCTTTCGTGGCCAACGCAACGATTGAAAACATCAAAACTTTTATGATCTTTTTCGGCCTTTTGGGTGGAGCCGTGGCCATTATGTTTTCGCGAGTGCTTTTATTCAGACTTGGCTTATTTACGCTCAAGCATCTCATCGATCTATTTCCAAGAATGGGCCATCGATTTCAAACCTCACTTTATCGCGCGATTCACAAGGTCAACAGCCAGTCCGTAATCTACTTTTCCCGCGGAGATGACCTTCCTATTTTGAACCACGCGGCACTCTATGTAATTGAAAATGAACAGACGAGCCACATGATCGTAGTTCATATTTACAACGAAGAGGAAGGAATTCCCCCACTCCTCGCCAATCAACTCAAGATCATCGATCAGCTTTATCCCGAGCTTCGAATCGACTTTCTATCCGTCAAAGGACAGTTTGGTCCACAGTTGGTCGAGAAAATTTCAAGACGACTCAAGATACCAAAGAACAGCATGTTCATTGGGACACCTGGATCCGGATTTCAACACTCACTCGCCGAATTGGGCGGTGTCCGCATTATTCTCTGATAGGCAAATCACCTTACTTCTTAGAAGAAGCAGGACGCATGACCTGCCGAGCCATGTAATAGATAAGCAAGAGGCATGCGCCTATCGTAAGCCCTTCCATGATATGGGAAGACAGCCCCTTCACCACGATGTCCCACTTAAAATACAGAAAGAGTGCCACGATGATTCCGAAGATTGATTCCCCGGCAATAATGCCCGAACTAAGCAGCACTCCCGAATCAGACTCGACAGGACCTTTTCTCTTCGCGCGAAGCTTCTCAGCAAGCCGACTCAAGCAGCCTCCAATAAGCACCGGAACGGATACTGTTACCGGCAGATAGATTCCTACCGCTAGTGGCATTATATGCAGTCGAAAAGCTGCTTTCGCGGGTCGAAGCAGAAATTCATCCACGGCAATAACAAAAACACCAAAAGCCATCCCGGCATAGACCGTTCCGAGTGGAATGGCTGTGCCACCAAATATTCCCTGCGTAAGACTTGCAAAGAGTGTAGCTTGCGGTGCACGCAAACCGACCCCAATGACGTAAGTAGAATGCAATAGCGATAGCGTCGGTGCCAAAACTAAACCAGGAATCAAGACCCCAATCATTTCTGCAATCTGTTGGTTCTTAGGAGTAGCTCCAACAATTTGCCCGGTCTTGAGATCCTGGCAGCAATCTCCTGCTACGGACGTCGCACAACAAACAACTGCCGCAATACTGAGCGTTGCCAATATAGCAGAGTCGCCTTTTACGCCAAAAACCAAAAGCACCGCCGCAATCGCAAGCAGCGCAGAAATAGTGATTCCAGAAGTTGGACTATTGGAGGATCCCACCAAACCACAAACATAGGCACCCACCGCCACAACAAAGAACGAAAGGACCGTCATAATGACTACGGCAAGTGAAGCAAGCTTTACGGAACCCAGCAAGCTGTCATAAAAGCTGAACAAAACCGCAATACAGATGGTAAAAATCACACCAAGTGCAGCAAGGGAAAGGTTGCGATCTTCTCGCGCAACGCGGGCGTCTTGTTTTTTGGACAAAGTCTTGAGTGTCGAAAACCCTGCAAAGATTCCCTTACGGACTTGAAGGATGGAATACAATCCTCCCACGACCATCGTGCCCACTCCAAAGTACCTCACCCGAGATGACCAAAGCTCCCAAGCAATATCTACGGCGCTTTGAGTTTCCATTCCGGTAGGGATTCCCAACCATGGCGTGGCAAGCAATCCACCAATTGCGCCTCCCAAGAAGACTAAGACCGAAGCTTCCAGCCCAATGATGTAGCCTACTCCCAAAAGAGCCGGAGAAATATCCGAGCCCATAAACCAGACGCGCTCTCCAATTTTGCCGGCGTATTCGAGCGTGCCCTTGAGGACCCCTAGCCCAGCCGTAAGAAACTTAAAAAGGCCCCCGATAAAAAAGCCTTTCAGGATGTTTCGAATGCCGTCCGAATGGTCAGCCGATCCTGCTTCTAGTACCGTGGCACAGGCCACGCCTTCCGGGAACTTGAGGTCGGGACGGTCAATGATCATAGCCTTGCGAAGGGGCACCAACATCACCACCCCAAGGACTCCTCCGCCCATCGCTATGAGAGTGACTGGCCAGAAGCGAAACTCTTTCCAAGCTCCAACCAGCACCAATGCCGGTAACGTAAAGATCACCCCAGCAGCCAAGGTCTCCCCAGCACTTGCCATGGTCTGTACGATATTGGCCTCAAGGATGGCGTCCTTTCGGCCCAAGAGACCTCGATAAATAGCCATTCCAATCACGGCTGCAGGGATGGATGCAGAGACCGTCATCCCGACGTATAGCCCAAGATAGACATTGGCAGCCGTCATGACGACGCCCGTCAGTATTCCGATGGTAATCGAAGAAAGGGTGAGTTCTCGAACAGCAGAGATTGATTTAGGTTTCGCCATCCTTTGGGGTTACCAGCGGATGAGCCCAAAGAAAAACGAAAAACAAAATGGACATGGAGCCGGTGATCCGGATTGAACGGACGACCTACGCTTTACGAAAGCGTTGCTCTACCACTGAGCTACACCGGCTTTGAGTTTCTCGGAATTAACACAGCCGCATCGTGCTCACAAGGATCCAACCGGATCTGATCTTTTGCGTCCTTTAAAATAACGCTTCGAGTTATTTATTCCTGAACATTACAAACTTGCAGGTTCGCGTTCTTTCCCAACACTATGCACTTGCCTCGCGATGCCTTCTTCTATTAAATGAGTCCACTCGTCAGAAAAGTACCAACTATCAAGGAGTAGCAATTGATTAAGCGATGTCGACCGTTGTTCATTGGATGGGTGAGTGCACTAGCACTCGCTCTTACGAGCAGTTTCACCTGGGCGAGCGAAGCCGAAATTCACATCCCCAAACTCGATGTGACATTTGACGTTCTTGGCACCCTCGTTCCTGGAATCAGCTTCCTACACTGGGGACTCATCGTCGCTGCCTTAGGAATGTTTTTTGGCTGGTGGGAGTTTAAAAAAATCAAGGCCCTCCCCGTTCACAGTTCAATGGACGATGTTTCTAGCCTGATCTACGAAACCTGCAAAACCTACCTCATTCAGCAGGGACGATTCCTAATCGTACTTGAAGCCCTGATCATTGTTGCGATTTTCTATTATTTCTTTTTCCTCATGCACTTCGAATTCTCCAGAGTTTTATTGATCATCCTCTGGTCCATTCTTGGAATATTGGGCTCGGTGGGCGTGGCTTGGTTCGGCATTCGAATCAACAACTACGCCAATAGCCGTACGGCCTTTGCGTCACTCAGAAAGAAGCCCTTCTCGGTCATGGACATCCCCCTTCGCGCGGGTATGTCGATCGGTGTGCTTCTCATCTGCGTTGAATTGTTCATGATGATCGTCATCCTTCTCTTCGTACCTCAAGAAAGTGCAGGATCTTGCTTTATTGGGTTTGCCATCGGCGAATCGCTTGGAGCATCGGCTCTCCGCATTTGCGGCGGTATCTTTACAAAGATCGCCGATATCGGATCAGACTTGATGAAGATCACTTTCAATATCAAAGAAGACGATGCCAGAAACCCAGGTGTCATCGCAGATTGTACCGGTGACAACGCAGGCGACTCGGTTGGTCCAACGGCGGACGGCTTTGAAACTTATGGCGTGACCGGCGTTGCGCTGATTAGTTTCATCGTTTTGGCCGTGGGAATGGAATACCAAGCAGATGGTTCACTCGTCATGAAGGCAGGCGGAGAAATCCTTCAAGCCAAAATGATTATTTGGATCTTCGCAATGCGTATCCTGATGATTGTAACCTCGATTATTTCTTACTGGATCAATCGAGCCATGTCGGTGGCAATGTTCGGAAACAAGTCGCACTTTGACTTTGAATTTCCGCTCACTTCCTTAGTTTGGATCACCTCAGCGGTATCTATTGTTGTTACCTTTGCAGTCAGTCACCTCCTGTTGAAAAGCTACGGTGGAAACCTCTGGTGGGTTCTTTCCGTCATCATCAGCTGTGGAACCATTGCAGCGGCAGTGATTCCGGAATTTACCAAGGTGTTCACTTCGTCAAAGTCTAAGCACGTAAGTGAAATTGTGGAGGCTTCTCGCCAAGGTGGAGCATCACTCACCATTCTATCTGGATTGGTTGCTGGAAATTTCAGCGCCTTCTGGAATGGAATGGTTATTGTTGTATTGATGGCGGTTGCCTATATGACTGCCAATATGGGACTGGGCGCCGAAATGGTTTACCCGTCCGTCTTCGCCTTTGGCCTAGTTGCTTTCGGCTTATTGGGAATGGGACCTGTCACTATCGCGGTCGATAGCTACGGACCTGTGACTGACAATGCTCAGTCTGTCTTTGAATTGTCACAAATCGAAGGCATCAAGGGTATTGAAAAGGAAATCGAAAAAAATTTCGGCTTCAAACCCGACTTTGAAAAAGGCAAAGCCGCTCTCGAAGAAAATGACTCTGCCGGCAATACCTTCAAAGCAACTGCAAAGCCTGTTTTGATTGGAACGGCAGTTATTGGCGCGACCACGATGATTTTCTCAATCATCTTGTTGCTGAAACTCAAACTGGATCTTTTGGACTCCAAAGTCCTTTTGGGTCTCATCACCGGTGGAGCCGTTATTTTCTGGTTCTCCGGCGCTTCAATGCAAGCGGTCACTACTGGTGCCTATCGCGCAGTGGAGTACATCAAGAAAAACATCAAACTCGATGGAGTCACCAAGGCTTCTGTCGAATCTTCTAAGGAGGTCGTAAAGATTTGTACTCAGTACGCCCAACTTGGAATGGTGAATATTTTTGGTGTGGTTTTCTGCTTCACGCTCGGATTTGCCTGCGTAGATCCTACCTTCTTTGCCAGCTACCTCATCTCCATTGCGGTCTTTGGATTGTATCAAGCAATCTTCATGGCCAATGCAGGTGGAGCTTGGGACAATGCTAAGAAAGTGGTGGAGGTTGAATTGAGAGAAAAAGGCTCAGACCTTCATGCTGCAACGGTAGTTGGAGATACGGTTGGCGATCCATTTAAGGACACTTCATCCGTGGCTCTGAATCCCATCATCAAGTTCACGACACTCTTCGGACTACTCGCAGTGGAAATTGCCGTATCCGCGGGTACAACAGCCTACTACATCGGCGGCGTTCTCATTTTGATCGGTTTCTATTTTGTATACCGATCCTTTTACAATATGAGAATTAAGAGCTTTAAGCCTAAGCGAAGTTAGTTATTTGGCTTGAGCCTTGATAGGGCCCAGTGGAGCGTTCACCCTGAATTCTCCATTGGGCCCTATCCATTTTTGAAGAGCTTCAAACCCAGAATGAAGTTTTGAAAAGAAAGATTTTTCATGTCGCACGAGCTGGAAACAAGGATGCTGGGACCAGATTTTCTTGAGACGATCGTCCAGCTCCACGGCAGCCTTTAGAGATTCGTTTCTTGTAGCATTTGTGCTTTCTATAGAAAGCCCACCTCGAGCTGCCGTTTCAAAAAATAAGACTGCAGAATAGCGGCGAAGCTCTTGATCCAGCCGCATTCCCTGCGATTCACAAAAGGCCTCGGGACCTTCGGGCCAGTAGGCCGCGCCATCAAGCGTACCTCGATCACAGAGCAATATGCGATTGGGGTGCAAGCTTTCTTGAACGTCCTCAAGGCATCTCTGAACCTGAAAGATAGCTCTCTGTACTGCTCGTTTGCCATCGGGGAGTTCGGTGCGAGGAAATCCGCCAGAAAACAATAAAGTTGCGGCTTCTGGCACCATGGCCACGGACGCCCCTAGTTCGCGACGAAAAAGGTCAATAGCTGTCGTCTTGCCAGCCCCTGGCCCACCTGTGATGACTATTTTCTTACCAACTACGCTGTCAGACATCAGATTCTCCTTTTGAGCCCAACCAAATATCCACACCCAATGCGAGGTGATCCGAAAGATCATCCCAAGGCTCCTGATCCAGGACCGTGGCATGGTCCCACGACAATCCTCTAACATAGATCCGATCCAACGCCAGGCTTGGATACCAGGATGGAAAAGTCTTTGCATGAGCCCCATGCGCAATCAAGAATACTTCTTCCAAACCTGCTGCTTCTCGAAGCATCGGCGAAACCATTCCACCCCAATCGTTGAAATCACCTGCCAAAATGAGGGGTTCCTGCTTCGGTACTGCTCGCTCAATTCGCTGCAAAACTTTCTGAACCTGCTTCCGCCGCCCTGATCGAAGGAGGTCCAGGTGCACACATAGTGCATGGAGCTTGGTGTTCTCGGACTTCCAATCCACTACGGTATGCAATAGTCCACGCCGCTCATAGCGATTATTCGATAGGTCGTTGTTCTCGGACGTCACAATGGGGAATTTACTCAGGAGGGCATTGCCATGATGACCTTTAGGATAAGAAGCATTTTTTCCGTAAGCAAAGTGGGGCCAAACGGAATCAGCCAGGAATTCAAATTGCACCTCTCTCGCAACTGCTCCCACCTCCTGAAGAAAGACCAGGTCGGCTTGCGAATGTCGAATAGCCTCGCGAATGGAAGCAAGCGTCCCAACGGGATTGGACCATCGCCCAAATCCTTTATGAATATTAAATGAAATAATCCTAAGCTTCACACCAATTCCTAAATCCAATATCGAATCAGAAAGAGCGGTAAAGCTAAAACTTTCTCAAGCCACGACATTTTTTTCCAACGGTTCAAAGTCACTTCTTCGGCGAAACTTAGATCTTTCCTAAATTGATCCTCAAGAATTTCTCGTGACTTAGGTTGCGTCAGGACAATATCCAATTCAAGATCGTGATACAGGCTTCGGTAATTGAGATTCGAAGACCCCACGAAGGCATAGTCATCAACTATCAAAGACTTGGCGTGCAAGAAGCTAGATTGATACTCATAAATTTGAATCTGATTTTTCAGAAGCCCATAGTAATACGATCGAGCAATCCATGGCATAAAGAAGATATCTGAGGTTTTAGGTAGCAGCACTCGCACATCCACCCCGCGAATAGCTGCTTTTCTCAAGACCGAAATAAAAGTCCGATGGGGAACAAAATAGGCGTTTGTAATCCAAACATGTTCTTTTGCGACCGAAATCCGCTTCAATAGATCTCGATAGAATCGACGCCGAAATTTTCGAGTCATGTTGAATCGCAGAGGCATCTTTGAGACGGAACTGAGTCCGGCAAAAAAGCGCTTTACTGGCATCGACCATCCACGTCGCCCGTACCATGAAAATAGAAATAGTTTTCGAATGACTCGAATAGCAGGACCTTCCACTCGAATCCCCGTATCTCTCCACGCTAACTTTTCGTAGTAGTGTGAAAGGTGTCGCGTCGAAACATTGTAACTACCGATGTATGCTATTTTTCGATCAATCACGCAGGTCTTACGATGATTTCTTCGATTAATTACACCTAGCAGTCGAATCGTTTTAGAAAAAAACAATTCGCTTCGCTGATTCTTATATGCAAATTTCCTAAACAGCCAGGGCAGCGCATGAAATACCCTTACCTGAACTCCTTCTTTTTGTAGAATATGGAAATAGCGCTTAAAAAAGGCTTGAGAACTTCCAATTCCATCTACCTGAAGCTTGACTCGTACTCCACGTTGAGCCGCGAGAGTCATTGCTTGGACGAGGCGATCTCCAAGGGCATCCGGTTCAAAGATATAGGTCTCAAATTCCACCGAACGCTGAGCAAGGTGGATCTCTGTCTCCAATCGTCGAAAATAAGTATCTCCATCAAAAAAAAGCTCTTCCTTTGTCCACTTTTGTTCAAGAAAGGAAGCGACTTTCTTCATTAGGACCCTTTTAGGAGTTTCTTAAGACCCTCAAGACGATCTTGTACATCCGAAGGAACGTCAATTCCGCCACTACCAGAGTAGCCGCTAAACAAACTCATTTCCAATCGCTGATAGCATTGCTTGGCGATAGCACTATGGGGAGCTGTCCTCACACAAGATTCAAAATAGAGTTCGCCAAGGTACCAAAGACCCATGCTCTGGAGTGCCTCATAGGAAGATCCGAGAAAATAAAGTATCTCTGGTGCTTTTGCACCATTTCCATACTTTCTTAAAAACTCATGACCAGCGGCTGTGACCCGTAGGTAATCCAGGTCAGCAACTCGATCTGCAGGAAAGCGCTGATTAGATTTGGCTTTCGAAAACAAGAGCTGTGTTTCGGCAAACAATCCCTGCTCGGTCTTAGCTTTTCTACCTACTTCCTTAGCCCAATCTTTGAGACTCTTCTGCCAACCCAAGAGGTCCTCTCTGAAAAAATCTGGCATATACGGAGATTTTAGTGCACGCCCCACCAATTCTGCAGATTTCGCCCGATCATTCTTGACCCGAACTGAAATAGCGAGAGATCGTCGAACCGCGCTTTCCCATTCAATTTTACGGCTCCTTGCGTTTTCAGAATTATCAATAAACTCTTCGTATTCTTTTAAGGCTTCATCGAATCTTCGGGTCGCTGTTAAGAAATTTGCTTTCTCTATTGGTGTTAGGCGTTTTAGCACTGCTTCGTCAGAATGCAGCGTAAATTGTGGGCCCATAGAACTCGATGTATGACAGCTGATACAAAAAGAAGTCAGACCTTGCACGATACGACGTGCGTACTCATCATTGCCGCGCTTGGCTTCGTCCGAAGCGCGTTTTGCTTCAACATCAAAAAGCTGCGCAATCAATCCAATACTGGGATCGATTCGACCATCTTTTATGATCATAGACTTGGGATCAATACGGTGGGCCATGGTTGCAAGCTTCTCAGTTCCTTCTCGAAATTTTTTCCTCATGGAACTCTCAGAAAAAAGCGTGTCACTCACGACAATAGGTAATATTTCTTCCAATACCCCCTTCATATTCTTCATGCTGGAGGTAAGAGCAGGCTCACTTGAAGCGTTATCACTAGCGTGACCAGTGGGCGCTACAAGAACCAATGAGATCCATGTCAACAACGCAAAGAGAGCTTTATTCATCCCCCTAAACTAGCATGACTTCCTTAAGTGGTAAATCCGGGTAAGGAGGACCTGGATTGTTTCAAAAGAAAAGCGACTCATGCTAGATAGGTGGCAGAGGTAGCAAATATGGCGACAAAAAAACCGTTTAGGATTGCATGGGCTATGGACGCTTTTCCCGACGCACCGGAGGATTTCGGGCATGCGAGCCGGTTTTTTCAAAGTCTGACCCATAGCGCGATTAGTGTTGAAGTGACTCCCATCTACATTTTTCAGGTGGGAGAGATTATGGAATCCTTTCCGGGACGATCCAAAAAGTCTCAAGCCGCCGTCAAAGGCTTTGTAGAGGCCGCGAGGCGTTCCTTACAAAAAAGTACGGAAGCATTGGGGCTTAATGGCATTCGATTCAATAAGCCAGTGGTTGTGCCACACCCGTCGTCTAATCCTGGCTCCAGCGCTCGGGCTTTTGAGAAAGTGGTTCGAACCTCAGGCTACCAACTAGTGGTCATGAATACTCATGCGCGTCATGGCTTTTCGCGCTGGATCCTAGGAAGCTTTGCCGAGTCCTTTGTGTTGGAAGCCAGTGTTCCAACCATTATTCTCAATCCTAAGGCAAAAGAACCACAGGGCCTAAAGACCCTGTTCCTCGCGACAGATCTTTCAGATAAATCCGAAACAAGTTTCCTTTCCTTGCTGAACCTTGCCTCTGCGGTGAAGGGTGAGGTCGTACTTTACCACAAGCTGATTGACCGCTTTCAACCCCTTCTGGCAATGGCTTCCCCCATGGCCGGAGTAACGCTTCCAGAAAGCGTTCTTCGAAAAGCGGAAGCGCGTTCCAAGGCTTTGCACAAGATCTCACGACTGGAAAAGCGAGCAGAAGCAGCAGAAATACCTATGCGCATTATCCTCGATGACACCTTGGGATCCATTTCGGAATCTATCCTGGCAGCAGCCAAGAATGAAAAGGCAAGCCTCATCGCGGTTACTGCTCGCAGTGGCCTCCTTGCATCGGCACTTATTGGCTCTGTAAGCCGACAGGTGGTACGCACCTCCGAAGTACCCGTATTGATCCTGCACACCAAAAAAGGCGGATCCGCCAAAAAGACTAGCTCACGCGGGTTTGGCTCAGGACTATTATTGGGAGCCTAACTACTATGGGCAGGCTCTATCTTCTTTTGGCAGTGATTGCCGGAGCTGGGATATCATGGACGGTTTATTCCAATTCGCTCTTGGCTACTCACACCACTGACATCATGGGTTCGATGATGGTTCACGGGATTGGGACCTTCTTCGCACTCAGCTTCTTCCTTTATTACTTCTATCGGCAAAGGAACCATAAAGCCGCTCCCCTTCCACTATGGAATTACGGCGGAGGAATCCTTGGCGGATTGATCGTCCTGCTTTTTTCTAAGACCGCCAATTCTTATTTAGGAATATCCGGGGCCATTTGTTTAGGGCTTGTTGGACAGACTACTTTCGCCCTAGCGGTAGATGGCTTTGGACTCTTTGGCTCCCCAAGACGGCGATTATCTGGATTGGATCTCCTCCAGGCGTCACTGGTCCTTTCGGGAAGTCTACTCCTTGTTTGGTCTCAGAATTCAAGGATGACAGCGCCATGATAGAAATTCTCTTTGGCCTATCGGGTGGAGTCTTGATTGCTGTTTCTCAAACAATCAATTCGAGACTAGCCATCGCCACGACTGCCATGAACGCTTCCTTTTGGAACCACCTGGTTGGTGCGGGCTTCATGAGCCTACTTTTTCTGGGTACAGGAGGCTTCCATGGAGGAGCAAACGTCCAATGGCAAATGGTACCTTGGCAAGCCTACCTGGGTGGAGCAGTCGGCGTACTGGCAACGGGCGCCATCGCATTTCTGATTGGACGTATGGGCGCGAGTAGAACTTTCACCTTAGTCATCAGCGGCCAAGTCCTGACAGGAGTCGTCATGGATGGACTGATGCATCGTATAAGTTCTCATGAATTGACGCTGTCCGGCACCGCACTGATTTTGGCGGGAATTGGAATTTCATTTCTCAAAAATAAACCCACAGCACCTTAATTCTACTGGTGATATAAGGGGTTTGGAGACTTTCGATCCCGGTTTTGCGATTAAAAGTTAAATCCTTCACCGATGTTCCGACGAGCTTAATACGAGAGAAACGTCTTCAGTGGTTTGGAAGGTGTCAATTGAACGCTCTGAGTTATTTGTCCAATCTTGATCCGCATTACGTCGAGGAACTCTACCAACAATATCTGTTGAATCCAGATTCGATGGATGACTCTTGGCGGTACTTCTTTGACGGAATGGAGCTTGGCCACTCCGAGCAACCCTCTACCACCCTAAGCAAAACGAATGCTCCATCAGGGAATGAAACAGCAACAGTGTATTCCTTGGACCTCAGCACAGAAGCCAAGGTCGCTAACCTTATCAATGCCTATCGAGAACGTGGACGGCTGCTTGCGAACACCAATCCCCTCAAAGACCCGCCCACGAGCCATCCACTTCTTTCACTCTCACATTACGGATTGAGTGAGGCCGACTTAGACAAAACATTTACCGCCGGAAAGCTGATTGGAATTGGCCCTGCTAAATTACGCTCCATCCTCGAGCGGCTTAAGAAGATTTATTGTTCTTCTATCGCAGTTGAGTTTACCCACATTCAGGATCCAGCCGAGAGAAATTGGCTCCAAGATCAGATGGAAAAATCGGGCAATGAAGAAATCCTCTCTAAGGATACTCGCAAGTTCATCCTGCAACGTCTTACAGACAGTGAGGCCTTTGAGCGCTTTCTTCATACAAGGTACGTAGCTCAGAAGCGATTCTCAGTAGAAGGCGGTGAATCTCTGATTCCGTGCCTTGATCGAATTATTCAAGTTGCAGCGGATTTAGGAACCAATAATCTAGTCTTTGGCATGGCCCATCGAGGTCGCCTCAACGTTTTGGTCAATATTTTTGGCAAGGGCCCAGAATTTGTTTTTACAGAGTTTGAAGACAACTACGAATTTGATCACGCCTCTGGAATGGGCGACGTCAAATACCACAAAGGCTTTTCGGCTGACGTAACAACCGTCACCGGAAAAAAGGTCCACCTCTCTTTGGCCCATAATCCTAGCCATTTGGAATTTGTAAATCCAGTTGTTGAAGGCGTTGCACGAGCCAAACAAGAGGCCCTCCGAGATACGGAGCGAAAGCAAGTTATCCCCGTACTCATTCATGGGGATGCTGCTTTTGCGGGCCAAGGCGTCGTCTACGAAACCCTCAATCTCAGTCAACTCCCTGGCTACTCTACCGGCGGTACGATCCATATTGTTATCGACAATCAAGTAGGATTCACCACTTCTCCCGAAGAAACTCGTTCCACGACCTACTCGACCGATGTTTGCAAAATGTTAGAAATCCCCATCTTTCACGTCAATGGAGATCACCCAGAAGCCATTTGGTATGCAACGCGACTTGCGACGGAGTATCGACAGAAATTCAAAAAAGACACTGTGATCGACATCATCTGCTATCGAAAATACGGCCACAATGAAGGGGATGAGCCAGCCTTTACTCAACCCAATCTTTACAAGAAAATCAAAACTCACCCGAGCACACGGGAGAGTTACGCCAAACGCCTTGTTGCAGAATCTGTCCTAAGCCAAGAAGAAAGTGATGGGCTCATTGAGAAAGTAAATGAGCGCCTTACTGCAGCTCAAGGAATTACTCGCAGCCAGAAGCCAAAGCCTTTTTCTTCTGCCTACGGTGATGTGTGGAAGGGATTTCGCGCTGCAAAAAACGAGGACCTTTTTAAAGAAATTAAAACGGGAGTTCCGATTACTAAACTTCGCGAACTCGCCGCGAAAATTTTCAGCATCCCTTCTGATTTTAAAATGCATCCCAAGCTCACTAAATTCTATGCAGCAAGAGCCAAGGCCGTAGAAGAGGGGCAGGGTTTGGATTGGGGCAACGCCGAGGCCCTTGCCTATGCGAGCCTTTTGTTCAATGGGTATTCCGTTCGTCTGTCGGGGCAGGACTGCCAACGCGGTACTTTTACCCATCGTCATGCAGTCCTTCATGACTTTGAAACCGGCAAGCTCTTCACCCCACTCACCTCACTCAATTCTGACAAGGCTCAGTTTCGAGTTTGGAATTCTCACCTCTCAGAAACGGCTGTGATGGGATTTGAATATGGCTGGTCGCTAGCTGATCCAATGGCCTTAGTAATTTGGGAAGCGCAATTTGGAGACTTTGCCAACGGAGCGCAAGTGATTATTGATCAATTCCTATCTTCCTCCGAGTCAAAATGGCAACGCGTCAGCGGAATGGTCCTCTATTTGCCTCACGGCTATGAAGGTCAAGGCCCTGAGCACTCTAGCGCCAGGCTCGAGCGTTTTCTTCAGCTCTGTGGCGAGAACAATATGGCTATCTGCAATTTCACAACGCCGGCACAATTATTTCACGCCCTACGCCGTCAGATGCTTCGAGAGTTTCGAAAGCCTCTCGTCGTGATGACGCCGAAGAGCTTATTGAGACATCCTGCGGCGATTTCTTCCTTAAGCGAATTGGAATCAGCGACTTTTCAGGAAGTCATCGATGATCCTCAATGGGAGAAAGGCAACAAAAAGGATGTGAAGCGAGTCCTTCTGTGCAGTGGAAAAATCTATTATGATCTCATCAAAGAGCGCGCAAAGGACCTTCCAATCGCCGTCCTCCGGGTTGAGCAACTTTATCCTTGGCCCAAAGAAAAGCTCGCCCAGATCCTTTCCAGCTATTCTACTCAAGACATTGCCTGGGTTCAAGAAGAGCCAAGGAATATGGGCGCATGGACTCATGTCTACAATCACTGGTTTGGCGGATTGGATGAAATGAAATCTTTACTGCCTGGCTACGAGCTGCGTTATATCGGGAGAAACGCTGCGGCCGTACCTGCCGTGGGTTCGCACTCCGAAAGTGAGAAGCAGCAAGATCTTTTGGTCCGCAAAGCATTGAGTCTTTAGTTAAATCGTTGGAGAATAGGCTGACATGATACACCAAATTGTAGCACCGAGCGTTGGAGAGTCCATTACTGAAGTAAGCATTTTGAAATGGACAAAAAAGTCCGGAGACGTTGTACGTCCCGGTGAAGTCTTATTAGAAATCGAGTCTGACAAAGCTACGGTTGAAGTCGCAGCCGAATCACAAGGGGCACTCAAGATTATTAAAAGTGACGGTGAAACGATTCCTATTGGCGAACTCATCGGCACCATCGACGACTCCGTTTCGGCACCAGCCGGCGCAGTAAAAACTTCTACTGTTGCCGCACCCGCTTCGGCGCCGACTCCTGCGCCAGCAAAGTCCGCTGAAATCTCCCCCCCACCTGCTGGATCAAGTTTCTCTGGTTCGAGTGTACCGGTTGCCGCAGGAATGAGTCCCTCTATTCGACGTGCCATTTTTGAAGGTGGAGCTCCCAGAGCGGTGACCCTACCTTCCAAAGCTACTGGCACCGCAACGTCCCTTACTTCATCCGCAGCGCGTACGGGAGATCGCCGCGTCCCCATGACGCGCTTACGAAAAACGATTGCGGAAAGACTCCTTGCGGCCAAGCAAGGTACAGCCCTCTTGACGACATTCAACGAAGTGGACATGAAACCCGTCATGGAACTTCGTAACAAATACAAAGATGCATTTAAAGCAAAGCACGGAGTTTCTCTAGGCTTTATGTCGTTTTTCACTCGGGCCTGCGTGGAATCATTGAAGCTTTTCCCTGAAGTGAACGCTTTTATAGAAGGCGACGACGTCGTCTATCAC
>CAUJDS010000016.1 GCA_963169695.1 Bdellovibrionota bacterium
CCCCACCTTCAACAGCGACCCCCTTGCGGTTAGTCGGCCTGTTTTCTGGTTGAATCAGCTCCCATGGTGTGACGGGCGGTGTGTACAAGGCCCGGGAACGTATTCACCGCGGCGTGCTGATCCGCGATTACTAGCGATTCCAACTTCATGAAGTCGAATTGCAGACTTCAATCCGAACTGAGACCGGCTTTTTGAGATTAGCTTGGCGTTGCCGCTTAGCAACTCTTTGTACCGGCCATTGTATCACGTGTGTCGCCCTGGGCATAAGGGCCATGAGGACTTGACGTCATCCCCACCTTCCTCCGTGTTAACCACGGCAGTCTCCTTAAAGTGCCCAACTTAATGCTGGCAACTAAGGACGAGGGTTGCGCTCGTTGCGGGACTTAACCCAACATGTCACCACACGAGCTGACGACAGCCATGCAGCACCTGTCTTCCTGCTAAGTAAACTTAGAAGTTCTATCTCTAGAATTGTCAGGAGATGTCAAACCCAGGTAAGGTTTTTCGCGTTGCTTCGAATTAAACCACATGATCCACCGCTTGTGCGGGCCCCCGTCAATTCCTTTGAGTTTTAATCTTGCGACCGTACTCCCCAGGCGGGGCACTTATCGCGTTAGCTACGACTCAGCGGGGGTCAAGTCCCACCAAATCTAGTGCCCATCGTTTACAGCGTGGACTACCAGGGTATCTAATCCTGTTTGCTCCCCACGCTTTCGGAGTTTAGTGTCAGTACCCGTCCAGGTTGCCGCCTTCGCTTCTGGTGTTCCTCCCGATCTCTACGCATTTCACCGCTACACCGGGAATTCCGCAACCCTCTCTGGGACTCTAGACTTACCGTTTCTAAGGCACGTCCTGGGTTGAGCCCAGGGATTTCACCTTAGACAAATAAGACAACCTACCTCCCCTTTACGCCCAATAATTCCGAACAACGCTTGCACCCTCCGTATTACCGCGGCTGCTGGCACGGAGTTAGCCGGTGCTTCCTTTGAAGGTACCGTCAATTCCTGAAGCTATGCACTCCAAGAGTTTTCTTCCCTTCCGACAGAGCTTTACAACCCGAAGGCCTTCTTCACTCACGCGGCGTTGCTGCGTCAGACTTTCGTCCATTGCGCAATATTCCCCACTGCTGCCTCCCGTAGGAGTCTGGACCGTGTTTCAGTTCCAGTGTGACTGGTCGTCCTCTTAGACCAGCTACTCATCGAAGCCTTGGTAAGCCATTACCTTACCAACTAGCTAATGAGGCGCAGGCTCCTCCCAAAGCAAGGGCTCTTGCGAGCTCCCTTTTCCAAGAAAATCGATTATGGTTCTCTTGGGAATTATCCGGTATTAGCCCGCCTTTCGGCAGGTTATCCCAGACTCTGGGGTAGATTACCCACGTGTTACTCACCCGTCTGCCACTTTACTCACCCGAAGGTTTTCACGTTCGACTTGCATGTGTTAGGCACGCCGCCAGCGTTCGTTCTGAGCCAGGATCAAACTCTCATGTTTAAACTTTAAAAGCTTAAAATTTTAAGTTCGTCCTCGCATATATACGTTCACTGACGAAAAAATAGTTATTCACTAGTTTGTTCGAAAATCATTTTTGTAAATGATAAATATGAATTGTTACGAGGAAAAATCGACATCACTTCTTCGCATCTTACGACTTGAAGAAGCTGCCTATCTGCCCGTTTTCTCTTTCAAAAAATTCATTACCTTTTTGAAGATTAACTTGTCAAAGAACTGGCCGGCTTTACGAACATTCGTTCAATTCGTTTATCGCGGCAAGGACTGGGTTGTAATCAAAATATCCAGTTACCGCAACCCCGAAATCAAAGTTTTTTAAAAAAACTTAGAAGTTGCAGCGCGTTACCTAAATGCAGTCCAACAAGAAGCCAAACCCCAGGGAAGCTCTCGGAAAGCTTTGTAACGCCATGGAAAGCAAACGAACTGTAACTATTTGTATTTACTTGCCAATTCGGTGCGATCGAATTCGTCTCAACAACGTGCTTCGGCTGATTCCCAGTCGCTGCGCTGTCTTTCCCACTCGCCCCTGACACTGATCAAGAGCCCAAATGATCAGCGTTTTTTCGAATCGGGCGAGATTTTCATAGTAGTCGCCCGTGAAACAATGGGTTGGAGGTACCTCGCCACTGGTCGGATTACGTGAAAGATCAAGCGCTGGATCGGATTCATCTATTTTTTCAATCGCCTCTCCAAACCAATGGGGCAAGTATTCGGAAGTAAGGACATTTCCTGGCATTTTGTAGACGGAATAGAGGAGTGTATTGCGCAGTTCGCGGAGATTTCCTGGCCAGGAATAGGTCTCCAAAGCCCTTGCCATGTCGTCCTCAATTCGAAGCACCGGTTTTTTGAGTTCCTTCGTAACGTCTTGCAAAACCCGGTGGACCCATACGCCAAATCCTTCGCCTAAGTTTTTCAACGAGGGAAGTTCAAGCACGATGACACGAAGGCGATAGAATAAGTCTGCGCGGAAGGTCCCTTTTCGTACTTTTTGCTTCAGGTTCTGGTGAGTCGCCGCAATGACACGAACATTCAAAGTGATGGCGCCACTTGCTCCCAATGGAGTTATCGTTTTGGAATGTAGAAACTCAAGCAGTTTAGCCTGCAAGTCGAGTGGCATTTCGCCGATTTCGTCTAGAAAAAGCGTCCCACCATCTGCTTCCTGAAGTCTGCCAATTCTTCGGCGATCAGCTCCAGTGAAGGCACCTCGTTCGTGACCAAAGAGTTCTGACTCGATCGTACCCGCATGCACTGACGCCAAGTTATAAGACACGAACGGACCCTTGGCCCGTTCAGATTGCGAGTGAATTTCTTTTGCGAGGGTGGTCTTGCCCGTGCCTGTTTGACCGTAAATAAGGACGGTCTCTTTGGCGTCACATGCCAACTGAAATTCGGACCGTGTTCTCTCGTCATAAATCATCATAAATACCTCGATTTTCTGTATGTTTTCATTTGAGGTGCATCAGTATCGCAGTTATGACACATGACCAATTTAAGATTTCTTAGTTAAGCGAATCGAAACAAGCTTCAATCAAAAAAGTAAAATAAATGAGTGATTTATTTCGAACGTTTACCAGGCCGAAAACAAGGGAATTCCGAAAGAAATGCCATGACTTCTGGAATACACGACTTCGTTATTGGCAGGCTGGGTCCAAGAAATATAATTGTATTCAATAAAAAATGAAGGCGGACCCCAGCGAATCCAAATATTATTGTACGAAACATCACTTATCCTAGGATAGAGAAATGCTCCCAGGCTGAGGTTGTATTGGGTTTTGATAAAATCGGAAAAAACTATTTCCACGCCCTGCGGGAAACTTAAGGCACTCCGAAAACTATCGTCATATTTGTAGCCGATGAGGTGCCCACCCAAAAGGAGCCTAATCAAAACGCGCTCATCGAAAAGACGATTCTGCTCGATCATGAAATACATTCCCCAGTCACTGGAAAATCTCTCATGCAGCACCGTTGCATCAAACGTCACAAGCTTTAGCCCTTCGCCTAAGGACAGACTTCCATATAAAGTTGCAAGCGCAGCAACGGAATGAACGGAGTGATTGAGACTCTCATAGGTATAGGCATAGGGCCCCACGCCTAACCCGAGATGAATGCGATGGTCTATTTTAGGAATTCTATAGGTGAGCTCTACTTCTTGGTCTTTACTTTTTAGATTAAAAACCCCTGGTTCAGAGCGGAATCGAAAGGTCCAAAGCGATGCCGACTGGGATTGAACAGGAATGGAATTCAATTGGATGGTTGAACCCTCTCCATCCCAAAGCACAAATACTTCGAGACTGCTGGTTCGACTGGATTCTCCAGCGACGTGAGAAAGCCGACAACTAATTACCATCCAGGAATCAGGTCGCTGTTTCATTGACTTCAAATGAAAATCATATGGCGAACAGGAATGATCGACATAGAATCGCTCTGGATCCTGTTTTTTTGGCGAGTAGTGCAGTTCGAGCTCACCGGAATAAACTTGTTCGTCACGCTGTAGGGTGACCCGGACTGCGTTTTTGAAGCCTGATATGAGACCAAAGGGAATCTCGCCCACCCAGTTGCCATCTTGTCCAAGTGACAGAGGTTGGGTGTATCCCGAAACCAAAACTGTCCCTCCTGTCACGCCCTTTGCCACGACGCGAAGTCTTCCGCGTGGGACAACATAGATCTGTCGAACGCGTGTCCATTGGATGCTGTCTGGTTCTACTTGAACTGACACATCTGCTAAAGGCTTTGTTGTCCAACTTAAGTGAAAATCATCCGCATTCATCGCGAAGGGAGAGTCAAGCGTCCAGGGATGGGTCTCGGAAAGGATGGGATCCAGAATATTAGGGGGGAGATCTTGATTGGAGGCGTAGGCCGTAGCTACGACACCCAGAGTGATCACTATTCCAAAAAGAAAACTGAAAATCCCGACTCTCAATCCCACGACCATCAATTTACCAGAATTGAGAATGCGTGTGCGGAAAATAATTTTATTCCCGCCTCCGGCGCCCAGATCATCTCAGTTCGTGAAATCGACCGCCGCATCATCGACCAACATCCATGATCTGCTCGTCTGCAAGCACTACCAACTCTTCCACCACGTCGTGAAGGGCAAAGGGTAAGGTCACTTCAGATGAGGTCGTTCAAGTCTACAAGGGAATTTTCAATGACACTTCAGCTAGGGCAGAAAAGATTATGAGAGGCTATCGCGGATTTTATGCAAAACTTGCGTCTCAATGGAGTCCTTTTGGTTGTCATACTTTTCCTTACAGGTTGTCAAACTCCAGGCGGCTTTAAAATGACCGACTTCGAGAAGGAAGAACTTCATATTGTTGAAGTAGATCGAAACCGAGTCACTCAAAAATGTTATTTTCTGAATGCGGAAAAGGAGAACAACTGGAGGCATCTGTACGCGCTTCACATGCTAAATGACAGAAAAGAAGTCATTTCTGTCTACTACCCGATTACCCAAGGAAAGCACGAATGCAGAGAACACCTCAAGAAAGTCGAGAAAGTCCTTAAGAACCAATCAAGTGTGAAGCTTTGCGTTCGTGACCGTCTGGAGCGAGTGACAAAGCCACTACCTAAGCCAGAATTTTATGACTTTGAAGCCTTGGGTAAGCACGAGTCGCCCTATGCAGGGCTGACATTTGACACGATTTGCAATACCAAGGAATGCGTCAGTATTAGCGACACTGGGACGACTACGTGCCCAGATTTCATTAAACCAGATATTAAGGGCAGTTTCCAAGTTACGGACTCTCCTTCTTCCACCTTTCGCCAGCCTCGATAGTGATGGGCAGATTGTTTTCTTTAGGAGGAAAGGGACAGGTAGCCGTATGCACGAAAGCACATGGAGGCTGAAATGCCTTGTTGAAGTCTAGCTCCACAAATCCATCTCTATCTGGGGAAGTCGTCCAAATAAAGCGTCCGGGCGGATAGGTAGTTTTGTCGGATGACCGATCCTTAAAGATTATGAACAGGGAGCCATCTTTTTCATCAGCGCCTGAAATCAGCAGCTTATAGGATTGTCCCTGGACCTGAAATGCGACTTCGCCCAGAAGGGTCATAGGATTGCGGCCGCCTTGACTGTTTTTGACCTCAATGTCTTTGGATTGCCGATAGCGCGTGACGATCCCTCGGGCTTTCCACTTTTCGGAAATTGGAAACCATTCATTCCCTTTAAATTTTTTACGAGTGGGCGCTTCAGGATCCCGGACCCGTATTCGCACTCCTGATTCGAAAGAAGACTCGAGCGCCATCAATCGAATAGCACCAATCTGCAATATCGACTGCTGCCTCCCTTCCTTCCATATCATCCCAGTACGCTCGTGAATTTCGACACCGTTTAGTAAAACGCTCGATCCCTTCTGCGGGGTAAAAAACAAATCTTCGTCCACTAATTCGAGCAACCCAACTTTTGCTGGAGCGGAATTTGATAGCCGAATCAAGGCGTCTCTAGATGAACCAACCAAACTATTTCCCTGAGGAAGGTCGCCTAAGTAGGTTTGGCTCAACCATCCATAA
Source organism: Bdellovibrionota bacterium (assembly GCA_963169695.1). Lineage (GTDB taxonomy): Bacteria > Bdellovibrionota > UBA1018 > UBA1018 > CAUJDS01 > CAUJDS01. The sequence continues at coordinate 6,016 of CAUJDS010000016.1, forward strand.
GGCTCTCGCAACTCCGCCTCCACTTTGGCCCGCCATTGAAGAATGTTTGATTGGTAGGTATCCGATTCGGCTCTTGCTGAATGGATTAGCCAAGCTCCCAGAGCCACCAGCACAGCTGTCTTAATTATTTTCATGGCTTCTCCTTTGTAAAGATAGCGAAGGCAAAGCATAGCCTAAGACGATAGAAATACCAGCCACGGAGATTGGCCTTTTTAGAAGAGCTGCGTACTAAAGGCGACTTCCATAGCGATG
>CAUJDS010000017.1 GCA_963169695.1 Bdellovibrionota bacterium
GCGCCTTTCCGCGCCAAATATGCCACCGGCATATTCGTCGCGGTCGCTCAAACCATTCAAGCCCCGCATCCATCACTCCAAATACAAAAGGCCGCCAACCCTTCGGGCTGACAGCCTTTTGTATAATGGGGTGACCAACGGGGCTTGAACCCGCGACAACCGGAATCACAATCCGGTGCTCTACCAACTGAGCTATGGCCACCACCCTAATTTGAAATGAAGTAGGATATCCTTATGAAATCCCCCTTATTCTGTCAACGAAGGTTCTGGGTGGGGTAAAAATTGACTTTTTTGGCTAACTATTAGATTTTGAGGGTCTGGAGGTTGCAATGGGTAGCAATCGCGTCTTTTGGTTCCTTATACTTGGCCTCGTCCTTACAGGGAAGTCCTGGGCGGGGGTTTTCAATACGTCTCAGTATGCCGAGCCCGATTCGTATCATTTGGGTGTTGAGCCCGAGATTCTGCTCGCGCGCGGGTCCGGCATCGCTGGAACGCTGCGTTTGACCTACGGATTGTCGGATCTCTTCAATTTTCAGGCTCAAATTGGAAATGGAAGTGGGGCACAGAAGTTTCGAATGGGAGCAGGGGTGGTGATGGACGTCTTCCCGGCCACTGACTCGCAATTGGGACTCGGTATCGGGGCTCAGGCATTGCTCATCAATGTGGGTGACCATACGCGTGGAGAGTTCACGCTGGTGCCCTACCTTCATCGGCGCTTTGTGCAGAAAAATGCTACGCTCGAGCCTTTCGTAGCTTTTCCTTTGGGAACGCGGGCGGAGTTGGGTGGCGGAAGTTTTATCAGTTCGGTTTCTATCGGTACGGTGGTGGAAACTTCAGAGCACCTCGCGTGGGTCCTTGAACTTGGTGTCGCCATCAATCGCACGTCGAGTTCGTTTTCGGGTGGTTTAGTCTATACTCCCTAAAGGAAGTGCATGAGTCTTAAGCAACCGGCTCCATGGCAAAGTGTTCCGCTTGAAACACTTCGATCCATCCGTGGGCTTTGCGTAGATGTTGACGACACGATTTCGACCCACGGCAAACTTACTGCTGATGCCTATCATGCGCTCTGGCGAGCCAAAGAGTTGGGCCTTTGGGTTGTCCCGATTACGGGTCGCCCTGCGGGATGGTGTGATCATATTGCAAGGTTTTGGCCGGTTGATGCCGTAGTGGGAGAGAATGGTGCTTTTACCTTTGCCATGAAGGATGGCAAGCGAGCGCGAATGGATACGCCCAAGGGTATTGCAGAGAAAGAGCGCGTGCGGAAAATGAAGTACTTGGCGCAGAAGCTTCAGAAGAAATTTCCTGGAATAAAGTGGGCGTCGGATCAAGCGTATCGAGAATTGGATCTCGCGATTGATTTCTGTGAAGACGTTAAGCCTTGGAAGAAAGAAAAAGTAATCCAGCTGGTGCAAGAATGTCAGCGACTAGGAGCCCATGCCAAGGTCTCTAGTATTCACGTCAATGCTTGGTATGGAAATTTCGACAAGGTCAAAGGCTTTCGGCATTGGCTCAAGAAGGCTCAAGCCCCCAAGGAAGATCAGTGGATCTACGTGGGAGATTCGCCCAATGATGAGCCGCTGTTTGCGGAGTTTCGAAACTCAGTAGGTGTCGCCAATTTGTCCAAATTCTTGAAGGATTTGAAGCATCCACCTCAATGGATGACGTCGTCCGAATGTGGCAAAGGATTGGTCGAAGTCGTGGATCGCATCATAGCTGCAAAGTCTTGAGTCATTGCAAGGCACTCAAGCGTCGCAATAAATTCTGAAAGGTCAGGGGCGAGTGGGGCGCAGATGGATTGCCAGATTCCTGTGCGGGGATGGTGGAATCCAAGCTCAGCTGCGTGAAGTGCGTGACGAGGTAGGATCAACTTCTTATGAATGGCGTCCGAGATCACGCGGTAGCCCGCGGGTCCTACGGGAGGTTCAAAGAACTGAAGGGCATCTTGATCATCCAATCCGTAGAGCTTGTCACCTACTAGCGGATATCCAATCGATTGAAGGTGAATGCGGATCTGATGTTGTCGGCCAGTATGCGGATGGCAGTTCCAAAGGGTGTAGGTTCGGCCCTGGTCATCGCGATAAATTGCTTCTGGAATGCAGGTGGTTTTGGCCTCTTGCCCGCCGTCTTCAACCGATACGAGGTCCATCTTGAGTCGAATGGGGCTTCGAAGCGAGCGACCAAGGCTTTGTTGAATTTCGATTGGATGACCGAGTGTAGATGGATCAGGCGCACCAAAAGAAATGGCCAGGTACCGCTTCTTGGTTTTGCGCGTACGAAACTGCGCAACGAGTTTCTCGCACGTTTCTTTGGAGCGAGAAAGCACCAGCACGCCGCTGGTCTCGCGGTCAATGCGATGAACCAGAAGGTGTTCGGATGGCGTCGTTGGATGCTTGCGCAGCGACTCAGTCTTGAGGTGCAGGATCAACGTATTGAAGAAGTACCTTCCCGCAGGATGGACAGGTAGGTTGGATGGCTTGTTGATCACCAATAGATCGGCATCTTCAAATAGGACCTGGTATCGAAAATCCACTTCCGGCTCCGGCTTGCGCTCACTGCATACCTGAACTTTGTCGCCTTGGAGCAAGCAGGTGCTGGGTTTGATTTCGCCAAGCATTTGGAATTGAATGCGACCGCGATCGATAAGGATGGATCCCGAGTAGATGAGCTTCTTCAGGCGTTCACGCGACCACCGATGATAACGCATTTTGAGAAAGGCGTCCAAGCGCAGGCCAGACTCCATAGACCCAACACGGTGAGTGACGACGTAGGCATTTTCTTGAAGTTCTTCTTGAACGTTCATGCGTTTGACTTATACGGGGTCGCGCGATAGATAATCAATGAGATTGTCAGACAATCTCACGGGGTTAGGGGGGGGAAATCATGAAACATCGCTGGGGTCTTTCGCCGAGGTGCCTAATTCAGGCAGGGGTGGCCTTATCTCTTTTTTGGGTAGGTCTCGCTCAGGCGGGAGTCTTTGATCAGTGCGGAATTCTTTTTGAATCGCGTGACCCTACCGCCCGACTACGTCGATTCTATCCCGGAACAAAGCCAACAACCTCTCAGGCTGACCTTGAAGCCCGTCAGGATTATCTCATTGTTTTCAAGCTTCCGACCTCGTACATCGCACGCTCGGGCCGATTGGTGGCGGATATCAAGTTGATGCCAATGGAGGGTAGGATTGACCTTCTGCAGGTGGGAGAACAGTTGTTTGAGATTGTTCGATCCGCGGGGCGGGGTCCTCAATCCATTGAGCTAAGAAAAGGCGAGTTGACTCAAGCCGGATGGCTTTCTGGTGAGAGAGTATTGACGAATGGCCAATCAACCTTAGCCTACTCCGAAGCCTCGCAGCCAACGCAATTGACGGGAGCGTCGGAGCCTCCTCCGGTGTCTGCGCGATTTGATTTCGACCTCGCTTCGTTAGAGCGTGCGACGGGAATCAAGTGGCAGAATATCAATAGCGCCGACGCATCAGGAAGTGAATGACCTCTCGCGCTGAGTGCGGGTCATAGCCGAAGCGATCTACGAGATTTTGAACCGTCTTCTTGGCGAGCTTGCTCTCTTCAGAAACCTCATCAATCGTGTCCTCAAAAACCATCAGCGCATTGTGCATTTTGGTGAGCAGTGACTTCTGTCCCTCGTAATAGTGCTTCTCGAGCTTGGTCCAATATTCCGGAAATACTTTGGCATACTGTACGTCTTCTTTGACGTGATCCAAGGACCACGCTCCCACTTGGGAGATTAAGTTCTTTCGGAAGTGTTCCAAGGACGGGCCTTCTTTGGGAGCTTCGACAATCGTTTCGAATTCTCGAATCAAAGAAAGATCAGGGTCTTCACGTTTGCCCGTCATAGGATTATGGATTTTTTCTTTCTTTAGCAGGTGGGAGATTTGATTGACGTACTTCTTGATGAATTCTTCCCATTGCTTGCTGTCGTAGAGGCCAATGGCTTCACGCACTTCGCGATCAACAATATTGAGGTACTCTTTTCGAACAATGCCAATAAAGTCTCGAGCGTCATGAAAGCCGTCCTTGACGTCTTGTTTGAGAAACTCGTATTCGCTCACTCGCTTCACAAATTGCTCCATGGCTGACATGACCGCCAACGGTGTGAGCGAAGGATGTTCTGGAATTTGGGTCGCGTCGTAGAGGATGGTTCGAACCTCTCTTGCCGAAGCACCCATCCTACCTTCGTAGTAGGGGATGTTGATGTACTCATCTCGTAGCTTGGCAATGTTGGAGCGCAGAAGTTTGCGTTCGTCGGGTGACAGGTGCGCGGGCATTTCTCCCGTATCATAGAGCTTTGCTTTGTCGAGAGGTGAGAGATTCGAAATAACCGAACTTACGCTGGGCGGGTAATTGACACTGTTGGGCTTCTTGAGTCGGGTTAAGACTGCCCAAAGCGCAAGCGTCCATGCGGTATGAGGTGCTACGGGTTTCTCCGTGCGGACGCGATCCAAGATAAGGTCATAGACTTCTCGCTCTTGCGATACACGCAGCAGGTACGGCACTCGTATCAATTCAATTCTTGCCTTGAAGCTGGAGAAGTCTGGCATTTCTTTGAAGCTATCGAGGTGGAGTTCATTGCCACTTCCGATAAGGACGGCGTCCGATTGAATGGAAGTGGATCCCACATTGACGGTGCCGGTTTCACAAAGCATCAAAAGGTATTTGAACGCGTCGAGCGGTCGTTTGAGTAAGTCACTGTACTCCACGATACCCCGGTTGCCTTCAATTAAATCTCCCTTGAGGTCAAAGAGATTCAATCCCTGGAGTGAAGGAGGCAGGGCAGAAATGCTCTTGGTCATGGTGAGTTGCTGATAATTGGCGTCGACGTGTAGCTGAGGCTCGATGGAAACAAGCCCTTCGCGGTACCGCTTCGAGTAGAAGAAGCGTTTGACCTGAATATGGCGAAGCACCTTGCGGTAATCTCCATTGTAACCGGTGAGCAGCGCTTCAAAAATCATATTGCAGCGGTGATTGAGTCCGCCGGTTTGCAGATGGCCCGGCAGGTCCTGCCAAATTCCGTCGGCTTGTTTTTCGCCAAGGAGTTCTTGCAAAAGTAATTTGCGATGCTCGGCTGGAATCAAAAGAAAAGGATGGTCCCTCAGATTAGAGGGAATGCGAGCAGAGAGGTCTTCTTCCGTGAGGTGAGCAAAGGAATCTTGATTGTTCTCTTCCTTGCTATAACTTTGAATACCCATTTCTTTCTTGGTGAGTCGATCAGCCGGAAAGACCCAGTCAAAAGAGTAAACAGCGCCTTCGTCCAATTGCGAGTAGCGCTCCATTCCCCCCATCAAGGCTCGTACGAGCGTGGTCTTAGCGCTACCATTCGGACCGTGGAGTAGGAGCAGCTTGTTGCTTGCACCTTGGCGAATAAAGCTCTTCAGCGTGCGATAGATCTTGGTTTGAACATCTTCGTGACCAACGAGGCGCTGAACAATTCCTTCAATGGGTGAGTCAAAGAGATGAAAATGATAGATCGCGGATTTTTCTTTTCCTTCGACCGTGATGCCTTCATTGACGGGGGTTTTGCCGAAGTGATCCATCATATCGACGAGATACATGGCAGAACTTCGAAGTTGCCGTTTGGGTTGTTCTCCCAAAAGCATAAGGTACTGATCAAAACTCATGGCTCGCCGATGGGATTCAAATTCTTTTCGAACATGCTGGTCCAAGATGGACAAGATATCCGAACCCGATGGTGTTTTGTCGCGAGTCGTCATGAGTGGAACCCTCCGTAGGATAAGTATAGCAGCAAGGCTTGAGAGGGCCCCAGTATTTTATGGATGAGGGGAGCTGGGTTTTTTGAGTCGCAGCACTTCTAAAAGAGACCTTCGACCGCAGGCAATGGGAGTGGGGGTCCAAGAAGTGCGCGTGCTAAACTCAAAGATCCGCATAGCGGCTGCCAAGGATTCCGAATCTGCTGCGAGTGCGAGATGGCCTGATGGGCGGCGTGGCGGTGTTCTCATGGATCCTGTTATTTTTTTTCGGAGAACGGGTTTGCTCGGTTGAGAGCGGTAGGAGCGTAGCAATCCCTTTTGGTGTCGATGAAGGAGAGTCAGTGCCTCGGCAAAATTGACAGACGTCGGGAGTTCGACACTTGGAAAGGCTTGACGGAAGTCCTCTAAGAGTTGAACTTCGTTTCTTTTTTCATCCAGTCCCTTCTGAAGCAGGTCCGCCAAGTGGAAAGCATAATCCATTGGTGTGGATTTAAGCTGAGATCGCCGAAGGCCAGCGTCTACCATTGCTTGTTTTAACTGAGACCTAAGGTTGGCGAGGTCGTGCGTTCGAGGATCGATTTCTGGCTTACTTTCATCAGCACCTTTTCTTGCGAAAAGAGGAAGGGGGTTGTCTTCAGAGGGAGGATCCAATGGCAGTTCGACTCGGTAGCGAGCTCTGTCTGGAGCGATTGCGTTGATGGGAGTTTTTTCCTTGGGTTCTTCAGGCAAAGGTTTGAGGGGTGAGCCTTCTAATGCGCGGATCGAAGGTGGAATCCTGTTGTCTGTATCGGGCGCGCTGGGAGTGAGTTGAAGGATCGTCGGCTTAAGGCCGGGAGTGGTATCAAAGAAAGCACGGTGCCTCGGGGTAAGATGCTCCCTGGCAACATATTCCGGTAGGCCAATGAATTGGATATCGCCGTCTATGATGTAGTTCCGAAGATGCGCCCCACTGGATCGGACCAACGTTTCGCCCGGTTCTCGCACCCAGGCGCCAATCACTCCTACCTTTGTTCTTGGGGCATCGGGTGGCAATGCGCTCTGAAGTGGCTCAAAGAAAACATCCGTAAATCGTGCGCTGGCGTTGCACTGCCATTCGGTGCAGCCGTTGGTAAGGAAGTGAGTAAAAAGATCGCCGGTCAATGGCTCGCCTAGACTGATGGCTCGATTCAATCGCCGCCGTCCATACCATCCCTTTTCTTTTTCGTAGGTATAGTGAGCGTTTTCTTTGAGGATCGATGCGAGTCGAGACCAGGCAATGGTGCTTTTGTCGTTGCTGGCCATTTCATTGAGTAGTCTTCGAGTAAGCTGAGTGAAGCCTAGTTCTCGAAGGTCCTTGGCCTGCTTGACAAATGGCTCTTCCTTTAAGTGATTCCATGCGAAATTGGGGAGAAGAGGAGCGGGGTCCTTGGCAAAACCTACCTGGATCCAGTATTCCTGCCCTATTGGCAGAACTTTAGGGTGATCAAAATTAAATAGGTAGGTACCTGTTTCGATGTAGCGGTCCAATTGACCTTCAAGTACTTTTGGGGTCATACCAGTACTGTAGTAATTGACCTCGGTCACAACGTGGTCAGCCGCTGTTGGAATAAGTAGATTCTCGCGTCTATTTTTCACTGCGACGCGAGGTATCTCAATCCAGAAGCTGTTTTTGCCGCGAAGGCTGCGCTCTGGCTTAACAGTCCTTATGTATGGCCAGGAAATTTGCTCTGTATCGAAGACGGTGGGTAGGGCATCTAGGTCTTGTTTATTGGGTTGGATCGCGAAGGCAATTTCATTTCCTAGTTCTTCCTTGGTGAAGTTTGTGGCGAGTGAGCTACCTATCTGATCGGGTCTGTGCATTGTCGCAGGATGGCTCCTTGGATTTCGACCTGATCCAGGACTCGGGGTCGACCACGCTTCGAGAAGACCATCTGTAAAAGAATGGTCCGCTACTAGCCACATAAATCCCCTGTCCACACGTTCGATCTGATGATTGAGCTCTTTGAGGAGCTTGGCTTCCTCAGCGGTCAGGATGTCTTTCTTGCTCTTTTGAATGATAGGGCTTCTTTGGTCTACCCAGTGCTGGTACTGGAGCAAGTCATACGCACTCAGGCCACTGCTTAGAAGGTAATCACCCGCTATCCCTGTAATCAAAGTAATGAGGGCAGAACCCAGGAACGTGCGAATAGGATGTCGATAAAAGGCATTGCCGTACCGACGTACCTGAGAGAAGAGCCGAAGGATCCAGGCTCGTTCGGTAGGTCTGGCTCGATTTAAGAGCAGAAAACTGGGTTTGATGCTCGGCAGTTCGTCCCGTATCTTCCAGTGGTCCGGCGTAAGACGGAAACGAGACCACTCCAAGCAGACAATGGGATCGGCCGATCTTAGGCTTTCATATCCTCGGTTGGCAATCCGTTCTGTAAGGTTCCAGCTATGGTGTGCAACATTGTCGCTTGTCCAAGCAGGAGGAAGGCGTGACTGGAGGTGAGCCATGGCCTGATCCTTGGTGAGTTTTTTTGTTTGAATATGCAGAACATCCGAGAGGATTTTTTTAAAGAGAAGGTCTCGATGACGAGCTTCTCGTAGAAAAAGTCGAAAGGCTTCATGGATCTCACGATCATTAAGGCCACTTTTTCCTGGGACTTTGTCAGCGATTTGTTCGTGAATGCGGAAGGCTTCGTTGGTGGTGAGATGAATGCGTTGGCCTGTTTTTGGAATTCGAATTTCAACAATGTCTCTGCCTGAAGCGAGGGATTCAGGCTTTGTTTCTGAAGTACGGCGCTTTTGACGAAGCTGGTAGAGGGTCAACCCTTTTGGAGGTCGGGTGAGGATCTTAAACTCTATGTCAGCCAGGTCCTCTCCAAGGACCGCAATAGCCTGTGCGGCGGCGGATGGTTGGCCTTTGGTCAGAGGGACAAATTCGATCCTAGGAAAGGCTTTGATGAAACTTGGATAGGGCTTTTCTTGGAGCTTGCTAGGCTTTTTTTTTAACTCTCCCAAGATAGAAAGGTTGATTTCTCGTTCTTCTTTGATGGTTTTGATCCACTGTTGAATCCACGGTTCAAGGTCCGAGGTCGTTGATCTTCTTTGTTGGGTTTCTTCCGTGAGGTTGTTGAGGATGCCCTGAATTTCTCTTTCGGCCTGATCCCAGTCCATTCCTTGAGACTGATAGAAGGCGCGAAGGTTCTCTCGGTCGGTAGACTCTGGCAATTCATGGCGCCGAGCAAATCGTTGAAGGGCCTCTTCTTCAGCAGATTCTTTCGGGATGGTGCGCTCTTCATGGGCTAACCGCTGGCCTGGCTTTGTGTGTTTTAAGTCCTCTATAGCGGTGGAATAGGGACGGAGGAAGAAGAGAAGCGGGCCGAGGTTGCGAATGGATGCGCCGAAGTGTTCGCGCGCGAGGTCGTTGTATTCGAGATTGAGGGAGCGCCCCTCTTCAATCATCCATCCGATTCCAAGGGAGGAAAGTTTTGTCGCGAAAGCGGGAGTCCATGTTGGATTTTCAGCAAGGATCTGAAAGAAGTCCTGCGCGCCGTAGAGTTGCGGAGGAGACTGGATCAAGAGCGCGTAGAGCTCAGTTGCAGTGAGGGACTTGATGGCTTCTTCGAGGGTTGGCTCGCCAGCAATTGCCATACTTCGCAAGGGTGCCGTCAAGAAAATGACTCCCAAGCTTAGGCCCAAAATGGTTTGACGCCAAGGTAACCTCATACTCGTCACTTATCGGGACTAAGAATGAGAATCTTATCGCCTTTTCTGAATTCTGGCGGTGCGGCGGTGGGCGTGTCGGAAGGCTTTCTCCGATGAGTAGAGCACAGTACGGGGCGTGTCGGTGAGGGGATCAAAAGCCAGAATAGTAGAAGCGTGCGCCTGTAGTCTTTTGACGACGGCGTCACGCAGAAGTCCAAAGGATTCAAGCGGCCTAGTAGTCTCACCCCGAATCCGCGCCATAATCCAACCGAGGTCGTCGCCCCCTTGGGCAAGGTAATCCGTAGTAGCAAGGGTATAGATTTTTGAGGATTGAAGCGGCGTGCCATCTTCTTCCGTTATCTGAAGCGTGCGATTGACCTCCCAGTGAGAAATTCGTCGGTCTGCATTGAGGTCTTTGGATTTGGCCTGAAACGGAAGATCAATGAGTCCCACGCGCAACCGAGAAACACTCGAGAAGCCGCGTGCTCCCGAGTTGGCAATTTCCAAAAGGGTTTTGAGATCCGAGCCCTTCACACGGAGTCGCACCACTTGCAGTCGATACGGAAAGAGTCGAAAAAGCGTTGCACGAGTCAAAGGACCCTTTTCAATGTGGGATGGGAGACTGCCGGGATTGATTAGTGCAAAATCAGCATGGGCTGCATCTCGAGCTGCATCCGCTACCAAGTTGCCAAGAGGTGATTCGGACGGTTGAAGGAGCTCGAGTTTGGTGGGGACTTCCGCCAATACTTCTTGGCTATCGTTGCGAGTGAGATCGCGGATCTTTTCAAGCAGGGCTTGGATCACGGGCTCGGGTCGGACCCTCTGACCTAGCAAAGTATTTCCAGCCGCCAGGGTCCTGGACTCCATGGTGGTCTGACGTCGAAGGAGTTTGGCGGTCTTGGAATCAAATTGAAAATGCAGGAGGTGGTATTCGGATCCGTGAGCTGCGGATTGGATGATGGGCGTTCCGCGATACCAATTTGCAACAGAACGGTGTTGATTGCCCGCAACAACGGCATCTACCGTCTTTTCAGGCATCGCGCGCAAGAGGCGTGCAAGTGGCATATCGGGATCACAAGTATTCTGTAGCGGCTGGCAAGTGATTCCAAGATTGGCAAGCAAGACGACCGCATTAGCACCCGCAGTACGAAGCTTCTTTGCAAGCGAAGTGATGGTGCGTGCATCCATCAGTAAGCGTTTGGTGGGTTCGGCTTCTGAGGTGCGCATTTCGTGGGAGGTACGACCCGTAATTCCAATGACTCCAATCGAATGGCCACCGGCTGAAATTTGAAGGGATGCTGCAAATCCGGGAGTATTCAAGGAGAGGTAAGTGCCATGAAATAAGCGCTTTGCCTCTTCGAGTTGATCTTGAGACGAGGGCTTCAGGGTAGAAACAAAATGGAGGTCACCGCGTCCAAGCGTAGCTGCTTGAACACCGAGGAGGTTCATCCATTCAATGGTAGGCTGTGGTCCCAGTAATTCAGAAGCGGTGCTACCTTGCCAGTCATTTCCACTGCTGAGAAGGACCAGTCGACTTCCTAGGTGGGCTCTGAGTATGCCTACTTCACTTCCAAAAAGAGCGGCAGGACCGTCCGTATCAAGGGAAGCATGAAAGTCATTGAATCCTAAGATTGTCACTTGATCGCCTGACGCGACTTCAGGTGCAGGTGTGGCGCAGGAGCTTACGAGCAAAAGAAGCTGGAAACCAAAAATGCATCGAAGGAGGCTGGTCTTCAAAATCACCCACTTAGCCTAACAGAAAAACCCCCTCCATGGGGTTCCCTTCGAGTCGCCTTCCTTGGACTATCTCAAATTCTAGTTGGATTTCGAAATCTGTCACGGCCCGTAGTGTCACTTTCTACATAGGTCATGTTGATTGAACGTCATTTCATTCAAGCCACTTGCGATCAAGAAAAGCTCTGGCATGATGGGGACTGCGATGGCACTTGAAGTTGTAAAAGCCCTTTCGAATACTGCAAAACACGGATGTCGATTGATCGGTAAGACCGAGGAGAGTAAGCATCAAGTCAAAAAGGAATGGGCTGATGACCTGCTTCGAACCTTTGGCTTTGAACACCGCGTCCTAGGTGCGCCGCCAACAGAGGGCAGCTGTATCCTAGTGGGAAATCACATTGGCTTCCTAGATATCTTGCTTGTGATGGCCTCGCTTCCTGAATCTGTCTTTATTGCGAAGGATGACTTGCGGCGATGGCCGATTATTGGAGCGGGAGCGGCATTGGCTGGTACCATCTTCGTGAATCGCGATCCCGGGCAAGATCGAAGCTCGGTTCGCAGTCAAGTCATGGCTTCTCTGCGATCCGGAATACGCAAAGTGGTCGTATTTCCTGCTGGCACGACGCGACTTTATGAGGAATTGCCCTGGAAAAAAGGAATATTCGAAATAGCTCGCGAAGCGCGCGTGCCGGTAAAACTTTTTCGCGTGAACTATGAACCTTTGCGGCAGTGCGCATATGTTGACGACGATAATTTGCTAAAGCAGATCAAGGGCCTTACTCGATTGAAGAAAAAAAGGGCCACCCTGCAGTGGCTAAGCGAAACTCCTCTGGTAGAGGATCCGCTAGCACTTGCGAAGTCACTTAGAGAAGAACTTCTGGCGAGTGCGAGTGCAGGAGATTCCTTAGCCTCGGGTGAATAGCGCGTCCTCAATTCCACTGAACAGGAACTAGCTTGGGATCGCCCTCAGATCGGGCGATTTTGACGTGGCCGTTTTGACGACCGAAAAGAAAAATATCGCGAGTCACTTTGACGTCTTGGATGCAGTACTCCGTGATGAGATCTATCTTTCCTTCTTTCCACCACTGAACCGCCTGAAGTCCGTCGGCGCTTTTGCCAATGCCAAGGGTACCGAGCGCAACCGACTCCAGTTTCATAAATCGCTGACGCGTTTGAGTTTCTAAATCGTACATCAAATCAAAAGTATCGAGTCGAGTAGGATCGAGTCCATAAGCACTCATCACCGGAATGTCAAAACCCTTAATATTGTAGCCAATGATCAGCCGTCGGTAGCAAAGCTCAAAAAGCTTGGGCAGGTCCTTTTCGAGATAAGAAGTGAATTTGTCGGAATCGCTGTCGTAGGCGCAGGCCACTGAAATTTCGAGTTTTTTGATGTTTTCGTAGCCGCCGACATCTTGAAACGTATTCTTGGTTTCAATATCCACCACCAAATACTGGCGATTTCGCAAGAAGAGTGAACTAGGCACGACATCTTCCGAAAAAGGCAGTCCCTGGTCATGACGCCAAAATGAAGGGCTAAGTCGGATACGGGTTGCTGAATTTGCTGCCACTTTGGTAAGTAATCGCAAATGAACTTAGATATCAAGCCAGTCGTTGCGGAGTTTGAAAAAGATTATCCATGGATTGTAGAAGAGCTAAAGACTCTTGTACGCATCCCGAGTGTGAGCTTTCCGGGATTTGACCTTAAGGAAGTCGACCGTTCTGCTGAGCGAGTTTCGGCGCTTTTCAAGGAATCTGGCCTCGAAAATGTTCAGGTTGTGCGGGTAGGACAGTCGCTGCCCTATGTTTTGGCAGACTGGTGCCACGCTCCTGGAAAGCCGACCCTTTTGCTCTATGCTCACCACGATGTACAGCCTCCAGGGCGAGTGGATGTCTGGAAGACACCTCCCTTTGAACCGACGGAGAAGGAAGGCCCGGGTGGCCTCAGGCTGTATGGTCGAGGGACGTCCGACGATAAAGCCGGAATTTTTGTCCATTTGGCTGCGATTCGCGCCTACCTCAAGGCCCACGGTAAACTTCCCGTCAACGTGAAGGTGGTAATTGAGGGTGAGGAAGAGATCGGAAGTGGCTTTCTTGCAGAGTTTTTGAATACCTACAAGAAGCAGCTTCAGTCCGATGTGCTGGTGCTGACGGATACAATGAACTTCGATATCGGTGTACCGTCCCTTACAACCTCGCTTCGTGGATTGGTGGATTTTGAACTTGAGATCCGAGCAACCGATCGCGTTCTGCATTCAGGGCTATTTGGAGGTTTGGTACCCGACCCAGCAATGGGTTTGAGTCGCTTGCTTGCTTCCTTGGTGGACGAAGAAGGAAATCTGGCGATTCCCGAGATCGTCAACGATGTTGCTCCCATTGCGTCGCAAGAGTTGGAGCTCTATCGGTCATTGGCTTTCGATAAAGAGGCTTTTCGAAAGCAGAGCGGCCTCGTAGACTCTTCGAAGGTTTTGGGCGGCACGGAGAATCCTTGGGTCACACTTTGGAGAAAGACGAGTCTCACCGTAAACGCGCTTCAGTCGTCTTCGCGGGCCCAGGCAGGTAATACGATCAATGATACCGCTTGGGCAAAGGTTTCGCTCAGGATTCCTCCTGGTATGGATGCTCAGAAAGCGTGGAAGCGGTTGCGTGCCGAGATCGAAAAGCGCGTCCCCTGGGGCCTTGAGCTTCAAATCAAGGAACGGGCCATTGGCGAGCCCTGGTTGACTGAGCCGTTCTCTCAATCCAATGCCAAGGCGTTCGAAGCCGCTCAGCGCGCGCTCGAGCGAGGCTATGGCAAGAAGTCGGTCTTTGTTGGAATTGGGGCTAGCATTCCATTTGTTCGCCCGTTCTCAGACGCATTAAATGGCGCACCGCCTCTCTTGATTGGTGTGGAGGATCCCTACACTTCGGCGCATGGCGAGAACGAGAGCATGCACCTGGGAGACTTCAAGAAGGCCTGTTTGAGTCAGGTCTATCTCTTTGAAGAACTGGCTAAACTTGGTTAGCGGGTGTAGTTTTACCAAGAAAAGTGAGTGGAGTTGAATAATGCGAATCCCTAGCGACAGCATGAAGCTATTTCAGAATCCTTTGATGGAGCGAATGACGCATGTGCATCCTTCGACCCCATTTATCGTTTGGCTACCTATTGTGACGCTGCTTCTTTGGAATGCGTTCCATGCCTTGGATGCCGTTTCTATTGCTATTCTGGGAGTGGCTGGCTTTTTTTCTTGGACGCTGGCGGAGTATTTTCTTCATAAATTTCTTTTTCATCTCGAAACCGAAAACCCATACCTCAAGCGATTTGTCTTCCTTTTGCATGGGATTCACCATGCGCAGCCAGAAGATAAAACGCGCCTAGTGATGCCTCCGATAGCGTCGATTCCTATTGGTTCGGCACTCTACCTTGTTTTTCTTGGTGTCTTTGGAGTCGATAAGGTTCAGCCTTTCTTCGCTTTTTTCTTACTGGGCTACCTTTGTTATGATTGGATTCATTATTCGACCCACCACTTCAAGCCGCAAACTATCGTGGGCAGGGTTTTGAAGAAGAATCACATGGACCATCATTTTTCGAAGGAAGAGATCAACTGGGGAGTTAGTTCGCCCCTTTGGGATTATGTCTTTGGCACACGTCCCAACAAGGTTCGTCACTCGTCAACGTCTCAGGTCTAGGGTACGGTAGCCGGATGGCGCGACCCTTCTTTCTCCTCGGTGTATTTGGACTTTTTACTTGGATGCTCTTGCCCTTTCTGGCTCCCATTTGTCTTGGGGCAGTATTTGCGGCGGTCTGTTTTCCTTATCGCTTAGCTTTGCAGAAGAAGCTAAAAATTGGAGCGAGCTTTTCTTCTATTCTAATTACCCTGTTTGTTTCAGTGATCGTGATCTTGCCCCTGACATTTATTGTCATATCCGCGGTTCAGACGGGAATTCAGGAGATTCGACTAACGGTTCAACAGGGGGCGCCAAGCGGCGTTGTACTGCCAGGCTTGTCCGAGAGAATTTTTTCTTCCTCCAATACCAAAAAAATCCTGTCTACCATTTCTCAATACTATCCCATTAATTTGGATCAACTCAGAGATACGGTTAAAGGATTGCTTTCGACAGCGGCGCTTTCAATCGGTAATTGGCTAACGGTTATTCTGTCTGGGATACCAGGTGCTTTGCTTTCGGCTGTACTTGTTGTGATGGGCCTTTTCTTTTTTCTCCAAGACGGGGAGCGGGCCTTGAAATTGTTGCGTAGGATTTCGGTCTTCGACAATCAAGATACTCAAGAGATTCTAAAATACTCACAGCATATGTGTCGATCAGTGCTGTTGGCGATGCTGGCCTCTGGTGCGGCCCAAGCGGTTACTTTTTCGATCGCCTGCATGATTGCAGGAGTTGCTGGGACGGTGTTGATTACGGCGAGCGTATTTTTTACTTCTTTTTTGCCTCTTGTGGGGTCAGCGCCAGTTACGCTTGGTGTGGCGACCTTTCAATTTTTGCTTGGCAATAATGAAGCTGGAATCATACTTTTGATTGCTGCTGGAGTCGTGAGTGCTCTGGATAATTTTATTCGTCCGATGGTAATCAAGGGTGCAGGGGACTTGCATCCCATGCTGACGTTTCTTTCGGCATTAGGTGGAATGAAGCTCTTTGGTGTGACGGGAGTCTTCTTAGGACCCATCGTGGCCGGCATCAGTATTGTCATACTTCAGGTGCACCTAGGTACTCCACCGCGTCGAAGGTGATTGACGCAAGGATCAGGATCTGATTCAATTGCATTTACATGGCAGAAAATACGGAAAAACGTTCCTCGAGTCGTATTACAACCAGCAGCACCGCTGAATATTTTTCAAAAAATCTTCAGCAAGTTGGGTTTTCCTCACTTACCAAGGCCGTCCTGACAACGATGAAAGAGGCCATGGATAATTCGCTAGATGCTTGTGATGACAACGGCATTCTTCCGGAGATTGAAGTAGAAATTCAACGATTAGGGGCTGGATCCTTAAAAAATTCCGATCGAGTTTTGGTGCGCGTAACAGACAATGGTCCAGGAATTGATGCAGACGATGTGCCCAAAGTCTTTGGTGAATACCTGGCTAGCTCAAAGTTTGGTAGGGGCCGTTGTTCTCGCGGCCAGCAAGGGATAGGAATTTCTGCTGCAACCACCTGGGCCCAAATGACGTGCGCCTCAGGTGCTAAAGTGATTACCAAGACCTCAAACATGCGCAAGGCGCTGTCCTGCCACGTTGAAGTCGATATCAAGCAGAACAAAGGGATTGTAAAAGAGCGAGAGACCATTGACTGGAATCGACCCCACGGAACGAGTGTGGAATTTCATTTTGACGGAAGGATTCAGGTCAATGGCGAAGGTGGGATATTGAACTACCTTCTCGGAAGCGTCCTGGTGAACCCACATATGACGCTGCACTACACGCTTCCTGATCAAGAAAAAGTAAGCGTTGAGCGAGTCAGTCAGGTCATCCCAAAAATTCCAGAGGCAA
>CAUJDS010000018.1 GCA_963169695.1 Bdellovibrionota bacterium
CATGGGTAATGCGAGAGCTCTTTGAGTCCCTATTTGAGTCTCTTAGCCAAAGCGGCAGTCGGCCATCAGATATCCTTCGACTTCGAACAGCGGCGCCCGATGATGGAGGAGCGTGGGTGGAGGGACGTGCAGCCCTTGAAGCGTTACTAGAGGAAGACGGAAGTTTGGAGACTTCTCAGTGGGTTCCCCGGTAGGTGGCGGAACGCATCATTAATATCCTTTTATAGTTTAAATAATAATTTTGCGCCAAACCCTTGGCAGGCTAGAATAGTTAAATTGGCAAGGAGGCGTCATGAACATGGAAGGTTTTCGACGCTGGAGGATTGCGGGAGCAACTCTAGCAGGTTTATTGGGTTTGATGAATTTGGCCCACGCGCGCGAAAGGTATTTGATCCAATTTCAGGGTCAACAAAGTGCCGCAGAAGAAATTCAAAGCCTTTTGGATAGCTCTTTGTCGATTGTGGATTATGTTCCTGAGCTTGGCTATTACGCTGTAGATGTCGTAGACAGTGCGCAACTCAAGGCTCTCGATGGACGTGCCGTCTATGTGGAAGCCAATCGAAAATGGTATGCAGAAGAAACGGCGCCGAATGACCTTCAATTTCAAGATCAACGATCGAGTTATCAGCGATTAAATTTGATGAAGGCTTGGGACCTCTCGCGCGGCTCTCATGAAGTAGTTGTTGCGGTAGTAGATAGCGGAGTAGACCTCAATCATGGTGATCTCCGAGAGAATCTTTGGAAAAATACCAAGGAAATTCCAGAGAATGGGCTGGACGACGACGGAAATGGTTACATCGATGATTATGATGGATGGAATTTTGCGGATGGTACCAATCAGCCAATGGACGTCGATGGACATGGGACCCATGTTTCGGGAATCATTGGTGCCGTGGGTGACAATCACCTGGGTGTTTCGGGAGTGAATTGGCATGTGAGGGTTTTGCCCATTCGATTTCTGGATGATACAGGCAGAGGCGATACGCTGAATGGCGTAAAGGCAATTGTTTACGCGGTTCAACGCGGAGCTAGGGTTATCAATTGTTCTTGGGGTTCGTATTCGGAGCGGAGCATGACTTCAAAGGCAATGGAGGATGCAATTCGATATGCGGCCGACCATGGGGTACTGGTCATTGCGGCAAGTGGGAATGAGAAGGTGGACAACGACGGAGGTAAGACTCACTATCCATCCTCTGTAGAAAGTCCTGGAATGCTTTCAATCGTGGCTAGCTCGGGATCTGGCGTGAAAGCAGATTTCAGTAATTTCGGGTGGTTTAGCACGCACCTAGCCGCGCCCGGAACTCAAGTCTTGTCTACGTTTACGGAGCCTCCGTACCGCTACCTGAGTGGGACTTCGATGGCGGCACCGATGGTATCTGGAGTCGCTGCCCTGATGCTCTCGGTGGAGCCTCATTTGACACTTTTGGAACTGCGCAATGGACTACTGAATGCCGCGACTCAGCGTTCAAACTACGAGGGCCTGGTTGCAACGGCTGGAGACCTTGATGCATATACCGCTTTGCATCAGCTTGATGCCGGCGAAGGATTTCAGGTCTGGCCAAAACATATGACGCTGAAAGTAACAGGAAACCTGCAATTGAGTGGCTATGGTAGGGCGCGATCTCAAGACAGCATTCGATGGACCTCTGACCATCCAGAGGTGGCTACGGTCGACAATTTCGGCAGAGTCTCTGGAGTAAAGATCGGAAAGGTAAAGATCACGGGGCAGGATCGCTTGACGGGAGATAGACAGTACGCGTCCTTAGAGGTGGTGAGAGCCAATCCATCTCCGGCCAAGGGTGGCACCAGCTGTTTTTCTGCAGACCTCGTTGATCCTACTGAAAAAGTCAACGCTGGCGTCAATTTCTTGATGCCATTTATTTTTGGGTGGTTTTACAAACGAAGGTTGGTGGTTTCGAGGAATAGGACCGTCAATTCGTAGCAGTATTATCCCGATAAGGACTCTATGCGACGTTTATTTATAGGCTTGTCTCTGGCTTCACTAGCGTTGGTCGTGGGAATTGGCTATTTTTGGACTTCTTCCGCTTATTTTGCGTTCTTAGTACTGGGTCCCATTATCGTTCTGGGGATTTTTGATATGACCCAGACCAAAAAATCCATCAAACGCAATTTTCCGGTCATTGGAAATTTCAGGTACCTTCTCGAAGAAATCCGACCTGAGATTCAGCAGTACTTTATTGAAACCAATGAAGATGGAATGCCATTCAGTCGTGAGGCACGATCACTGATTTATCAGCGATCGAAGAAGGTTCGAGATTCGGTGCCTTTTGGAACGCAAAGAGATCTCTACCAAGCAGGCACGGAATGGATCAATCATTCCATCGTACCCAAAGCGACCCTTAAGACTGAGCCTCGCATTTTGATTGGGGGTGGCACCTGCAAGAAGCCCTACGAAGCTTCGTTACTCAATATCTCCGCCATGAGCTTTGGATCGCTCAGTACCGCTGCCATTCGAGCCTTGAATCGGGGGGCCAAAATGGGCGGCTTCGCCCACAATACGGGTGAAGGCGGCATTTCGACCTATCACCTTGAGCCTCAGGGTGATTTGATTTGGCAAATAGGTACTGGGTACTTCGGCTGTCGAAGTTCCTCGGGTGGGTTTGATCTGGGATTGTTCCGCGAACGCGCGCAACTTGAACAGGTCAAAATGATTGAAGTCAAACTTTCACAAGGGGCAAAGCCGGGACATGGAGGCATCCTTCCTGCGAGTAAATTAACCCCAGAAATTGCAGCAATTCGTGGAGTCGAATTGGGTAGAGATGTGCTTTCGCCGCCTGGGCATTCTGCTTTTACTACCCCCATTGAGTTTCTGGAGTGGATGCAAACACTCAGAGAAGGCAGTGGAGGCAAGCCAGTAGGATTTAAGCTCTGCGTGGGAAAGCGCCGGGAGTTTTTTGCCATTTGTAAGGCCATGGTTGAAACCGGACTTACTCCGGACTTCATTACGGTCGATGGGGCAGAGGGTGGAACCGGTGCGGCACCGCTTGAATTTACGAATTCGATCGGCACGCCACTCAATGACGGACTTATCTTTGTGCATAACGCGCTTACGGGAGTGAATGTGCGAGGTAAGGTAAGGGTTGCGGCAAGCGGAAAAATTTCAACTGGATTTCATATCGCGGCCAAACTTGCCTTGGGCGCAGACTATTGCAATTCTGCTCGCGGAATGATGTTTGCTCTAGGGTGCATTCAGGCCTTGCGCTGCAATTCTAATACTTGCCCAACAGGTGTTGCGACACAGAATGCTGAGTTGGTTGCGGGCCTCAACGTGCCGGATAAGGCACAGCGGGTTAAGAATTTTCATGAGCAAACGATTCACAGCTTTTTAGAGGTTTTGGCCGCCTCTGGCTTGGCTCATCCAAGTGAGCTTAAACCGTGGCATATTCAACGACGCCTAGATACGCATACCGTAAGACATTACGGTGAATGCTACGAGTATTTGGAACCCGGCTCACTTTTAGAAACCCAAGTTCCAGTGAGCTACCGAAACGCATGGGAGCATGCGACTTCGAAGTCATTTTAAGTTCCAGAAATCCAAAGGAGGTAGGACGCCTGAAGTTTCTCCCAATCGCTGAGAGGAAGCGAAGTGATGCCACCTGCTTTGATTCTTCCTCCACCTGTTTCGAATTGAGAACAAAAGGCACCTACATTTTTCTTAAAACTTTGAGGCACTCGGATGCTCAATCGAATCCTATCGTCCGAATACTTAAACCCAACTAAGACGGGGCTTTGATCACGATCGAGCAATTCATAGGCCAATTCTCCATGAATTCTCATCCCTAGGTCGGAGTCGTCTAACCAGTAAATACCTTTGTAAGGCTCTTGAATCGTTCGGAAGGCTTTCTCGAGGTCTTGAGATCTATTGACTATTAGACTCCGGACCTTTGGATGGGGTAGGAGATCGAGTGGAGAATCATAAGTAAGACAAGTAAGGAGCAGGTCTTGTGGGAGCCACTGCAATCCTTGGTGGCTTATTCCATAGGCGTTATAGTTCATCGCGTGTGCTAGGGGCATCAGCTCTGGTAAGTTGAGAGCAAGGGAGAATTCTTGAAGAAGTTTTTTTGCTGCTTCTTCCATTCGGTCTCCCAGTAGCCCGAGAATGGTCCAAGGTAAGTCTCGTTTGTTTTTGAGGCTACGAAAAACAGCAAGGCTCGTATTCATTTGCACTTGATCGGATCCAATGGACTTGAATTTGGGAGAAACGATCTCTAGACCGTGGTGGTGATCAAACCAGGTAATCTTTATCCCAGCGAGGACCTTTGATTCTATTTCACTTCGGTTGCTCTCTGACGAAAGATCGAAGGCGTAGACTTCTCTTACGGAAATTGGAACCTGCTGGAGAAGGCGGTGTTCTCGCTTGGCGCCGGTAAAGAAACGAGTTCCATGAAGGTTGGGACTTAGGCCGAGAAAAACTCGCACGCTGCAAATGCCATCGGTGTCTCCATTGAAGAGAATCGCGCGCTTAATTTCCATAGGATGGGAACCTCCGGCTGGAGCCCAAAAAGTAAACGAAAAGAATAAGAAAGCTAAAATGCGCCAGCGGAATGCCGTAGTGGAGCGCCAATTGAGAGTCCAGGGCTTGCCATAAAGAGACGATCACAAACAAGAGTGCTATCGTCCATTTCTGAATGGGTTGGATGATCAACTTCGAAGCCAGTATCGCCAAAGCGGGTGCCCAGAGCGGCGTCCAATAATACCAAGCTAAGGGATTGTAGATCGTCAAGGAGCCAAGTGCGAGTGCAAAAATTTCCGTGGAAGGCAGATTGCGCAAGCTTCTGCAGAATCCTAAAAAAAACAAGAGAGCTGCAAACCAGACTAATCTGGCCGTTGTAAGGGATAGGCCCCATCCATGAATGAGGAATCCCAATAGTGAAACATTATACCGATCTCCCAACAGAATCTCAGAGGACGTACTCAGGGACTTAATCCAGTGGAGGGTCTCCTGAGTCGTCCAAGCCCAGGACTGAAAAAGAATCGGAAGTCCTAAGAAAAATAACACGCCCCCTAGTCCGAGGAGGGCGGCACGCCAACGTCCGACGAGAAGCAAAAACGGAAGTACGAAGAGGAACATCAATTTGAAGTGCACACTCAGGCCAAAGGCGAGTGCACTGACCAAGCTTTGGAATATCCCCGTCCTTTTCAAAGGGGATAAAAAAAGAAGCGGCATGAGAAGTAAGCACGCCACTCCGTTGATTTGTCCCAGTTGGCAGTCTCTAAGGATTGATTTAAAGAACACCAAGCAGAGTAATAGGACGGACCATGAAGTTAGGCGCTTCTTGGCATTTGCTATCTGGAAAGAAAATAGAATCCATCCCGACCAGGCAAGGGCATTGAGGGTGAAAATGCTTAAGCGCGAGTATTCCAAGCTTGCGACACTTCGGACTGCGCCAAAGATCAAAGCAATCCAAGGGGAATACTTATACTGCCAGTGTCCTACGAGGGAGTAGGGGCTTAGGCCCTCTTCAATAAGTCGACCAGCTTCCCAATAGACTTGGAAATCTAAGAACGATGCTCCTGGCACGCCAAGGATGAGAATGAGCAAGGTAAAGGATGCTAGGAATAAGGTGGATTGATTTCTATTCATAACAAAAGACAAAAAAAAACCCGGGAAGAACAAGTCCTTCCCGGGTTTTAACTACTTAGACGTAAGTCTTAGAAGCTGTAAACTGCGCCCACAACACCGGAGTGTGTGCTTACAGAGTCAGCAGCAGAAGTCGCCTTCTTGCTGTCGAATGTGTAGTCAACCTTCAGCTTCATAGCCTTTGAAAGCTTGAACTGAGGTCCGATGGTTGCAGCAAACTCAGAGTGCGTGTAACCAAGTGCAGCAAGTGCCACATCGGTTGTCGCGCCTGTGGTGTTCACGCCATTGCTAGCCAACTTACTGCCGTACTCGAGGCGAATTCCGCCAGAAATATCGTCATTGAAGTCGGTCATCACTTGACCCAAGAGTCCGAAACCTGTTGAAGCGCCACCTGTTTGAGCAACGATTTCGAGGTTTGCATCCACTTTGCCAAAACCGAAGCCAACAATTGCATCCCAAGTAAGGATCTTATTGAGGGCCTGAATGCCGAAGTTCACCGTAACCATTTGGCCACGGAGCCACTCGGTATGTAAGCTGTACTCATACTTCTTCTGCAAAGCAACTGTTGTGCTGTTGATATGGTCGGTTGCGCCGGCTGGATTAGCGAACACGAGGTCTACGCCCCATGATCCACCGTCATAGCCAAGCGATGTACCTGTGTTAGTTGTAGAAAAGTGAGTATCGAGGAATCCTGCTTCAGCGAAGTGGATATCCTTGAGGTCTTTTTTCTCGAAGCCATGAAGCGTATCAAACTGACCCAATCGCCAGTTGAAGCCACTGTCATAAGCTACATGAACAAATGCTTGGGCCTTGTTTGCGCCTAGCGTAAAAGTTCCAGCAGAAGCCGCGTATGCGAAAGGAATATCCAAGATGAACTTGGCATGGCCTTCTTTGTGATTCACATAGAAAGCACCGTCGGCAACATTGAATCCTTTGTTGCTTGCAGCCTTATTGGCATACTTGAATTCTGGAGCTGCGAACCCGCCCCATTCGGTATCCCCTGCTTGAGCAGAACTCGCAGCCGCAAGTGCCACTCCTGCAAGAGTCATAATTGTTTTGGTCATTGTACTGTTTTTCATTAGAACAAACCCCTCCATTGAAAAGGTTAGTGTTTGGTTTTCAAACTTATAGACTCAAGCTAAACGCAAACCGCTGCTTTGCCAAATAAAAATCTACCGAGTTACTTTCGTTGTGCAGTCCGCCTAGAAAAATAGACACATTGCACCTATTGCTTTGCGCAAAATTCTGAAGCCTAGCGTGTCCTTTTTTAGCAATGTCTGGCGTAGCAAGAGTGGTCGGTTCAAAGGAGGCCCTGTTGCGATATTCTTTTGGTTAGGTAAGGGAAGTTTTGGCGGGGTGCTCTCACGATGACCTAAAAGAGGTGGCGCAGTACCAAAGTACCAAGCTGCAAAGCATTGAAGTGCCGCGCAGCCATCTCAATGCATTTGGAGAATCTGAAGCAGAAAACTAGCCATCTTGGAGGGGTTTTGTTTCGATTTGAGAAACGATCTGTACGAGCCATTCCTTATTGGGAACTCCTGAGAAAGGTGGAGGTAAAAATAAATAAAATATATTTAATTACAAGGGACTCCCACGGATCTTTGGTCAAGGGCGCGAAGTCCGTTTGCCTGTTTTGATTCTATTAAAAAGCTAAGGGAGGAGCCTGCAAGTGTGTGTAGATTATTCCCTAAAGTGTCAAATGAAAAACGATGAAAGGATCACAGTTAGGCGTGCTCTCCAATTTCGGATTGATACGCTCGTATATGCAATGCGGTATTTAGAACAGGCTATAGCTTGCTCCCACGGTAGCTGCGGCCTTGCTATAAGCGTAAGAGGACTCAAGTGTCGAGAGATTGTCCTCATAATTGACCTCACCCACTAGGCTGAGCCGAGCGTTCCATCGATAGAGGAGCGATACACCAATGGCAATCAAGTGGTCCGTTCTGCCGCTATCGCTGGATCGAGCCGTATACATCGTGCGCGTGAAGCTAAGTTTTGGCGAAATGCGCAATTTCGAATTGAGGTACATAAGGGAGGAGAGACTGAGCCCAATGGCGAGGTTGGTGTTGTTCGAACCCTTTGCGTAAGTATAGCTATCCGAAAATGCGAGGGTTGGATTCCAAAAATGGGACCCCTGGTCCTGTTGGTAGTAGAATTGATTGCTCAAACTCCAGCCGTTTTTCTGATCAGCTGACGTTGTCTGACTATCGTCGGCATACAGCGCGGGACCCCAGAAGAGCTCACCTCCCCAATTCGCACCTTGTGAAAGCTGCTGCTTAAAGTAAGGACCGATGCTTGCAATGGTTGAGTAATAACCATAGTCAAATCGGCCCGATCCTTTTCCGTTGGCAAAGGTAAGGTCAGTGCCGATCTTCAAGCCATAGGAAGTCTCGGCGAGCGGATCCCGCGTAATATAGAGAGAGAACTGGTTGGCTACATATTCTTCAGTACGGGCAAGGTCATTGAGATTGAAATTGGTGGAGAGCCGATAACTTGGGACCAACTGATAGGTCTTGGTTGGAGCTGTCATGTATCCAATTCCAGCCTGGAGTGTGCTTGTGACTGAGCCCTGGCCGGTAGAAGACGTAAGAGAAGAGGTACTGGTGCTTGGTTGGCTAAGGATATTGGAGTCATATCCCCAAATCCAAGAAACGCTCCCAAACCACTGTGGCTTACTGAGGGGCACGAGCGCCTTTGTTGCGGCATCAAAGATTGATTGCGCCATGGATTTCGACGATTCTGTTTTGCTCGAGTCTTGCAAAGTCCGTTGCGCAGTGTCGCGCGCTTGAACGAGGTGATCTGTTGCGCCGCGCGACTGTCGGGTCTTGAGATAACACTGGGCCAAGTAAAGATGAGCGGGTGGAATCAATTCGTCTGTTCCACTTTTTACGACCACTTGAAGGTTCTCGGTTGCAGTCTTCCAATCTTCAGTTTGGAAAGCGGCTATCCCAAGATAAAAATGTGCCGCCGATTGATTGAATTCTCCCCGAATGGCCGCTTGAAAAAGCTTGCTTGCTTGCTGCCAATTCTTTGCATTGTATTTGAGAACTCCCAATTCAAAGGCGTAAGGTGCCAAGGCTTTGGCGGGGGCGCCTTCTTTTTGTTTTCTGCGGAGGAGGTCGGTGTAAATTTTTT
>CAUJDS010000019.1 GCA_963169695.1 Bdellovibrionota bacterium
AGAGTCAGTTATCTGACGGACTCTTGTTCTTTCGGATGGGAGATTTCTACGAACTCTTTGGAGAAGACGCGGTTCTTGCAAGTCGAGAGTTGAGCATCACGCTCACATCTCGCGATAGAAACAAGCCCAACCCTACTCCTATGGCTGGAGTCCCGCATCACAGCGCAGAATCTTATATTCAGAAACTCCTTCAGCGAGGCTACCGCGTTGGCATCGCTGAACAAACGGAGGATCCATCGTCATCCAAAGGATTGGTAAAAAGGGAAATCACTCGGATCCTTACACCTGGAATTCAGTTTCAGGCAGATTCATCTGAGCCACGATACTTTGCCGTTGTTTTGTGCCATCCGAAGAAGCATAGGCCCTGGACTTTTGCCGCGATGGATTGTTCTGCGGGTGACACCTACCTTCAGTCCTATGATCAATTGCCGATGCTACTCAGCGACCTCCGAAATGCCTCCATTCGGCACCTACAGCTTCCTCGAAGCGAAGCGCATTTTTCAAAAGATTGGACCCCATGGCCGAATACACTCGTCGAGCACTACGATGAATTGATTTTGAGTCAGGATAAAGCGCAGAACCTCCTGCGTAAGCACTTTTCACTGGCCAATTTGGATGGATTTTTTCAAACACCCGAGGAGCAATGGGCACTGGCACACCTCATTCAGTCCGTGCTCCAAACTCAGCGGGTAGATCATCTTAGCCATCTCAAGTTGCCACAACCCCTCCACCAAGCGAAGCACATGAGATTGGGACCTGTGACACCGGACCATTTGGATCTCTTCGAGAAATCAGAAGGCGGGCTAGCTCTCTTCACCCTCCTCTCGAGTCGCCTCAGCCAGATACCTACCAGCATGGGCCAAAGGCGACTTCGCCAATGGATACGAGCACCACTTGCGGATTCTTTTGCCATCGCTGAAAGACAGAGCTGCGTAAAGGCGCTGATGGACCAACCTGCACCTGCCACGATCCTTCGAGGAGCCATCCGGACACTGTACGACCTAGAGAGAATCATGGGACGAATCACCACGCGAAGTGCATCGCCAAGAGACACGCTTGCTCTGGCTCAATCCCTCGGCACTTTGCCAACCATTCTCCCGGCACTGAGTGCCTACCCTTCTAATGAAACACTCCGAGGCTATGCCCAAATGCTTCACAGCGTATGGCAAGAAGTGAGTACCTTGGTTCAAAGTCTCACGTCACTGCAAATCCAACCTGCACCAGCTCACTGCCGAGAGGGTCGCGTCTTTTCTAAAGGATTTCATGCTGAATTGGATCGTCTCATTGACCTTACCGACAACGCCGAATCGCTCTTAGTAGAAATGGAGCAAGCCGAGAAAAGGCGCTCCGGCATTCCGAGTCTTAAAATTCGTTACAACCGCGTCTTTGGATATTCGATTGAAATCACTAAGACGCACTTGGCTTCCGTCCCAGATAACTACATCCGCAAACAAAGCATGGCCAATGCCGAACGCTTTATCACCCCCGAACTCAAAGCACTCGAAGAAGAAGTCCTGAGCGCGCAAATGAAGCGAGTCGAATTAGAAAAAAATCTCTTCGAAGACCTTCTCCAAAAGTTGGACGGTCTTGGCGCACCATTGTCTCAGGCGGCTACCGTTTTCTCTCACCTCGATTGTCTACTGGGCTTTGCTCAACTAGCGGAACAACCGTTGTGGCGATTTCCAAAAATAGACACTAGCCTTGACCTCAGCATTCACAAAGGCCGGCATCCTATGGTAGCGGCCCAAGTGGGTGGAGCCTTCATTCCTAATTCTGTAGAGCTTCTGCGAAACGAAGCAAGCACCCTACTCATTACGGGTCCGAATATGGGCGGTAAATCTACCTTGATGCGACAAGTTGCCCTCATCATCCTCTTGGGGCAGATGGGCGCACCTGTCCCAGCGGAATCGGCTCAATGGGGCGTTGTCTCTTCCATCTACACTCGCATGGGCGGCCAAGATGCGATCACCAAAGGTCAGAGCACCTTTATGGTAGAGATGTCTGAGTTAGCGCACCTCTTGCACTACTCCGATGAAAGGTCGTTCTTGGTCCTTGATGAAATCGGCAGAGGCACCAGCACTTACGATGGAATCTCTGTCGCATGGTCCACGCTCGAATGGATCACTCAGAAACTTCGGGCCCGAACCCTCTTTGCAACTCACTACCATGAACTCGTTGCACTGGAGACCCAAGTACCAGGTATACGCAATGCGCACTTGTCCGTAGAAGAGAGCAAGGAGAGCTTGCGATTTCTCTACGAACTTCGTCCTGGCCCTACTGGAGATAGCTACGGGATTCAAGTAGCTGCGCTAGCGGGACTGCCTTCGAGTGTTATTCAACGTTCCTGGCAGATCCTGCAGAAGCTTGAAACACAAGGTACCCAAAAGAAAGGCACACGACACGAGGGCCCAAGGCAACTCGCGTTTTTCTAATCCGACTCGCGTCGGCTAGTTGCTTAGGATAGGGCGTTCATTCAGTCCCTGAACGGGACGTGCATTCATTGGAAATAGCTTCTGAAAAGCGGTTACTTGTTCCTTAGAAATTTTTATTGGATGCAAAAACACATTCCAAATCACGCCTTCAGAACAAGGCGGCGTAGTAAGGGATCCTTGGTAACGAAAGAATTTTTTATTTTTGGGTATGAGATTGGTTGGATTGATTACACTATTGCGCAATTCCACAATAGGACCTGCGCTGAGGGGCAAATGCTGCCAAATTTCTTCTAAAAATTCATTGGGAGCTGAGTCTTCCTCCAACATGACTCCCACAACTGCGAGTTGGCCCGTTTCAGGCTGTTTATGAACCAAGTGAAGTTCCATCGGATATTTGATACCGTGAACATGATGCTCACTCGGTGTATGAAAATGAAACTGCAAGAGGTCGAAATACTCTTTTCCAATACGAAGCGTTCCTGCATTGGGAGTCGATACTTGAATCGTATGCCCATTGTTCGCCACCTTAAGTCGAATAGGGCGGAAAGAGAATTCAATTTCGGGCCTTGCACCACCCGACGCGGCAATGAGGTCAATCGGACTTTGACTCTGCCCCGCGTCGCAAAGCCCATTTTCCGTCTGAAGGTGTCCCCAATTGTCGGGACCGGTAGGCCCGTCATAAGACCAATGGACTCCTTCTGAAGCAAAGCTCAGCGAAAAAAAAAGCAAAATGAAATAAAGCATTCCTTAAGACTAAAGGTACTTTGCTCACTTTACATCTAAGGATCAATTTGCCTACTGAGGTGAAGGGCCCAAGGGCAACGCAATTCCAAGCCCTACAATCCGATCCATTCGAACTGGGAAGTCAGCACCCGTTCCAGCATCGTAATTTCCAATCAGTAGAAATCTATTCACAACGCGTTCTTCTCCGGGCGAAGGCTGAGAAAGCCTTAGTACGTTATCTTTGTCAAATAGACTGCTTCGCTCCAAGCCCAGACTAGAGGTCTCGATGGCGGCCACTACGGCCCTACTCAACTGTCCCGGAACAAGCTTATATACAAAAGCCTGATCGTTTCCTGCTACGACAACGCGCTCCAGTGCTACCACAGGCAGTCCAGAGACATCTTGATGAACTAAGGTTCCGTTCACGAAGAGATCAAAAATCCTGGCCTCACCCGACTGAACAGATCGCTCTCTGAATTCATATTCACCCGGAATCAAATCCATCCAGCGGTGATTGGGTCGAAATCGGATATCTTGAGCGGCGCCAGCCCCACTTACTTGGTGATCTACTCGCAAGGTCGGCATCCCCTCAGCAATTCGACGTCGAATCTGCGCCGGAAGATAATGCTCGTTCCATTCAGTTTCCTCTGCATTGACGGAAGTGAAAATCTGCGGTGCCCCAAACAAAGACGCTGGATGCACGGGATTGGTAGAATTTCTTTGGGCGCTGAAGTCGATGATATTGCGCCGTACTCGCAAGTCAATCACATCGCTAAGCTCAATCTGCTCCCCCTGCTTTCCATCATAGGTCACTAGGTCAATCACCCACTGATCTTTTTTCTTCCCAAAGAAGCCAAGCTTAGGTGCAAACTCAACCACGACCCCTGTAAGGATCACTCGTTCATTCTGGGTCCTGGAGGGCCCACTTCGTAATCCAAAGAGCTTCGACTCTCTCACGGGTCGATCTACCAAAACAGAAATTATGCGTCCCTCGAGTCCCCCGCCATCCACGCCGAAGAAAACTTCCGGCAAGAGGCGATTTGAAAAACTGGGAGCCCGATCCGAGGTCTGCAAAAAACCCGGCCTCATCCACATTTTTTCGTTCTGTACGCCCTGAAGGTATTTTGAGTCTACTTGATCCGCGCTTTCGGGCTGATCTCGATGGTATTCAAATCGCAAATAAGCGGGCGGAACCGAAGCTTGGCTCGCTTCGCTTCCCTGGGGTCCAAAAGCTACCTTCGCGCAAGGGTCGCCGGAAGTCACTTTGGAGGTGTGGAGGATTTGATCCGCGCGCGCTCGGGCTTTCCGCGTTGGCTCCTTCGCCTGAACCGTGCCACTTACTACACCCACCACTACAATAAGAGAGACAACCCATCCCAAAGACAAACGTCGATTCAAACCCATAGTCCGCTAGACCTAGCACGCCCCCTCGAAACCCTGCAACCGAGCTTTTTCAAAAGCTTTCTTCAGTGCGGCCCCGACGGGTAATTGATCCAGTTCTTCCCCATGAATCCATTTTCCATTTTGACTCGACGCATTTATTTTTTTAACCTTTCCACTCCATCGATAGATCTGCGTCGTTCTGGTGATTCGATGATGGGTCACAACATGGTGAGTTTCGATCGAACCTCGAAATCGTAGCGCCTTGCGTGGCACGCCCTTAGGAAAAACCTGGGGCAAATCCCATAGGCCCGCCCGCCAAGTTCCCTCTTGCGCTTGGCAAACCCAGAACTTTTCTTCGGAATCCAACAAGAGAAGCGAAGTCTCCGCCACTTCTTGAATGACCTTGCGCTTCTTCTTTTGAGGAAATCGATCTACCTGGCCTCGCTGATGTGACTCACAACTCGTCGCCAAGGGACAGCGATGGCAGTCGGGCTCTTTGATAGGAGTACAAATCAATGCCCCCAGCTCCATCAACGCCTGATTAAAAAGTCGCGGTGGTTGTTTTGCCTCTAGCGCCAATGCCAAGAGTTGCGCGGAAGCTTTCCACATTTTCTTTTTGTAAGTAGCTTCTTTTCCACGCGAGATCCTCAACACTCTTGCCAGGATCCGCTCCACATTTCCATCCAAGATGGGTGCGGCCTGATTTTCTGCAATAGAAAGAATAGCGCCCGCGGTATACGCACCGACACCCGAAATCTCGAGCCATCCTTCCAGCGTCGTAGGAAAACTTCCTTGCTCCACAATCTGCTTCGCACCCAATCTCAGGTTGCGTGCACGACGGTAATAACCAAGCCCCGACCACCATCGAAGGACGTCTTCTTCGCTACTCGCGGCCAAACTTTCCACGTCAGGAAATTGCCGCATCCAACGCTCGTAGAAAGGCAGCATGGTTGCAACTTGTGTCTGTTGCAACATCACTTCCGAAATCCAAACGGGGTAAAAGGCAGGATTTTGGCGCCACGGCAGTGGTCGCGCATTTTTTTTGTACCATCGGACAAGGTTTGAAAGATTTTCCTTCATGATCCGTTCTGTTCTCCCATATCCTAAAGGAGGAGATCAAGGCGCATGCTAGGATGGCTTGCCCAAAGAAACCAAATTTTATTGATGCTGGGTATTCTCATTCTGCCCAGGCTCGCCTTAAGCGCAACAGCCCCTATTGTTGTACTGGATCCTGGCCATGGTGGATCCGATCGCGGCGCCGTCCACGCTTCTTCGCCGCACGAACTCCTCGAAAAAGACCTGACGCTACTCCTTGCCCAATCGATCGCCGAAGCCCTTCGAAAGCGAGGCGTCGACACCATCCTTACGCGTGACCGCGACGTAGACCTTGCCCTCGAGGAACGAACCGCCCTCGCCAATCAAATTCGTGCCAAGGCGTTTGTATCCATTCATATGAATTCACTACCGCCCGAAAAAGGCAAAACCCGCGGTGGATTTGAGACTTACATCCTCAACCACACCACCGACCAAACGTCTCAGCGCCTTGCCAAGATGGAAAACGCTGTCCTAAAAGGAAGCATTGCCGAAATCCCCAACGACTCTGGCGACGTGCCCTTAATCGTCAAAGACCTCCTCTTAGACGCTAGCCGCGCCAGAAGCCAAGAATTGGCCTGCCTGGTACAGTCTTCCGTTGTTCGGGCAAGCCGCCAACCCCACCGATCCGCTTCGCATAACCGTGGAGTCCGTCAGGCGCTGTTCTACGTCTTGCTCGGGGCGGACATGCCCAGCATTCTTCTAGAGGCAGGGTTCATCAATCATGACTCCGACCGTGAACTTATCCTGAAGGACGCTTCTCGCGCTCAAATGGCTGAGGCGATTGCCTCCGCTCTTGATCGCTTTCTACGCAGGACCCCCACCCCTTCTGCTCGAGCGGCCATTTTGGACAAGTGCTTCTTAGGCAAGGGTTGAATCACTCACATTTTGAACCTTTGCGTTAGCAAAATTTGCTTTTTTGACGTATTGAATCATTTCAATGAAATCCAATAGTTCTATTCGTCCTATTTCCGTTCTTTGCTGCGCGCTCCTTGCTCTAGCCTTCGGACTCACTTGCCACGTGAGCCAAGCTTCGGGCGGGAATAGTACCGGCTCAGTGCCAGCAGACAATGAAGCGTGCCGAGGAGCCATGAGTGGCACCGACGGATCCTGGCGACAAAAGCTTGAGACAGCCACTACGCAAGCTAGCCTGCTCACGCTTTACGAGGAAGCGCGAGCTGGCAATGACCTTCATCCGAGGGACGTTCTTGCATTTGCGGACAAGGTTATCACTGCGCGTTCGATTGCGCTTTCCAAGGATCAGAAAAGGACGCTCCAACTCCTGATCGATGACTGCAATACCAATCTCGATTCCTACTCGCTTCCAGAATTCGTACGAGTCTTACAAAGCTGGGCGCTCGTTCTAACGCCCGATGCTACCGTTCAGAAGCGAGCAACTGAGGCTCTTTCAAAATTAGCAAAGAAAGCAAAAGCGACTGAGGACTATTTCGCTTTCGTAGATGCTGTCACTATCCTGACCAGGGCCGGCTATTTCGACACCGCGGAGCTTTTTGATTCTTGGAAGAATGCTATCCAAGCTGCATTTCATACTCGATTGACCAATCCTCCCCAGAATGGTGGAAGAAAGCCCTGGATTCAAATGGGTTGGAACCTTGCCATGCAAGGAATTCCGAAGAACCAACCAGCCCTCTGGAGACTCTGGATAGAGGTCCTTGAGTCCTTTTCTCCTATTGAGTCTAGTGGTGAGACCACTCTCTTTCTTGAGATCGAAAGTTTGCTCCAAGCCGATGGCCTTCGTCCTCTACCTCATTCATGGAAGAAACAACCTCGGCCGAATCAAGACGCCTCAGCCTACCGAGAAGGGATGCAACTTGCGGCATCCACCTTAGGGCTCAACTTGGAAGAAAAGCAATTTCCGGCCTTAGACCTCCCCCTTTGGATAGTAGACCTCGGTGAGGGGAAAAAAGTAATCTACTACCCCCAAGACGATAAGGCTTTTCTCAGGGGACTATTTTATCGAATGGGATTACCAGCTATTACACTCCCACAAGAACTCCTCCGTCTCGCAAAGGTAGAGAATAACCCTTATCGATTTGTAGAGAAATTTGCCAAGCACAAGACCAACAAAATAGGACAAAAGCTTCTCGCCGATCCTGCCTACCAAACGCTAGTGAACCAACTTGAGGGAAGGTTCCGAAAGGCTATTTCAGGAAATTCACAGTTCCTTCAGTTGCTCGTCTCCGAAAGCAAATCAGGCACTCCCATCGGACGATCCACCACTTGCTCTTGGATAGAGGCACTCACAGAAGGCCTCAGTCCTTCAATACCAAGAGCCGAAACGGAGAGTCGAATCTCAGTCTTTCAACAATTGATGGAACCGATTCATAGAAACTATGAATCCTTGCGAGGCTCTGAAATCAACACCATCCTCAATTTTTTGGTCCAATCGGGTTATCACGACAGAACCGTCCTGGCAGGATTGGTAAAATCTGCAACGAATCTTCTGCAGGCCCAGCAAATTTCTTTGCCGCAGACGGCTGATTTTCTGGCAGGTCTTGCTGAATTTCAATACCGTGATGATGCGCTTTTTGAAGCGATTCAAACCCGAGTAAAAAATGATTTGATACTTCGTAGTTGGACCGGAAAAAGTCCAAAAGAAATGGATTATCTATGGAAGAGGCCACTTGAACGTCTGCTATGGGCAGCGGTGATTCTTGGCTATCAATATACAAGTGCGGATTTTCTTGCTTCAATAGCCTCCGAAATCTACAGTCTTACCATCACAAGAAAAGCATCTCATACCGACACCATGATGTACCACGCGCTATTGGCGCTGGCAGATGCACACCCTGAATCTGGACCTGGTCAAGAGTTGGCAAGAGCCAACGAATTTGAAATCGTCTCACGTGCAGCTTCTCGCCTAGAAGAAAAAGTTCGAAAATGGCTCGATCATTTGAACCTACCCTATGAAGTCCCCAAGAATGCCGTCCTCGGCTATCAAATAGATCTGCTTTTTAAACTGGCTGATGGAAAGATTGACCTTGAAATTGACGGCCCCATGAAATTCGCCAGTGGCCCCAGTGGCGCCATCCTTCGCGGACGGTACATGCTCAGAGATCGCAACCTAGGCAGAGCCGGCTACAAGGTTCTTCGAATGAATTTTTCACTTATTGATAAAATGGAAAATGCGAAGGAACTCGAGAACTGGATGCGAAGCGAATTTAAAAAGGAAGGCATTCCCTGGCCTTGGTAGTAGACCGCTGACTATCAACGACTCACACAAAGGTAGCGCAACCCCTCAGCAAGGCGGGCTAGGTTGCTTCAGGGGATACCTTACTCAAACTTCGCGGAGACCATTTTTTCCTGCGCGAGACTTAAGCACCTGTCTAAAAGCTTGACAGGCACAGTCCAAAGATTAAACAGTACAAGTGTAACACTGCCTTATCCTTTCAAGCACTTAGCCCACTCACTTCAGCTGAGTCTTCGTTGACCTGCATGGCATCGAACTTGCTCTACCTACTAGAGAAGCGAGGAGCCGATTCAAAGGTAGAAAAGAAGAATCGGCGCAGAGTTGGAGTGAATATGAAAAAGCTAGGAATGAAAAATAAAAAGTTTTTGAGTGCGGGATTGCTTGCTGCGCTCTTGGTACTCACCGGTTGCGGCAAAGACAACAACAACAATGCCGCAGGCTACGGAGTCGGCGCTTATACCAATTGCGGTAATGGCGTAGACATTCACGGGCAAATCCCGATTCGCATTGACGGCGGATACTTGGGTTCGAGCAACCTCCTTGTTGGTGTTGCTACTTCACCTTTTGGATCTACGGGATCCGTTACGGTTGGACAGAGCGCAGGTGGAAACGTTGCCTATGCCTCAGACCCTTACAATAATCTCTATGGAAGCATCCAAGTAAGCCTCACCGCTCAGTACAGTGGCGGCCAAGGTGGATCAGCAGTGGGTGGTGGTATCGTCACCCTCTCCCAACAAGCCATTCAACAATTAGAAACCCTATATGGATACAACCAGTGGCAAGGCAGTGGTTGGCAAACAGGAGGTCAGAACACGACTACCTGTATCGGTGTAGCTGGAATGAGCATCAATCTTGGAGTGAGTTCTAATATCAATCCTGATGGATCACGAAGGCTTTATGGTGGAGTGGTCACGCTGAACCTCAACCGTGGTAGCCCGTACTCACTAGGATTCTAAAAAGTTTTTGAGCACGAGTCGAGTAGTAGCTCAAGTTCAGATCGCGTTGGGACCAGCAGTGTAGAGTGAAGACTCCGTCCAAGTCAAAAAGAGTGCAAGCGCAACGACAGGCTCAAACAACTCGCCGTTTGGACAGAACGCGGGTTTCGAAAAGGGATGGGTGTATGGCACTCATCCCTTTTCACTTTTAATCAAAGTCAACTACGCGGTGCCCCTGGCAGAATGGCTTGCCAGGCATTACACTAGAGTCCATGACCCTGCACCCCAAGGATCGGGATTTGATAGAAGCATTTCTGCACACCAAGGCAATCGACGGCAATTCCTCCCATCATACGTTATCGGCCTATCGCAGTGACCTTCACCAAATCTTGCTGGCCCTCACCGCTCCTCTTACCGAAATTCGCCTAGAGGATCTCGACCAGCTTGTTGGTTCCTGGCATGGAGTTCTGACGCCTCCTTCCGTTCATCGCAAGCTCAGTGCGCTCCGCGGATTTTTTCAGTTTTTGATGGCTCAAGGACTCCTTCACGAAGACCCCACCGTAGACCTGCATCGACCCAAGAAACAAGAACCCTTGCCAACAGTCTTATCCTTGGCTCAGATGCAAACACTCTTGGCTTGTCTCCAAGAAGCTTGTCTTCGCGATCCGAAGCCTTTTTTTCTGAGAGATCGCGCCATGGTATTTTTGCTCTATGCCACGGGACTACGCGTGAGTGAATTGATTCACCTCCAACACCACGACCTGGATGCTCCCAACCGTGTGCTTAAAACCAAAGGAAAAAGAAATAAAGAACGCTGGATTCCTATTGCCGAAATCGCGCTCACGGCGTTGATGGAGTACCTAGACAAGACTCGCGCATCCGGATCACACGAGTCGCCCTATATTTTCTTGAGTCAACGTGGCGACGCCATGACACGTCAAGCGTTTTGGAAAAATCTGCGGGCATGGTGCTTGCGGGCTGGCCTAGACGCCGTATCACCCCATGTCTTACGACATACCTTTGCTACGCACCTAATCGAGTCAGGAATGAACCTCCGCTCCCTACAAACACTGCTAGGACATAGCCGAGTCACTACGACGCAGATCTATACCCATGTTTCACCCCAGCATCTCAAGAAGGTCCACCGCAAGTTTCATCCACGGGGCGAATGAATTGTGTTATTTACTAACGAACTATGCAGAACTTCGACCTACAACGCTTAGCGATTTGGTTTGTTCCCTTTATGATGGCTGTCGTCTTCCACGAATTTGCGCACGGTTGGATCGCTAGCGTTTGGGGCGACTCCACGGCAAAAGATCAAGGACGGCTGACACTCAATCCCTTGCCGCACATCGACCCAGTGGGGACCGTTGTACTTCCTATCTTAATGATGGCCACCGGAGTTCCACTCCTTCTGGGATGGGCAAAGCCTGTGCCCATCAATCCAACTCGATTCCGCAAATACCGTCCGGGACTTTTTTGGGTCTCTTTCGCTGGGCCGTTGATGAATTTTTTTCTGGCTGCAGTTTCTGCCATTGCCTACTTCCTCATCATCAACCTTATGCCTAGCGATTTTTATCTTTTTGAACCTTTAGCAAAGATGAGTCAGGCATCCGTGCTGATGAACTATTTTTTGGGAGTTTTTAATCTGTTTCCGATTCCCCCACTGGATGGAAGCAAAATGATCGAGAGCTTTCTATCCTATGATGCTACTCGCAAGTACGAGGCGCTTGGACAGTATAGTTTTTGGATTATTTTGGTTCTGATTGGGTTTGGATTCTTTCAGCGAGTGATGGGCCCGCCGACCTATTTCTTGGTCGACATCACCATGACCGGAGCAGACAAATTGGTCTCATTATTCTTGGGGTGATTGCATGGCAAAGGATCCGACACAAAAGCCCGTTCTCCTCTCAGGCATTCAACCCACCAATAACTTGACCCTAGGTAATTACCTAGGGGCTATTAAAAACTGGGTGAAGCTACAAAACGATTATCAATGCTATTTTATGGCCGTTGACCTTCACGCCATCACCACCCCTCAAGACCCCAAACTTCTGGCCGAAAGAACCTACCGTGTGCTCGCCACTTACCTTGCAAGTGGAATAGACCCCAAGCAAGCCATGCTCTTTGTTCAATCGCATGTCCCAGAACATTCCGAATTGGCTTGGATCATGACGTGCTTTAGCACCATGGGTGAACTCAGCCGCATGACTCAGTTCAAGGACAAGGCGGATAAGGAGGGAAAGCATATCCCTTCCGGACTTTTTGTTTATCCAACCTTGATGGCTGCAGATATTTTACTCTATCAGACGAACCTCGTCCCCGTCGGACAAGATCAGAAGCAACACCTCGAACTTACGCGAGAGATTGCTATCCGAATGAATAACCGATTTCAGACCGAGCTATTTGCAGTTCCGGAGCCTTTTATAGCCAAAATAGGCGCCAAAATCATGGACCTCCAGAATCCTACCAACAAGATGGGCAAATCAGAGACTTCCAAAGGCACTCTTTTTCTGACGGAGTCCGATGACGAAATCAGCAAAAAGGTCAAACGTGCGGTGACGGATTCTGGAAGTGACATTACCTATGAAGACTCCAAACCCGGTCTCAAGAACCTGCTATCGATCCAAGCCGCCCTTACGGGTAATCCCATAGAAGGCATCGTCGCCTCCTATCGAGACAAACAATACGGGCAACTCAAGGTCGAGACAGCAGACTTAGTCGTCAATGCGATTCGTCCCTTGCGCGAAGAGACCGAACGGCTCATGAAAGACCGCGGAGAACTCGATCGCATCCTAAAACTAGGCGCTACGCGTGCCCGGGAAGTCGCCCATACCACTCTGGAAAAGGTCCAAGAGCTTCTTGGCTTTGTTCGGCCAATGGGTTCGTGATAAAATAGATTCGTGATTCGATCCCAAAACCCTCTGATTTTGATTGGTTTGGCACTAACTCTTTGCATCGCTTCGTCGAATGCCACAGAACCCCAAAAGCCGACTTACCAGCAACGCTGCAATGACTTTCTCCAAACCGTCTTTAGTTCAGAAGCTGTCAATCCCGATTTAAGCCAACTTTTCTTAGTTAATAATGAATACACGGCCAATCGCTCGGCAAAGGACACGGCGGCATTCTTAAAAGGTCACCCTCAACTCGAAGAAGTATTTCCGATTCTGTTTTCGCATAAAACTCGACACATCCATGTCGACGCTTACGGGAAAAAAAACTATGCGTCTATTCAACTCTCGCCAGAATTGGCGCAGGCAAACAACGAACTGGGTTTGCCTTCGGGTAAAATCAATCAGCAGGGCATTAGGTATCCGATTACCTTTCCAAAAACTACGGATGTTTTTTATATCGCCTTCAATGATCTTGTCTCCGATGGACAAACAGCCATAAAGTTTAAATTGACACTCGAACTTCATTTAGCAAAAAATCGGTTACTCCCAGGCTACCACGGTATTGCCATCCTGAAGGCGGGCCATGACAACGGCATCGACATCTCTGTTCGAAAGGAGGATCACCTCCACCTAAGCAAAGCAATGAGTAGTACACGTCGGTTTTTCGAAGTGATCGATTCCTACACGACTCGTCGGGGCAAAGGTTGGCCCGATACCCCAAGCCTTATTGTCGACCTGAAGTCCCCCAGGGAGGTCAGAAGTTTCCTATTGTACGCTGACCAGAACTTCTCATTGCGCTAGCAACCGATCAAATCAATTGAGTTTAGGCTCAGCTCAGAATCCTTCCTTGTCTTATCGGAGTAATTCGGTAATATAAACAAGCATGTCGGTCGCCACACCCAGGCTTCAGCGCCTACCTATTACGATCTGTGTCCAAAATTTTGAGGGGCCACTCGACCTCCTCCTCCACCTTATTCAAGAGCACGAACTAGAAATATCTGCTGTATCGATTGAGCGAGTCACTGACCAATACCTGCACTACCTCACACGAATGGAAGAACTGGATTTTGATATCGCCAGTGACTTCTTAGTGATGGCTGCGACGCTGCTTTTTTGGAAAAGTCGTGCCCTATTGCCCGGAGATCCCTCCGAACAAACCGCCGGCGAAGAAGCCGATGCACTTCCTTCGCGGGAAGAACTCGTTCGTCAGCTCCTCGAGCATCAACGCTACTTGGCGGCCGGAGATGACCTCGCCCAGCTTCCGCGCCTCCACGAAGATTTTTTTGTCCGCGCTACCGTGAAACTGCCAGTGGAAAAAGTTTGGAGAGAGATGAACCTCACCGACCTATCCCTGAGTTTTCAGGACGCCATGATGCGATCCAAGAAGCGCTACCAAATCTTGCGCAAAGAAACCGTCTCCATCGCCGACAAAATCAAAGACTTCAGCAAAGTCTTACGCGTGGGGGAAATCATAGCATTTCATGACTTGATCACACGCGGTGGAGGCCGAGGCGAAACCGTTGCTACCTTTCTCTCCTCCCTCGAACTGGCGCGACTCAAAAGACTTTTAATAGACCAAAACGAAGTCTATGGACCGATTTACCTCAAGCTCTTGATGTCGCTAGAAGGTTTTGATGCCACTCAAGCGTCGGGATTTGACCAACCTGAAATCCCCGAAGTACCAACTGAAATAAGTGCAGTCTAAGAAGGACGATTTTATGACCAAGAAAAAGACCGAAGAAACTGTCAACTACGTAGAAGACCCCTTTGGATTTAAAAAATTCGAGATCGAAGATGCTCAGAACGAACAAGATGCCGCCATTATGGATGATGCAACGGAAGAA
>CAUJDS010000020.1 GCA_963169695.1 Bdellovibrionota bacterium
GGATCGTTGGGATTGTTATAGAGAGTAGATGGATCAAACCTGTGTTGATCAAAAGTAGGAATTTCGGGATCTAAGTAATATCCCATAATTCGAAAGTAACCGCCCTCAACACCACTCCAATTGGTATTGCCTACCGTCGAAAAATCAAAGTTATACTGCCCAACAAGATCGCCGCGGCCATTAAGGTAGCGTCCACCCCGGATGACAATCGCTTTGCCGGCTCTTGTTTGAGGATTCGGCCAGCGCGCTTGCGCAATGACCTTGGCTCTGGTCAACGTAAGCACTGGGCACTGCAGCGTGCCGTCGCAGTTGGTGTCATTTCC
This sequence comes from Bdellovibrionota bacterium, assembly GCA_963169695.1. Taxonomy (GTDB): domain Bacteria; phylum Bdellovibrionota; class UBA1018; order UBA1018; family CAUJDS01; genus CAUJDS01. The sequence goes on from CAUJDS010000020.1 coordinate 324, forward strand.
CACTGACCCATACGTCCCATTGCTCACCACAATCATGTCTGCAGGGTTGGCAGGTAAACTCGTATCTCGAACAGGCGGACTCAGCGTCCGCGTAAAGAAAGTGGGATCGCTTGTCGGCGCTTCCTGAGGTAAGGGAGAAACCGAAGCGCGCAATACTACGGGCAATAGAACCGATGCTCCGAGTTTGGTTTGACCGTTCTGGGTACCCTGAACAACAACCGCAAAATACATTGTACCGATTAAATTCCTCGGAACGATCCAAGGAAAATAATAACGAAGCAATTCGGGATGCATCTGCATGGGAGTTGATTGAAAGGTGGTGAGACAGCCACTAGAAGTTACGCCATTTTGACAGAGGGTCGGGACCAGTGGATCTGAAGAAAAATAAATTGTCGCCAGGGTTGCCACAAATCCTACCGGCGCTGTGTAATTTGCGACAAGGTACTCCACTTGTCCAACCACTTCGACATTAGGACTGTATTCCACATTAACCGTAAAGTCGGTGGGTCCCGTGCCAATTGGATCTGGCGTACTGCCAGACGATCCACCGGCCGGAGAATGGTCAGGAGATTTCAAAAAATTGGCACTTTGATTCAGCGTCGGCATAGTGCACGACACCAAAAAAAGCAACCCACAGGTCAGCAAAAAAGCCGCCCTATTCCAGTATTTTATTTCCTCTAACCCCACTCCCTTAGTATGCGATTTTTCAAGGCTTGGGGCTAGTGTGTCAGAAAAAACCTACTCATCATGTGAATAAACCAAGCCAAACCAGGTATCGTCCGTCTCAGAGTCCCAACGAGTCACAAAGTACAAATGCTGACGGTGCTTACGGTTTCTTTCGATTAGGTCGCAAATACCCATACTGGCGCTGATTTCCCAGCGTTGGTCACCCGATCGAATATTCTCATCCCAATCGACCCGAAACTGCAATGGGAAGTCATCCTTCCACGGTCGCCACCCAATGCCCGCACCAATGTTTCGGGACCGAATTCGACCATTGATCTTGATCTCTCCCAGCCACTCTTCATAGAAGCCAAGTCCGGCATTGACGTAAGGCTCAATCACTCGCGCATCGACATTTTGATCAAGGGTTGACCCGTCCAGAGGCGCAACTGGCCCGCCTAGTTTGGTCTCGACTTTAGGTATTCGATCGGACTGACTAAATCGAAGTGAAGCATACCGAAAGAACTTAGCCTCTCGAAGTTGTCGCGGAAGCAAGTCTCGCAACTGATCGGCATCTCGATCAACAAGGTGCGCCAAGTACCACTCGGAGGCCCGAGCGACACGTCCTTTTATAAACTCTGAAAACTCATTTCTCGAAAAGTCATCCAGCTGTTCTAGGCTTTGAGAATCCTCGAGATCGACGCCGAAAAACTCCAACTCCCCAAACATTCGATCTTTGATATTTCTTTGGAGTCGCTCGCCGATTTCAAAAAGCTTTCCATGACTTAAGTACTTGCGAATATTCTCGTCATCAAACAGCGTCTCGGTCCTTCTTTGCTCCTCTTCTTGCAGACGTTGAGCTTCTTGCTTTTCAACTTGGTCAAGGTCCTTCAATCGATCTTCAAACGAAAAATGCCATCGCAGGTGACACTCCGAAGGAAGATCTACCGATTGAGCCACTACCTGAAACGGAAAAAAAGAGAGAACGAGAATTCCCCAGTGTTTTAGCAATCAACCTATCCCCCACTCTGACAAGTATCCTCTGATAGCGGGATCGGCAAGAGGCCCACCCCCCCTCATGATATTTGCTTGTCAATTATTGAACCTTCGCTACCATCCTAAGAATGGCTTGGTATTTGTCAGCTCATTCAATAGACCCGGGCGTTATGCTCTGGTGGAAAATGCTCTCCATCATCAGTGTATTTAATTTGGTGATATGGGGCTGGTCGGCTTGGACTTGTTGGTACCGCTTTCACAAGACTGATCCGGCGCATTACCATTTGCGTCGAACCCATATTGTCTTATCATTGGTTTTTACATTGGTTTGCGGATTTCGTTCGTGGTTTCCACGTGGCGATGTGCAGCGCCTCGTGCTGGTAGATCATTGGATCTCCAGTGTATTTCTGGGCCGCTCGCTGGCCACCATTGCAGAACTATGCTTTGTAGCGCAGTGGGCTTTTTTGATTCGTGAGATCGCCAGAAAAACCAATGCCCCTTACTCTCGGATGGCGACTTACTGGATCATCCCTCTTACTGCAACCGCGGAAATATTTTCATGGTTTGCGGTTCTCACCACCAATTACCTCGGCAACACGATTGAGGAATCTCTCTGGACAGTTTGCTTTGGTTTGATTTCTTTTGGCGCCTTGAATCTCGTGAGAAAGGCTCGGCCCAATTTTAAGGTAATCCTCGCTGCAGGAGCCCTCGCGGGACTGGGTTATTTGGTTTTTATGATTTCAGTGGATGTACCGATGTACCTTCACCGTTTCCTCGCCGACTCCGAAGCCGGAAAATCTTACCTCAGCTTTTGGCATGGAGTACGGGACGCGATGCATACGCGGCATCCGTCTGGAAGTTGGAGTGCCTGGGAGAGTGAGATACCCTGGATGAGTCTCTACTTCAGTGGAGCGGTTTGGATCAGCATCGCCGCTATTCATTTTCCGCCAACCTCTCGAAGTTGGATGAAGAGCAAATAAATAGGACTATGGACCTTTCTTCGCGCAATACCCCTTGATGCACGCCGGCGGTGGCGGTAATTTGACCCCACAAGCGGGCGACTGATACGATTGACGTGAAAGGGTTTCTTGATTTCGATTGAATTCCCTTACTGCGGCAAAGAACCTCTCTTCATCAAAGGTTCGCGTCGAATAATAAAAAAAATTAAGGTAACCATCGCAAGTCTTCGCTCCCAATCCAGCTGCAGCACAATCACCGTCGTCTTCGCATTGACCACTTCCTGCAAATTGCCTCACTTGCTGCGCCAAGTTTTTTTGACTCTCAGAAATTTCTTTCATTTGGGCGTTTCGAGTAACCCAATTCTGGCCTTCGCGATGAACTTCATCACGGTACATTTGATTGATCACTTCGAACTTCCAAACAAACAACCCCAGAACTCCGAAGAAGAGCCCCAGTCCAATAATGACCCAGCGATTTTCGTAAAGTGACCGAATAGAAAAGCGCTTCATCCGAAAAGTCTCCCAATCTGTTCAGTCCGATAATGAAAGATTTTCTGCACGTCTCTTCTTACTAGCCATCCCGTTGCAAGCTGCCCTAAGTATCCAAATGGCACAAGGTACAAAACACGATCGCTGATCAGGGTACCGCCGTCCTTGGATTCAAATAAGTGGGTGTGATGCCAATAGCGATAGGGCCCCTTGAGTTGCCGATCCACAAAGCGCTGATGAGGGATCCATTCTTCAATGATGCTCTCCCAGCGCGTAGGAATACCGTGAATTTTTAGGCGATACTGGATTCTAGTTCCTTCTTGAACTTGAGGAGTGGACTTTCCAACGACATGGAAGTGGATCCAAGGAGGTGTTAGGATCTCGAGGTTTTTTTCCGTCGAGAAAAAATCAAAAACCTTTTCAACCGAATGCCCGGGGATAAATTGCTGCTGTTCAAATACGTTCATACAAAATCAGTGTAAACGCTTTGAAGTTTCTGAAGAAGTAGAATCCTTCTCCAAAGTTAACCCAGGCCAATAACACTAAGCGCCAATCGTGGTGCTGTTGTTTAAAAATTCACTTTTATGTTAGCTTCTTTGAGGGGTCTGGGGGGATCTAACTATGCGTTCGTTATTTTTGATTTTACTTTTTGCTATTGAAGCTTCGGCTCAATCTGGTCTCACTTGTCCTGTCGTAGAGAAAAGAGGTTCGGACGCTTTGCTAAGAATCAGCAGTGACCTTCAGGTTTCGATCCTCGCTACGACCAATGGGATGGATCTCAAGGCACTCGTAACCGATCGAGAGACCGGGACTCGCCAAGTCCTTGAGCGCAGTGTTGATGCAAGCAATACCATGGGGGATCTCTATGTCTTCAGAATGAAGAACGGCACTTACCAGCAGTTTCTTAAAGCGGGCTTGCTTCGATGGCCCTCGGGTGGCTATGTATGGGCCATCGCGTCCTTAGATCACCCCGATGTAGCACCATTTCTATTGGTAGACCTGACGGAAATTGATGGATCAGGGATCCAGTGTTTGCCGCCTGGAATATTGAGTGGACTGATTTTTGGAGATTTCTCGCACGCCAGCGTTGCTATGGTTGAAACCCAAGGGAATGTCCTGCAATTTGCAGAAGCGGCGAGTCGACTCGCGCGACTCCCGCACCAGGCACGAAGCACCATGACGTCAAGCGCAGACATCAACGGGGGCAACAGTGACGGCTTTGACAATAGCCAATACCTTCGTACAACTGGCGCACCTTATGTCCTTTTGGACGAAGAGAATTCTGGAATACTCACTCATGCATTTCTGAACCCACAGTATCCCTTTATGGTTCCCAACTACGTAAGTTCAAATTTTTCATTCTTCCTGAATGGTGAAACCTCTCCTTCACTCTCAGCGTCCGCTTATTCTTTATTTACGATAGGGCAAGGTCCCTTTCTGCCTTCGCAGATCGGTAGTGGCGAGGGAGGATTTTGGGCCTACCTTACGATGCCCTTTCGAGATGGACTTCGATTGGAATCAGCCTCGGCTACCTTTCATCATTTTGTGGTTCAAAAGGGCCTCGGAGACTCGGATACCGAAGGCTGGGATCGGCTCCTTCCGCTCGTCGCATCTTCAGGAGGCTCACCCCATGGCGCCATTCCTGCATTGACCACCCTTACTCAGAACATCCTCGTACCGGCACAAGGGTCAGTTCAACTCCCTCCCATCCAAAGCGCAGGTGTCATTCTTAAACTCGCCCTTCAAGGGACGATGAATCTCAGCGAGTGGAAGTATTTGCGAATCAGAGCAACTTTTGACCAACACGCCACACCTGATATCGATCTCCCACTTTGTACTTTCTTTGGAGCCTGCTATCCGTCCTATTCGGTTCAATCCGCAATGTGGCAGTTGGCCGCTTTACCTGGCGGGGGCAGTTCTGGAACGACTTATTTCCCGATGCCATTTGATTCGGACGCTCGCATTGAGCTGGTCAATCTAACGGCGGTAGATCAGAGCTTCAGCGTGGACCTTGATTGGCTGCCGGGACAGTATCCAAAACCTTACGGCTATTTTCGAGCGGATTATCGTGAAGGTATGAGTTCGACAGGTGTAGATTTTACGACGGCCTCGCGTGCAGGGTATGGCAAGCTTGTCGCTGAAGTAATTGAGCCCTTAGTGGAGGTCTCTCAACTGAATGCCAATTTTAATATCTTTGAAGGCGATGAGCGCATCTATGTCGACGGCGAGGATCATCCGAGCCACCATGGCACCAGTCACGAAAACATCGCCAATTGGGGTTGGTATGGCATTGCGGGGTTTGATCAACCCTTCTCAAGAAGTACCCATGGATATTCAGGGCCTATTCCAAGTCAAACCAATGGAGTGAGTGAGCTTTGGAGGTCCTTCTATCGCCAGCGTCTTTTTTGGGATCCTGTCTACTACTACCAGTCCCTCGAAAGTAAACTGGAGCACGGACCCAGCAATGATCAAAACGCGTACTATCGAACAGCATTTTTCTTTTATGAGTCAGATAAAGCCGCGCCCATGGTAATCCAAGATGAGCTTGAACACGGCAGCTCAGCCAATGAATCCCAGCATGCCCTCATCACTGGCACGAATACTTCTTTTCAAAATGTGCAAAGCACTTTTACGGGAGACTCCACTCAAGTTGCTACCAGCAAACGATTTTTGGTAACTCAAGATCCATTTCGGTTTCGGCTAAACACTGCCAACAATAATTTTGGAGGGATGCTCCGATTTACCTTAGAACGATTTGGGAATGGCTCAGCCCGAGCCAAAATATTAGTTAATGGACACGAAGTTGGAACTATTCATCAACCGTGGGATCAAAGGTCGGATCCGCAAGCCATTCGATTCTACCAAACCTCAATTGAGCTGCCCTATTCCGTCACTCACAATCAAACAAGCCTTGGAATAGAAGTGATTCCTCTGGGACCTTCGCCTTGGAGACAAGCGCAGGTAAAGCTCTATAGTTACTTCCATTAGTCTTTGCGAATCGAAACAGAGCCCGCCATAAGATCGTGCAGTGCTCGTTTCTCAGGATGAACCGCGGCCATCAAATAGCCCGCGCAGAATGGAACGTAAGACACAAAGTATCCAACTGCCCGAAGAAAAGACTGGTTCAAGGTGAGGAAAGCGGAAGGTTCCTTGTACTGACCGACATAAATCCTGAAGGTTTTTTTTCCAATGGTTGTTCCCCATCTTGCATGGGCAATCGTCGCATAAGCCAAAGTCAGAACACTGTACAGTCCCAAATAAGCGATCTGCACCCAAAAAGAACTAAAGGCATCCGAAAGCGGAGGCATTGCCTCTCGACCTATCTGCATCGCCTGCATTTGATAAACGATGACCAACACCAGGGCCATTGCAAGCCATGAAACAACCATTACTAAAAGCCCGTCGATTCCCGAAGCAACCCATCGAATCCAAAAACCTGCATACTTTGGTTTCATACGGTTCCTTTCACAGATGAGGGCTCCCTTAAAGCGAGTAAAAGACCCAAGAATATCAATCCCGTCGAAGCCATTACTCGCAAAGTAATCGGAGTTCCGCTCCAAAGCCAGGCAAAACCCGCTGCAATACTCGGCTGAAGATAAATCATCAGAGCCACGTGTGAAGGTTTTGCATACGCCAGCGCCCAGTTATTGAGAAAATAAGTGGTCATTGTGCCAGCAAAGATGGCGTAAGCAGCAAAAACAATTAAGGTTGAAGTCAGCGTCGGCCATTCAAATTTGGCTAGTTCGGGTGCAGCCACTAGCGTTATGCCAATACTGCCGTAAATAAAAAGCCAGGTCGTGACCCAGGTTCGATCGTATTTTTCTAAAAAGGACTTTCCGTAAGAAAGAAAAATGGCATAACTCAGGCAGTTCGCAATCGTCAGAAGGTCTCCGATAAAAGTCTTGTCGCTTAATCTGAAGTCCCCCAACTTTCTCAAGGTTAATACACCTCCAAGCGCAAAGAGAAATCCCAAACCACGAGACCAGCTTGCCCGCTCTTGTCCTCTTGCTATGACGACCAAAAGTGTAAAAACCGGAATCAACGTACTAAGCACAGCGCTATTGGTCGGAGTCGTAAGTTGCAGTCCTTTCAAAAAGCAAATCTGATTGATCACAGTCCCCAAAAGAGAAAGTGCAATGAGCGGGATAAAAAATTCTTTACCCACCTTGGGATGCGGTCGATTCAATACCGTAGCAACTAGAACCATGAATCCGGAAGCTAAGATAATGCGGAAACTCGCCCAAACCATTGGTGGTACAGCTTCAACTACCACTTTGGTTACGACATAATTGATTCCAAATAGGATTTGAACGAAAACGAGCGCACCATAGACGCGAAAGGCAGAAGGGGATCGTCCGTAAGACTTCATCCCATAAGTTTACATCAAGTTGACAGTGAAGTGTCTAATCCAAACGCGTGATGAAGGCTGGAAACAGCTTTCTGAATAGCCTCTCCCGGTATCATGCAAGATACCTTGATTTCGGACGTAGAAATCAGTTTTATTTCGATACCTTGTTCTGCAAGGATCTGAAACATCTTGGAAGCAACACCGGGATGATGCTGCATACCAACACCTACAATACTTACTTTGGCCAAGCTTCGCTCTTGCTCGATTTCCATCTCTGGAAAGGCATCGTACTTTAACTGCTGAAGCACGCGATTTGCTGTTTCAGCATCCGCATCCGATGCCGTAAAACTCAGTGAAGTGACCCCACCTTTCGGCAGTTCTTTGACGATAATATCCACGACGACAGCTGCCTCAGCCAAGGCATGAAACACTTTGGCGTCGGTAGTCAATCGATGAGGAAGTTTTTGCAATGAAAACCGGACCTGCGCACGATCGGCAGCAATTCCTGCGACCACTACGCTTTCCATTCCCTCCTTAGAGCCGAGAGTCGTCATAACGCGAGTTCCTTCCTGGGGTTCAAAACTAGAGCGAACATGAATGGGAATCTGATATTTGGAGGCGAGTTCTACCGATCGAATTTGAAGGACCTTTGCACCCAAGCTCGCAAGCTCCATCATTTCTTCATAGGATATGCGCTGCATTTTTCGAGCCTGAGGACAGAGACGAGGATCGGTGGTGTAAACGCCATCGACGTCCGTATAAATCTCGCATTCGGTCGCACCCACTGCTGCGGCAATTGCGATGGCACTCGTGTCCGACCCTCCACGACCAAGCGTCGTAATTGCCTGATCACAATCGACCCCTTGAAATCCTGCAATAACCGGAATGAGGTTGCTTTGAATAGCTTGGTGAAGAGGGGCCGCATCGATCGACTGAATGCGGGCTTTGGATGCTACCCGATCCGTCTGAATTCCTAATTGATAACCCAAGAATGGCTTAGCTCGAAAAGCACAGCCTTTTTTTTCAGCGAGCGTGTTGATGGCAAGAGATAACAGCGCAACAGAAACCTGCTCGCCTGACGCCAATAGCATGTCGTACTCGCGCGAAAAGGGTTCAGACCGAATGCCCTCTGCAAGTGCCACAAGCCGATTGGTTTCGCCCGACATTGCTGACACAACAACCACCACCTGACTACCAGCGAGCTGACAGTCGAGAACCCATTCTGCAACTTTCTGGATGCGATCGATGGATCCTACGGAAGTTCCACCAAATTTTTGTACGCGAATTCGATTCACCTGGGCTGACTACCAGAAAACCTGACTAAAAACAAAGAGATTAACCCCCTAGCCAGCTCAGGCAGTTTGAGCTAATTGTCAGACCCATGTCACAAACCAACCTACCGCTGACCGGCCGAACCGCTTTAATCGTTGGAGTTGCCAATGAGAGAAGTTTAGCTTGGGGAGTAGCCAAGAAGCTCCACGAGCTTGGAGCCACCCTTGGGTTTACTTTTCAGGGGGAGGTACTCGAGAAGCGAGTGCGCCCTTTGGCAGAAAGCATTGGCGCAACCTTTGTAGAGAGTTGCGATGTGGCCAATGATCAGGACATTTCTGAAGTGTTTTCTAAAGTGAAAGCGCGCTGGGATAAATTGGATATTTTAGTCCACTCGGTGGCATTTGCGAATCGAGAGGACCTGGAAGGTCGATTCGTTGATACGAATCGCGAAGGCTTCCGCAAAGCCTTAGACATTAGTGCTTATTCGTTGGTTGCTCTGGCAAAGGCCGCCGAACCCCTAATGGAAAGCCACGGGGGTTCGATACTCACGATGAGCTACCATGGCGCACAGAAGGTGATCCCCAATTACAATGTCATGGGTGTCGCCAAAGCTGCTCTTGAGGCCTGCGTACGCTACCTTGCGGTCGATATGGGTCCAAAAAAGATCCGCGTCAATGCAATCTCTGCTGGTCCCGTAAAGACCTTGGCTGCGGCTGGAATTCGTGGATTTCGAGATATTCTGGGCCAGATGGGAGAAAAAAACCCGCTTCGAGAAAACATTTCAGCTGAGGATGTTGGCGAATTTGCAGCCTTTTTGTCTCTACCAGGAGCCAAGCACATCACCGGCGGAGTCCACTACGTCGACAGCGGTCTTAACATCCTAGGCCTATAAACTAACAGGCTTGTGATGAAAACCTTGGACTTCTTTCAGTAAAAAAATTGCACGATTGAGTTCTTTAGGCTATTCCATGCCTCACAACAAGTTTCCACGGGGTTCCACCATCATTTCCCCCTAATCCAATCCACCCCCGTGGCTATAAAGGACCCTGTGGCCAAAACCATAGGGTCCTTTATTGTTTCTGGACTCGAAGTCTGAGCATAATTTCATTTCGGACTGGTTCTGGCAGAATCGCCCAATTACCAACGGCCTTGCTCAATTCACCGACAGATACTTCCCCATCCGAATTGAGGTCGGCTTCTGAAAAGCCCAGCCAGACTCTCTCAGCTCCCTTCATCGTAAAAAGAGAATCCCTTAGAAATTCTATGAATTCCGATTGAGCGACCCATCCATCTTTGGATTGGTCCATTGCGGCTAACAATTTTCTTCCAAGAACTTGAAGGTCCCAAAGTTTTAAAGTGGTCATTTCGGTATCAGGATCCATTCCTAGATGCTTTTGGATGAGCCATGCATACTCATTAACCAGACGTTTACCTTCCGCGGGAGTTGTACCGCGCGCAAAACCAAGTAGTTCAGAAAAACAAGTTTTCTGATTCCCGTCTCGATCAACCTGATTAAAAAGATTTTTCAAAGACTGCTCCATGATTGGCCACTCCCTGCCAATAAGGAGCTGGTGTATGTCCGACAATGAAACATGGAAGCTCGCCAGTGATCTTTCACGCTGAGAACCTTCAGCTTGCTGCTCTACCGCCGTGGAATTTTTCAGCAAACGAATCCTTTCGAGTTCTGCGGCTGAAAACTGCTCAATGCTTTTAAAAACCCTTTCTCGAACTTCCAACGGAATCTCGTAATTATAAAAAAGAGCGTAGAGACGAAGTCCGGTAGGGCCTAGGTTGTAAACAGAAGGTTCGGGAAGTTCAAGGTAGCCACTCAACCCGTTCAGAACCGCTGCGGTCTGCTGAGCAGTCATCCCTCTTACCGCCATAGCCATTACTTCGGTAACAAGACGGAAACGCGTAGTAGCGTGATGGTGAGGCGAAAGCATTTCAGTAAGAAAAAAATCGAGGTTCATGGGAGCGAGATCCGCAATTTCTTTCTCTACAGGAGCGTATTCGAGATTGACTCGAAAGAGTTCCTTGACGAGGTCTTTGGACTTCGCGTAGTCCCCCTGGGACCTAGCTTTAGCAAGCTCTGATTTTATGACTTCAACATCACGGCTCACTCGATCCGAACGTTCGAGGACTTCCTGGGGATCTTGAGCCCTCACTGTCGAACCCAGTAGACCAAAAAACAATAGAAGTACAGTAACGTATTTTATGCAACCCATCAGATCCCCCACTCCTTTTGAAGTATCAAACGGATTCTTGACCGTCAAACCGGGCCCTCCGTGATAGAAACAGAGTCGTGGAACGCTACCTCCGTGACCTCAACCCCCTTCAACTCCAAGCTGCAATGCATACAGATGGGCCACTTCTCATTATTGCAGGGGCAGGCTCTGGCAAAACAAAGACGATCGCCGCCAGAATGGCGCGTATGGTCGACCGTTCGAAACTTCCTGCAAGTGCGATCTTGGGACTGTCGTTTACCAATAAGGCAGCATTGGAGCTACGCGAGCGGGTGCGACGCTACCTTCCAGCAGGCACCGAGGCCCCCTGGGTTGGGACCTTCCATTCGACCTGCGTTAGGATCCTTCGACTTCACGCCAAAGAGCTTGGGTACTCTCCCCACTTTTCCATTGTTTCTGAGTCGGACAAGGAAGATCTGATTCGTGATCTGCTGCGCCTTATCAAGGTTGATGAAAGAAAATTCAAACCCGCAACCATTGGTTTCTATATAAGCCGAATAAAAAATCAGGGCGCCTCCACAGACCGCGCGCTAGAAGATCTTCTGGCGAGTGATGGAAAAGGAATCCCTCGCGACTATGGAATCATTACAGCAGACCTTTACCCCAAGTACCAAGAACGGCTTCGAAGCAATCAGTCTATGGATTTTGACGATTTACTTTCTCAGACGGACCACCTTTTCTCGACGAGTCCCAATGCCAAGGCCTCGCTTCAAAAAAGATTCCATTATCTCCTCGTGGATGAATACCAAGATACGAATCCAATTCAATTTCGGCTTCTGAGGCATTTGACCGAAAAGCAGCCTAACCTTTGCGTCGTTGGTGATGACGATCAGTCGATCTACGGATGGAGGGGGGCAGATTCCAGCCTGATTCTGAATTTCAAACAACATTTTCAGGGAGCGACGGTTGTTACACTTGATCAGAACTACCGAAGCACTCCCGTTATTCTAGAGGCTGCCCACCATGTCATTTCGAAAAACCGAGTGAGGCATCCAAAGAAACTCTGGAGCGCCCAAGAAGGCGGCGAGCCTGTTCAAGAAACTGTTGCACAAGATGACACCGATGAGGCTGAACAGGTCGCAGAGACCTTGCTTCAATTAAAAAAAGAAGACCCCCAGTCCCATTGGGATCAATTTGCCATTCTCTATCGATCCAATGCCCAATCACGCCTCTACGAGGAGGCGCTTCGCGCGCAACAAATCCCTTATCGAATTGTTGGTGGATTGTCCTTTCTGGATCGAAGGGAGATCAAAGACCTTCTGAGTTACTGGCGATTTATATTGAATCCCAAAGATGACGTAAGCCTGCGTCGCATCTTGAATCGACCGAAACGCGGAATCGTCAAAAGCCTCATCGACACCGCAAACCAGTGGGCTCTGCAAAATGGACAATCACTTTGGGAAGGACTACTTGCTTCCATTGGGCAGTCACCTAAGTCCGAGGCGGGCCTAAAACAGCTGCAATATGCCCTAGAGAATGCTCGAATGCTGCTTCAAAAAATGGAGACTTCTCAGGACGCCTTGGTGCTCTGGGCATTAGAAACTCTTAAGTCCTTCCAGTATAGAAAAACGCTTGAAGAGGATGGTCACGAGCCGCTTCAGGTTCAAAGTCGAATGGAAAATCTGGAAGAGCTCTGCCACGGCCTGGGCCAACTGAAGTCCAGAAATGCCGACCAGTCTCCATCGGCTCTCCTTGGCGAATACCTCTCCGCCCTGGCACTTTCCGAACGAGAACCCAAGGAAAAGGAAGAATCCAATAGCCCTCGTGTCACGCTATTGACCCTTCATGGGGCCAAAGGGCTAGAGTTTGACAATGTATTTTTAGTCGGCTGCGAGGATGGGATCACTCCTCATCAGAAGGTCCTAGATTCTTTGGAGCCCCTTGACGAAGAGCGACGTCTTTTCTATGTGGGAATGACGCGAGCTAAGAAAAGACTTTGGTTTTTCAGGGCATCTCATCGAATTCGTTACGGTAAAGCCACGCCTAGAAATCGGAGCCGCTTTCTAGGAGAGATTCCGGAGCAGTCTCTGCTGTCCTCTGCACCCGCTCAAGCCGAGAAAGTCGTATCGCAACTTGCGCAAATCCGCGAAGCCCTTCAGAAATCTTCAACCCGATAGAAAATTCATTTTTTTTTTTTTTTTTGCGACTTATCGATTAAACTGAAAATCCATCTATGTTAGCAAAGACCTTTCTTCATGACATTTCTAGCCCGGTTCAGGCCGCAAAAATTGTTGTAGGGATCTTGAGAAAAAAACTCAAGGGCCTAGACCCCGTTACGGCCAAACCGCTCTTGGAGTATGTAGAAAGGATCAATGGAAGCATTGAGGACCTTTCAAAATTGATCCACGAGGAAAGAGAAAGGCTCCAATCAACTAGTCTAAAAGGCGTGAACGATGACCATTGAGAAAAAAAAGCTCCTCATCATAGAAGATGACAAAAAACTTGCGAGATCATTGGCAGAGCGGTTTGAAGCGGAGGACTATATTGTCATCCGAAGCACTACCCTAGCCGAAACCAATTTCAAGTTAACTAACGACAGCTTCGCATGCATCCTGATGGACTTGAGAATCGAAGGAGGTCGTGCAGACCGAATCATCGATCATTTAAACGAAAATGAAGTCGGACCAAACTTCAAGACTCCCATCATTGTCGTAAGTGGCAACGTTGAAAAGGATTTTCTTACACTCTATCGCACAAGAATTGCTGGCATCCTCGTGAAGCCCTACGATGTTGAGAAACTCGTTGCTCAGGTCAACGGCCTCATTAGTCAGAAGATTTAGGCTGCCTTCCTGAACCCCTGCGCATTGAGTCCATGACGTCTCAGTAGCCTTAAGAAATTACTCCGATCAATCTTGGCTTCTCTTGCAGCAGCCGACACGTTTCCGCCGTGGCGACCTAGCGCAGCACTTAAGTATTCATACTCAAAACGGTCGGACCACTTTCTTTTGAGGTCCATATAGCCATCCTCACTGAGCGACGGCAATGCCGACATCTTGAACCCTTCGGAAGTAGCAGCGCTCCCTTGAGTATTCTGAAGACCGAGATGTTGGTCCGCAACGGGTCCATTCCCTTTCCACAAGAGCGCAATGCGTTCTGACATATTGAGCATTTCACGTAGATTGCCCGGCCACGGATGATTCTCCAATGTCCGCTCGGCTTCCGGTGTCAAACCAGAAAATCGCTTCCCACATGAGGAGAATGCGGCCTCTAAAAAAGTGTGAGCAATTTTTACTATTTCGTCCTTTCGATTCCTTAACGCTGGAATTTCAATTTCGAATTTAGAAATACTAGCCTTCAAGTCGGATCGAAGCATGTTTTTTTCTAATATTTCCCCAATTCCATAGTTGGTAGATGCGATCACGCGCACATCAGAGGAAAGGTCTTCCGTACCACCGACTCGACGATAGGTTCCTTTTTCTAAGAATCCTAAAAATTTGGACTGAAGCTTTTCCCCAAGTGCCGTTACCTCATTGAGAAACAGCGTTCCACTCTGAGCAAGCTCCAACGCCCCATACTTGAGAGAGACTGCTCCAGCGTGAGCTCCTTTTTCGTGGCCAAAAATTTCACTTTCTAAAGAATGTTCAGTAAAGTCACCGCAATTCACAGAAATCCAGGGGCCATTTCCTCGGCGCGAACCCGCGTGAATTTGCCTGGCAACTCCTTCTTTCCCGGTTCCGGCTTCTCCCAATAGAAGAACCGTAGGCTCCTTCGCACTCCCTTTCATGGATTCTCTTTGGAGGGCACTGATCACTTCATTAACTTTTTGCATGGACTCTGACTTAGAAATAAACCAATAGCGGTCTTCATTCACACCTTCGGCTCTTCCAACCCTTGCTCGCAATAAAGCTTGGGATTCTTGAGCAAAGTTTGTTTTGTGAAAATGTTTCAACGCCTGAAGATCTTTGATCACTATACCAACGGCCTTGCTTTTTTGAAGGTAAGTCTCGACTTCCAATCCACTGGAATAGGCCAGAACGTCATAGCCTTCATTCTCAATGGTAGATTTCAATTGGTTTCTAACGGATTCTTCTTTCTCAATAATCATGACCTGATTTTTTGTCATCTGCATTTTTCTCCCAAGGTCTAGTCGGACACATGAGTCCAAAAAGTGAGGAAGAAATCATGAAATGATCCTAAAGCTTTAGCGTCACTAAATTGACGAGATTGTCAAAACCGCCATTGGAAAGAATAAGTAAAACATCTCCCACCTTGAAATGCGAGAAAAGCTGCTGGAGCCGTGCCTCGCCGCTCGCTAGAACTTCTGCTTTCTTTCCAGAAGCAAGGAGATCTTGGACCAACTCCTCTGCAGAGAAAGAATCTTGCAGTGGACCTTTCCCTTGATCAAAGGGCTTCGCAATAAAAACCAGATCTGCCGAACCAAAGGCCTGAGCATAATCCCTTTGAAAGACTTTTCTCCTGGAAGTCGCACTTCGAGGCTCAAAGGCTACCAGGAGTCTTCTTCCGGGATATTTTTCTTGAATCGCGCGAAGGGTTTCTCGAACGGCAGTCGGATGGTGAGCAAAGTCATCAATTACGGTCCTACCTTCTTTATCGGCACGGACTTCCTGGCGACGCTTTACTCCTTGAAATGCATTTAATCCCTTTTGAATATGAGAAAGGTCCAAACCGTGAAAAAATCCTACCGATACGCACGCTAGGGCGTTGAGCGCATTGTGTTGCCCGGGAGCACTCAAAGTCAACTCGAAGGGATCTTGCCCCCTTGGCTGAACCTCAAGTTGAAACCTCTCTCCCTTTTTTTCGTGACGCACCAAATGAAGATCACAACCAGCTTTTGTGCCATAGGATAGGCACTTTATTTCTCGCTGTGCCAGTGACCCCAGTTCCTTTTGTACAAGGTTCATAACTTCAGGATAGTCCGAACAGTAAGTCAGCGTTCCTCGAGGACGAATCCTCTGCAAAAGCCCCTGAAAAGCTATTCGGAGAGCGTCCATGTCAGGGTAAATATCCGCGTGATCATATTCTATGGAGGTCAGGATTACGTCATCGGGGAGGTAGTGATTGAATTTGGGAACTTTATCCCAATATACCGTGTCGTATTCGTCTCCTTCCAAAACAAAGGCCCCGCGCGGAGGGATGGAATTCAAATGAAAGCTCTGTTCTAGACCTAAAACCGCTCCCCCAATGAAATAGGACAAGGGAAGGCTATTGCTCCGAAAAAGCGCAGTCAACATAGCGGATACCGTAGTCTTGCCATGAGTTCCGCAAGCCACAACATTTCGAGTGCCACTTAGAAAAAACGTCTCCATAAATTCTGGAAGTGAAGTCATGGGAAGACCCGCAGAAACAGCAGCTGCAGCCTCTGAATTATCACGCCGAATGACATTACCAATGACGACCAGATCTTCTGTAGTAAGGCCCGAGAGGTTCTCGGCGCGATACCCTTGAAAGATCGTGACACCAGCTTCTTTGAGACGATCACTCATCGGTGGATAGAGGACCTGATCCGAACCTGTGACCTTCACGCCCTTCTTATGAAGCAATATGGCAAATGCACCCATTAGAGTGCCACCTACGCCTACAATATGAATCCGCCCCAGCTCAGCCAATCCCTTTTTCAACTTTTGCCAATCCTCTGACTAAAGAATACTCAGCAATCCCGGTTTTGGCTAGCGCGTTACGGAAAAAGTGCCTCGCATTCTTACACAAAAAAAATTGCGAAATTTTCGAGAGCCCATCTCCGTTATTTACTGTGTTTGCAATTTCCATTTAAATGACCTAGATGGCCATCCATACAGATCAATCCTATAGAAGCATTTGGATCCTTGAACCTGAGACCGCTTCTCAGGACGCTCTCAAATCCTGGTTAAAGGAGGCATGTCAAACGACATTCTTTACTTCCAGCATCGATTTCTTGACGCACCTCGATTCGGAAAAGTCGCCGCCCAATCTCATTGTTGCGAACCTAAATCTACCCGAGGGCAATTTCTTCGAAGTCTTAAAACAGAACGAAACTTATCGAAACCTTCAGTTGCCCATTTTTTTGTCAGGCCCCCTCAATTCCATTGAGCAACTACGTGCTTCCCTAAATCAAGGCGCTATGGACTACTTGCTCAAACCTTATTTGCGAGCAGAAGTCGAAGCTCGACTGATGCAGGGGCTTAGAATTCTTACTCCCTTTTCTGCCATCCCTTCCCTGCCAGAGGTTTCATTGGATCCTTTGGGATTGAGGGTACTATCGGGTGAGTCAATACCAGTGCAGCTCACTCCGAAAGAGTTTCATGTCTTCAGCTACCTCTATCGTGAAGGCGGAAAGAAACTAAAAAAAGAAGACATCGTCAGAGAAGTCTGGCATGGAGTCAAAGTCTGTCCGAAGACTCTCGATGTTCATCTTTTCAATCTTAGAAGAAAACTTTCCAAAACGTCTCTGAAGATCGAATACACTCCACCCGATTATTTTACGCTTCACTTGAAAAAACCTGAAGATACGGCATCCAAATAAAGCGCGTCGTGTAGCAAGGGACGAAAATCTTTGATCTTCAAATTCTCTCGAGAAGGATGTACGCGATTCGCCAGAAGAGTGATCGCAAAGCCCTTTGCTAAATCAATCCAAAGTGAACAACCCGTAAATCCCAAATGCCCCACCGACTTCTCTGAAAAAAATCTCCCAGAGGATGATTTCGGACTAGGGATATCCCATCCTAGGGTACGCCCACTTTGCTGCCATGGTGCCCACATAGCATGCAGAATTTTGGTAGAAAGGTAGCCAGACCTAAGTTGCTGCAAATGTTTGAGGATGTCATCGGTCGTTGAGAAGGCGCCGGCATGGCCTCCGTAGCCACCCATTGCCCAAACATTGTCGTCATGTGACTGTCCCTGCAATACGGTTTTTCTCCATGGACAGTCTTCGGTAGCGGCAAATTCTTCTTGCTGAAGTGCAGATGGAGCCTGATCCGTTCGGAAAAAAAAAGTCGAATCCAATCCCATTTCTTGCCAGACGTACTTTCGCACCAACTCATCAAACGGCGCATTGAGAAGCACCTCTAAGGCAAAGCCCAGCATCATAAATCCCAGATCCGAATACAAACAACGCTTTCCTGGTTCTTCTTCTAAAGGAGTTGCTAGTACCCATTCCTTCATTTTGGACTGCCGCTCGGCAACAGAAAATCGATGCAATTCTGGCGTTCCAAAATCACGAATCATGAGTTCAAAAAAAGGCTTCCAAGCAGGGAGACCAGAAGTATGCGACAAAAGGTGAGAAAATCGAAGGCGGCTGTCCGCCGAAGGTAGAAACTTTGCCACGGGCTCCTCCCACTTTACCCAACCGCGGTCCACGCAACGGGCAAAAAGGGAGGCGGTAGCAAGTACCTTGGTCAATGAAGCCACATCAAAGGGTGTTGAAGAAAGGAGAGGCTGTTCCGAGGGGTGAATCCTTCTTCTTCCCTCAAAAAAAGCAAAGCGATCCTCCGGAGCGGCAAGCGACCAGAAGCCTACTGAGATTGCAGATGCGACACCTTGCCGTATTCCACTTTGAATGACTTCAGATGTTCGAGGTAGGTCCGTTGAGGTAAGGTATTTGACTGGCATAAGGCATGGGACAACACCACCGCCGCTAAATCAATAGAAAACGAAGGTAGCATTTTTCCTAGATAATATTGGATTCACGAATAAGACGGCCCTGGTCAAACCGAGATGCATGAAGGGGGTCGAGATCCAGTGTCTGATAGGCACCAGTAACGATTTTTTCCGCTAAGCCTCTTCCTGCGGCAAAACTCTGCATAGCTCCGTGTCCCGAGAAGGAATGAGACTCAAAGACCCTTTTGGCTGGCACGTTTCCAGCGGGGTCCTCTACGGTACCTACTATCCCACAGTCATCAGGTGAAACTTCATAGAGACCTGCCCAACCCGTTAAGTGCTTAAGGCGTTCAAACTTACTCGACCGCTCGTATAGAGCGGGCCACAAATACTCAGTAAAAAAGCTCTCACCATCGTACTGAAAGTTCCTACCTTCGGGTTCACCCGCATTGGCAAACCCAGCTAGTCCATTGGTCGCTTCGGGATGAAAATACACCCCCGAAGCGTCGACAATCATTCCATACGGCCTTAGGTCCAAATCTCGGCAATCAAAGACACTGATTTGCCTTCGCACGGGCTTCGATGGGCACGGGTATCCCAATCCTTTTGCAACTTCTGGGGCCCAAGCTCCGGCGCAATTTACCACTTGATCGGCCTCGAAGATCACCTCTCGCGATGCACCCGATCCGCTCCCGGCATCTGTAAGAAGGTGCTTCTTAAACTCCGAGTCCTGATAAATCTCTGCATCCCAGTACTGATCAAAAACAAGATTTGCCTTACCACCGTCATAGGAAGCACGTTTAAACCAAACACGATCAACGAATTCTACTCCCAGACTGCGTGCGCGCTCTCTATAGTGATTCTTGAGGCGATTGGGATTGATCAGTCCATCCCGTTTTCCAAAAATGGCTCCCGCTAAGTCATCTGTTTTATCCAAAAAAGGGCGACGCTTGATGAGTTCAGGCACGTCCCATGCTTCCACATCCCAGCCCAATGCTATTTGTCGCTCTCTTGAAGCAAGGGCCCCTTCCCACTTTGAGGGCGGATATAGCCATAGATAGCCGCAAGGGTGATATCCTACCTCACTCGCAACCGACTCATAGTAGAGGATTGAATCTCGCGAAATTTCTATATTCAATGGGTGATTCCAAGTCGCTCGGACTCCGCCTGCGTTCAGCTCTGAACTACTCCACTGACCTTCAAGGTCGAAGTCCAAAACAAAAATATTGCGTACACCTTTTTCGGCTAGGTGCATTGCCGTCGCGCTCCCAAGCACTCCGGCTCCAATAATAAGGATGTCTGCTTTTCTCTTCATGGTCTTACCAAGTTTGCGGCGTATATCGCTCGGCAATGATCCGCGGCTCACCCTTTTCTTCAGCCACAACTAATACCTTTGTTCCACGAGATTTAAATCCTGGGGCGCCACCTCGGAGTATGGACTCATAATTTTGAGTAAACTGGATAATCGCGTATTTGGGATGCCGATAGAAGTGAACATTTTCGGGCTGAACCTTAATAGACTGATACTTCTTATTGAGATTGCCTTTATAGTCACGCCATTGATCCTTGTTTTTTCCATCTGCGTGAAAATCCGTATGATACCCGCCAATGTATACATCTAGGTTTCGATCTTCCCAGCCCTTGATCCAGTTCTTAAAAAATTGAACGGTAGCTCCGTCCGACTCGGGCTTAAGAAAAGTATCCGTCAATTCAGCAAAAACCAAAATCGGAGTCAGTCCCAAGTGAATATAAGGCTTAATCTTAGCGATTTCTTCGTTGCGAACGACAATGCATCCTTGGCTATCGTAATTCTTTTTCAAACGATCTGGTTCGTTGGTGGCGTGCAACATGATGTCAAATCCTGTTCGACCAGCCAGCGTGTCAAACTCGTTTGGGTAATTCATATGAAACGCCATCGCCCCGAACTTCGGCTTTAAATGAGGCGGCGTCAGGAAATTATTAAAGAAATAAACCCCCTCAGGAGTTTTGAGGTCACCTTCTTCTTCCTTATCGCCAATAACGGAACCCATCGTGACGTGGTAGGTTTCGAGAATTTTATATTCTGGGACAGCATATTCAGCCACTCGAAGGGTATTGGTCTTTTTATCGACTAAAATTGCCGTAGGCGTACTCGCCCAAGCCAAACTCTGAAAGAGGACCAGGCCCAATGCCAATCGAAGGCTATTCAAAAAAAAATGCTTAGGATCCAAATCGGAAACTCCAAACCTTACGCAATGCTTCGAAAACAATTCCCTGACTCATTTTAGATTTTCCAACTTTTCGATCCTCAAAAATAATGGGAAATTCAAAATATCGAAACCCTTTTTTAAAAGCTCGGTATTTCAGTTCAATCTGAAAAGAATAGCCATCCGAACGAAGGGACTTCAAGTCAATGGCCTCTAGCACTTCTCTGCGCCAACTATTAAATCCACCCGTAAAATCACGAAGGGGCGCTCCCAAAATCAGTCGAGAGTAGAAGCTCCCACCTCGGCTGATGATTTTTCGCATCAGTCCCCAATTCACAGTTCCACCACCGCGCACATAGCGTGATCCAATGACGAAATCAAAATTCCTGAGGTGCTCCAAGTGTTGGACGAGATAGGAAGGTCGATGTGAAAAATCAGCGTCCATTTCGATACAAGCATCGTAATCGCGTTGCAGGGCCCATTCGAATCCGCAAACATAAGCGGTTCCTAATCCCATCTTTCCCGCTCGATGAAGACAATGGAGACGCGGCTGAGATCGAATCATCTCATCTACTAATTTACCGGTTCCATCGGGTGAGCCATCATCGACTATAAGAAGGTCCACTGTAGGGGGCGTGCTAGCGAGCACCTGCTCTACAAAGGATTCAATATTCTCAGCTTCGTTATAGGTGGGAGTAATAATGAGACTCTTCATGAATTCCTAAAAGGGAATATCGTCTTCAGTAAATCGGGGCTCTTCTACCGAACCCACCCCAGGAGATGATGAGGAAGACAACGGACCTGCTGGTGCTGATTCAAATGCGTCCGATCCAGACGAAGGAGCTCCTTCGTAGGCATCCGAGCGTGAAGCATTTCCAGATCCAAGGAACTGAACATTCTGTGCCACGACTTCGGTGGTATAACGTTTATTCCCGGCCTGGTCTTGCCACTGCCGAGTTTGAAGTCGGCCTTCTACATAAACCTGTCGCCCTTTTTTAAGGTATTGCGCACAATTCTCAGCTTGCTTGCCCCAAACAACAACGCGATGCCATTCGGTTCGCTCTTGCTTTTGGCCACTCTTATCCAGCCAATTCTCCGAGGTAGCAATATTGATCGTGGCAACTCCTGCTCCGCCCTGCGTGTAGCGAATCTCAGGATCTTGCCCCAGCCGTCCAACAATAATTACTTTATTTACTGACATACGCGCACGAAAGTAGCTTTCGTATCAGAAGTCTGTCAAGCAGCCATCGACCCCTTCTGAAAATAACGCTGCGCACGCAGGCCGAATTCACAACACTATGCGTGAGAGGCAGGCTCTTCCTGCGCAGATTCTGAATCCACCTCAGGCTCGGGATCTCCAGGATACGGATGACCCATCTCATCAAATTTTGCACGCCAAAATCGCTCGATTTCATCTCGAGCACGCTGCGTGTCATTAAGGTACAAGTAGGGATCAAATCCGCAGTGTGGGCAACTGAGTTGCGCCCTGGCCAATACTCGATATCCCCCTTCAAAGAGAACCCAAACGGGCAGAAAAGAGAACATCCCTTTCCACTGCAACCAATCCCAAGCCGCAAGGGTAACCATTGCCGCTACCAACGTAACCTGGATCACTCGCAAGGGTGTTTCAGGGCGAGGCCGCAATCGCACGCGCCGAGATGCTTTGCACTGAGGGCAGTAGAAGTGCCAAAGAGGCTTTGAAGGTCGCCAAGCAGACTTTTCTGTAACCGTGTCGATGGTGTTCATCCTTGAACCTTTCGAAATTTATTTTAACAACAAACCCTAACCTTGTCCTGCGTCGAGTTTTTGACGGATAAAAGCGCTAGAACTGATAGCCCACCCCAATGAGAGTTGAAGAACTTCCAACCGTTCCGGTCGTCAAAACAAAATCCAGTTTAGATATTCCTAGGCTAACCAAGGCACGACTTCCGGAGCGAAAACGGTAGTAATAGGTCGCCCCAAAAAATAAGTTGCGATCGCCAAGACCGAGGCCAAAAACCGGAGCGTACCGCGCATGAACTGCGAGCGAATGTTTGTCACTCAAAGAGTACCGAAACTCAGTATCCAACGAATAAGAGAGCAATCCCTTAAATCCAAAGCTCGTCCCCGTCGTCCCTGCAATCGTCGTCGTACTCGATCCCGTGGAATTGATAAACCCGAGCCCGGGTCCAGCGACCCACTGCCACTTGGTACTTTCCGCTATTCGATAGCCGAGATACCCCCATAACTCTAAGAAACTTACACTATAGGTAGCTGGAGAACTGCTAACCGAGAAAACGTCATAGTCGGCACTGGTCCAAAGCTCCAATTTTTTAAAAATATGCCACCAAAACTCGACAGACGGACGAATCAAAAATCCCGAAAAATTCGAGACATTGGTTTCGGTATAGGAAAGCAAGTGTGCCTTTGCCGCCACGGACAACCGCATTTTTTTCTCGCCGGAGGAAGTCGTTACTTCCTCACGACTCTCTTCCCTCGTAGATTGCTGCGCTTCCTTTTTCTTTTTAGTCGCAGCCTGTGGAGGTCTTCCACCACTCTGCCAATGCAGTACTAACTTTTCTCGCTCACGTGCTTTCTGAGGTCCAATTGCCAGGACGACAAACTCCTGATTCTTTTTTTGAATAATAATTGGAATTTCAAAAGTCGATTTCCCTTTGGAAGGATTGGCGAGGAGCTTTTTATTCGCACCCAATTTCCATCCACTTCGAGTGTAAGTTCCACGCAGCCGAACCGTTCGAACTTTTTTTCCATTCGATTGGGTCACTTCAACTGAAAGAGGACCACCTGATATCTCTAGTCCTTGAATGGAAGACTCGCGCTCAACAGAGACCGACTCAGATCCATTGGCGGCACCCATCATCCCGAAAAGTACAAGAACAAGTCCAGAAGCTTTGCGAAAAATACTACTCACGCCTCACCCCATCCATTACCGACATTGTCTCTAAGGTTGCGAGGAGAGTAAAGAAGAAGGTCTACCAGGGAGCTTTAGATTTCGGCAGAGCCCTTCCAAAGCCAAAGGACTCGGGGCATCCAAGACGATCGCTTGATCAGTCCCAAAAGCGCTCCAAGGGTTTTATCTGGGGCGAGGGAATCATAGTCCTCATCCTGATCGCCTTGCTCCATGACCCAATCGAGAAGTCGGTGCCTACGCTTCTCTGGGTAATAGCGGATAGGCTCACCCTTAATACCGGCCATCTTGCTAGCTTCCTGAATGGCATCATCCAAGGTACCCAATTCATCGACGAGCTTGCTTCGAAAGGCTTGGGCGCCTGATAGGATCCGACCATCGGCGATTTTTTCAACTTCTTTGAGGGGAAGGTTTCTAGACGTAGCCACAGTCTGCTTAAACTGCATATGCACGTCATCAATCATGTCTTGGAAAAGTTCCTTTTCTTCTGGAGTCATATCCCGAGAATCAGAACCAGAATCTTTATAACGCCCCGCCTTAACGGTATACCTTTTGACCTTGGCCCACTGATAGAGGTCCTTGAGATTGATGAAATCCATTCGTACGCCAATGGAACCCGTCAAGGTGCCAGGATTGGCGAAGATCTTCTTCGCTCCGCACGCAATATAGTAGCCCCCACTTGCCGCTAACGAGGACATCGAGGCCACAACCGGCTTTTTCTCTTTTTTTAGCGCCTCGTAGATCTCCTGGGACGGGGCTACTGCCCCGCCCGGAGAATCAATTCTCAATACGATCGCTTTTACGGCATCACTATTAGAGAGGTCTTCCAGGTTCTTCAGGACTCGCTTGGAATCCATGATTACCCCATTTACCTCTAGGATACCTACTCCCTCGGATTTTGTCCCAAAGACCGAGCGGCCAGAAGCCCTCGCGCCCTTTGCCCCGTCATCCCCTTTTCCAAGGAAAACATAGGCTGAGACACCAAGAAAGATGAGAAAGAAAACAAACGAAAGTCCCAGCAAAATCCAAATCGGATTTCGGCTATTCGCCATCTCCAGAATTCCCCTCGCCACCGGAATCTTTTGTAGAACCAAAGAAGTTCTTCAAGCGATCACCCAGCAAATCTCCCATTGACGTCTTACGATCACTTTCGCCCACGTACTGGTCGTAAGTTGCTCGATCTTCGCTCTTCATCAATTGCTTGATTGAGAGACCGATACGTCGCTCCTTTGGCTCAATGCTGATGATTTCAGCGCGAACCACTTCCCCAGCTTTGAGGATATCGGACGGCTTTTCGATTCGATGATCGGCGATTTCGCTGACGTAAATCAATCCTTCAATTCCTTCTTCCAATTCGACGAAGGCGCCAAAATCCGTCAACTTCGTCACTGCACCGTCGATGGACTGACCCACGCGGTACCGAGACTTAATATTGTCCCACGGATCTCTTTCGAGTTGCTTGATTCCCAATGAAAATTTCTCATTGGCTCGATCGATCGAAAGAACAACGCTTCGAACCACGTCGCCTTTCTTAAACTTCTCAGAAGGATGATTAAACTTCTTGGTCCAAGCGATGTCACTGACGTGAATGAGGCCATCAATGCCCACACCAACATCTACAAAGACTCCAAAGTCGGTTACGGACTTAATAGCGCCGTCCTCAACAATGGATCCTACGGAGTACTTGGCTTCAAGATCATCCCAAGGGTTAGCCTGAAGCTGTTTGATTCCAAGACTGATGCGCTTATTTTTGGCGTCAACTTCGAGGACTTTACATTCAACATCGTCACCCACTTTGAGAACTTTGGATGGATGCTTCACTCGCTCGGTCCATGACATTTCTGAAACGTGAATCAAACCTTCGATGCCTTCATCCAAAGCGATGAATGCGCCGTAGTCCTTGAGGCTAACAACCTTACCCTTCACCGTGATGCCGATTGGGAATTTGTATTCCGCTTCATCCCACGGATCTGGAGAAACCTGTTTCAAGCCAAGAGAAACTCGCTGCTTCTCTTTGTCGTATTTTAGAATTTTTACTTGAACGTCGTCACCAACCTTGAACAACTCACTTGGGTGCTTGATGCGACCCCAAGACATATCAGTAATATGAAGCAGTCCGTCCATACCACCTAGGTCGATAAATGCGCCGTACTCGGTAATGTTCTTAACGTGACCCTTAACAATAGACCCTTCTTCAAGGCTTGAAAGCGTCTCAGCACGTTGAGCATCTCGCTCTTCTTGCATCACTGCACGTCGAGAAAGAACAATATTGCCTCGTCGCTTATTGAATTTGATGATTTTGAATTTCATCTTCTGACCAATCATAGAATCCAAGTTCTTGATGGGTCTTGTATCAATCTGACTTCCTGGCAAGAAAGCCTTCACGCCGATATCGACAGAAAGACCACCTTTTACTTTCGTAATGACGGTTCCTTCTACGATTTGGCCAGAATCACACGCAGCAGAGATTTCATCCCATGCGCGAATGATATCTGCTTTATCGCGAGAGAGTTGAATGACTCCCTCTTCAATTTCCATGCGCTCGAGGTAGACGTGAATTTCATCGCCTACTTGAACATTGGGACGTCCTTCTGCATCTTTGAATTCATACAGTGGAACATGTCCTTCGCATTTAAATCCGATGTCGACCGCTACGAAATCTGGGCCGATATTGATAACTTTTCCGGGGATTACTGAGCCCTCATTGAGGTTGCTCTCTTGTTGAAATGATTCAAAAACATCCTTGAAGCTGGGACCGGAGCGGGAGGCATTGACGTCTTCAGGCTCTTTATCACTGACGTAATCGTCGAATTCCTTCATCCAGTTTTGATTTTGAGGACTAGCTGACATAGTTTAATAGTCTACCTTTCAAATGGGATATCGCGAAAGCTAAGCGCGTTGCTCTGGTATAGGGGTGGCACCTAAGTTTGTCAACGACGTAATCGAAGCAGTTTCTCGTAGATTTCGAGGGTCTTTTGCAACCTAGCCTGCACGTCATATGCCCGCGTAACGAATAATCGAGCCTGTTTTCCCATCTCCTGACGCTCCTGGGGGCCCTCAATCATCCGGCGCAGCTTTTGGTAAAGATCAAACGCATCCTCTGGACGCACCAAAAGGCCATACTCTTCATTGCCTACAATCTCTCGAGCACTCCCGGCGCTTGAGATAATCACGGGCGTTTCCATCGCCATGGCTTCAATAGCCACCATCCCAAAAGCCTCCTGACGGGAGGGCATAACTAGAATATCTAGCGCCGCCATGACTTCCGGAATATCTTGAATAAATCCAGTAAAAATAACCTTTCGCTCAAGGTCGTAAACCCGAAGGAGTTCTCGCAAACTCGCCAAATAATCCGACTCCGCCCCGACGGTTTCTTCTCCGACCAAAACAAAGAGGAGCTTCTTCTGCGGAAAATCATGCACCAGCCGAGCGGCCGATCTCAAAAAAGTGCCCTGTCCCTTGGCCGGATCAATCCGACCAACCAGACCGATTACGACAGTGTCCTCTTCGGCACCCCATTCGGATCGTCTGGATTTGCGATGAACTCGCGTCGCATTGAATTGCGTA
Source organism: Bdellovibrionota bacterium (assembly GCA_963169695.1). GTDB lineage: Bacteria > Bdellovibrionota > UBA1018 > UBA1018 > CAUJDS01 > CAUJDS01. Next base: position 27,488 of record CAUJDS010000020.1, read on the forward strand.
AAATCTAGTCCAAGCCGAACCACTCGAACATGCCGCTCTCGAATACGGTGGGTCGCCAAAACATTTTTTCGAAGGGCTTCGCTCATGACAATTAAGGCGTCGACACGACGATAAATAATACTATGAAAAATTCCGCGCTTATTGTGGTTATTCATTATGTGACGTGAAACCACAAGTGCCAGCTTAGGTTGAAACCAAAGCCACGGAGTCAGCGAACCTAAATAAGAAGTCTGATGGGTGTGAAGGAGCGTGACTCCTTGTGCTGCCCACTTCTTGATCAACGCTCTCATCTTGAAATCGAGAAAATTTCGTGGGGGTTGAGAAAGGGTCTCGCAGGAAACAGGACCTCGCGACAGCAAGTACCGGTGAATGGGACTGTCCTTGATACAGAGCACTCGGCAAGCAATCCCTGCTTGAGTTAGCGCCACCGCATCGTTCGCAGCAACTTGTTCGAGTCCTCCCCATGCCTTAGAAAGGCAGAGGATCACCATTCGAAATCGATCAGGGTGCTGAAAAATCAACGATTCCTCCGGACGCCTGACTCATTCGAATTTCCTCCCATACGCGGTCTGACTCGATTCCCATCAAACAACGATTTTTTTGGCTAGCTTCTAGATAACATTGATTTCGCTCGCAAGGCCAACATTCTACTGGATTGATCATGACCTGAACCCTTCCGGGACCAATAGGTCGAGTTCGCTTAGGATCCGCGGCACCACAAACAATATAAGTACTCAGCCCTAGAAGCGAACCAAAGTGTGAGAGGCCCGATTCATTGCCCACAAAGAATTTTCCTCCCAGGAAGCGTTCGCACTGACTTGGCAAAGGACCGGCAGCCGTACCATCTATTCCGGGAACTTGGGATTCTCTCAATATTTGATCCGCCAAGGGGGCCTCTTTAGGGCCTCCAACGATCAGTGGCTTCAATCCCCATTCACGAAAAATAGTCTGCGTAAGTTTCGAAAATCGGGCGGTTTCCCATTGCCGAGAAGTTGCAGTGGCACCCGGTGCAAGGATCCAATACGGATCAGTGGGAACGGGCAGCTGATGAAATCCCGGCCAACTTCGCTTCCAATCAAAAACCGGATGCTCCTTTTGATCCCAGAATGCCTTCGCACTTGGCAGGGCTAATCCTGCTTCGGCAAGCAAACCTTGATACGCCTCAGAACGATGAAGCCGAGACGGACCATCCCACGATCTCCCTGAATTTAACAAAAACCCGCGTGCTTCGGTACGATAGCCAATTCTCCTATTTGCTCCCGATCGAAAAAGAAACCAGGCTGAAGAAAAAGAATTAGGCAGGCAGTAGGCAATGTCCCAAGACCGCAGGTTTCGAACTTCTTGCGAGGACTTTTGCAACTGCTTCCAACGGCCGAGCAAGCTGGGGACCTCGGGCTTTGAGAGCACAATGACTTCGTCCACTAAATTCCGAAACTGAAGATCCTTCACCCAAGGGACACTGCTTGCAGCGATCCAAGCGTTCGGGTATCGCTTGCGAAGTTCATCATAGAAAGGAAGGGCAAGGATTTGATCTCCAATCCAGTTTGGACTTCTTACTAGAATTGATTGTTTCATCATGGATCTCTGCCGAATCCTAAGGCCTGGTGCCTGGAACGTATTCCGTTATCAACGCTCGAACCGTTCCGATTTTGACCTTTGCATCCAGTCTCAATAGAATTCTACGATCGTCGTCTGATAGCCAAATAAAATTATCTCCCGTTGACTGAAGCACTCCATTGAATTTTGTCTCGACCTTGAATACGAGGGTCGGAAGCCGGCCAATTGCCGTTCTCATGATTTCTTTCCGCACGAGCGTACACTGCGCCTCCCAGGCTTTTCCCTCAGAAACAATAGGCACACTGAACTTACTTCCCACTTCAAGCGAGTGAGACCGCATTCTCATGAAGAAAATACCGGACAGACTATCCTGCGTAAATGCTTCCGTAGGAAAAACTTGCTTCTCTTCAATGTACCCCTTCTTGTAGTGGTTCCATCGATTCCAATAAAACGTCTGCTTTTTCTCCGAATCATAGAGTTCAAGGGTGCGACGAGTCTGCTTGCTCTCATCTAGTACCATTTCAAAACGATGCGAAAATAAGCCTTCATAATCAAAGTAAGATTCCACACTGTCATCCACTTTGTAGAAGAGACTAAAAACCTTAGAGCTCTGCGCCCTTCCGAGTAAGGAGTAAACTTTGCGGTGATTGATGGTCTTATAGGCTGGAACACTAACCGTAAATGCCCCCGCAGCAACTCCAAAATAGGTTAGCTCGTATTCCGCTCGTTCTCCCGGAAAAAACGCATCCACCATTCCTTCTCGTCGATTCGGATAGGAGAATTCCGCCTTGGACTTCACTTTCTTATGAATTGCGACGGATGAACTTGCATGTCCCTCGGCTTCTCGGTCTTCTTTTTGCAATGCCTCGCTGACTCGAAATTTCTCCTGAAACTCTGATGGTGCCTCATCCGGAAGGTCAGACAATTCCTTAATAGGAACAAGTTCAGCCGATGAGCAACCAAAAAAGAAGATCAGAAACCAAATGCACCGTCGTTTCATGCAATAAATTCTAACCTAACTCCTAGGCCTTTGCTTCCATTCATTTTCTAGCAGTGGACCCAGGTCGCCTTTGAACCGTCGATGAATCCACAGCCACTGCTCTGGATAACTTCGAATGTCCTGTTCCACCCCTTTGACCAGCGTAGCAGTCCATTCTGCATCCGAGGATTCAGAAGCATGCTCATTCATTCGAATCTCGGGTCGGATTTCTACCGTCCAACGCCCCTTAGGCGCACGGTGACAAACAACTGGAAGCAGTGCTGCACCGGTCCGTTTAGCTAGAATGGCCGCCACTGAAGAAGTCCCAACCATCTTCCCAAAAAAAGGTACTCGATATCCAACGGGTGGACCACTGTACTGATCGATTACCAATCCAACGTCACAGCCCTTTCTCAAGTGCTTCAATGCCGATTGAAGGGTGCGGGGTTCGTAAGCAGCTTGTACTCCGACCAAACGCCTGCGCTTTTCTATCGCCTCATGAAGCCAGGCTGGCTTAATACGCTTGGTAACCATCATCAACGGCATCTTGCCAAGTGTCGCACCAGTCCCCACCATGACTTCCCAGTTACCAACGTGACTCGACACGAAGAGGACGGGCCTACCTTGAGCCTTAACAGCGAGGTAGTATTCCATTCCTTGAAGTTCCGAGTAGCGTTGTAGAAATTTCCGAAAGGGACCAAAAAGTAATAGGATCTCCAAGACAAGGTTTCCGAAATGCCTATAGTAGTCCCGGATGACCTTCTCTTTCTGCTCCTGGCCTAAGGCTGGAAATACGATTCCCAAATTGCTTTCAACCACAGAACGCCGAAGTCCAATCCAACCCAAAAAATCCCCCAGGCGGTCGGCAAGGAAAATCTGCCCAGACCTTGGCAACAGGCCCAAAAGAAATGAGACTCCATATAATAGAGGAAGCCCGATCAGTCGCCCCATAACACTCGATTCCAAATTTCTTCCGAAGGCGTTAGGGCAAAATTCAACCTAGGCTCAATTCCATACAGATCTTTCAATCTTGGATGGTTGGGCAGCCGAGCCAATTGCCAACGCCATTTTACATAATCCTTGCCAGTTAGTGCGATTGGCATGCCCTCGGGAGTTGCATCGAAGACTGCCTGAATCTCTTCTTGGGAATAACGATGATGATCTGAAAATGAAAAGTGCCGATGAATGCTGAGATCCAAATCTTTGACCCAAGAATCTCGAACCTCCTGAGGGGCACCGACACCTGTCACAAGGACCACCGATTTTGAACGCGGGACCTGCTCATCATAAATGCGCTTCATTGCCAGTACTTCACTACCGGACCAATCCTGCTGGGGCCAAGGCCCCTTGGTCTGCAAAAGGAGGTGCGCTCGCAACTTACATCGATCAAAGTCTCGAAACAGCCTATCGCTTCGACTGCTCCCAGTGACCAGAAGAATTTCGAGATCTTTTTGAACAGAAGTACTCTGAAATCCATCGTCCAATAACACCCAATCAGGTGTCTTACCCCACTGATTTATTAGTTCGTGGTAGGACTTTACTCGATCTGCGCCAATTCCAATTGGCACCTCAGGGATTTGCCAAGCCATCAATGCCGCTTCATCTCCATAAACATAAGGATCTACAGGATGTGCGTGAGGAAGAAGGATCGCTCCTTTTTTCTCACTTTCTCCCCGGTATCCGCGCATCAATACACCTACGGTGATTCCGCGAGCCACTGCCTGCCGGGCCAAGAACATAACCAGCGGAGTTTTTCCGGTACCTCCCGCTTGAATATTGCCAACGGAAATTACCCTCGAAGGAAGTCGATGAGAAGCAACCCATCCGCGATCACAAAGGAGTCGTCTCGCTGCATTTGCCGAGGACCAAAGAAACGATCCTGAAAGATTGAGCCAACTCACGGGGACGCCTCCCGCGCTCGGCAGCGTTCAATCAGAATATTTGCAACGGTGTCGCTTGGACTCTGCTCCATAGCTAAGTTGGCGCGGACCTCTTCTATGCCCCGCTCTGCCAAATCACGACTTCGAGCATCTCCCACCAAATCCATCCAAGCAGAAGCCAACCTCTCCACGCTTGCTGCGCCCGCAATAACTTCCTTAAAGCGATAGGATTCACCAGGTTTCCAGTTGGATAGAAGATTCGAAAGCGCCACGGGACCTTGATAGCTCAAGATTCGATCAAAAATAAATTCGGTGAGCGGACTGGCTTTATAAAATGCTATATGCGGTAGTCCACAATACGCTGCCTCGAGTGTGGATGTGCCGGACTTAACAAGTCCGCTATCTGCTGCGCAAAGCACTTCGTGCGACTTCCCCTGAAAGAATTGACAGTTGAGACGCGAATCGACTGGGGCCGCCTTTTGAACTTCCGCCACTGAAAACATATCTGGAATCGGAATCAAAACCTTCCACGGATTCGAAGCCTTCATCCTCTGGTGAGCTAGCACCAGGCTTCTCAGCCCTAGAGGGAGATTTCTCGAAATTTCATTGGGACGACTACCTGGCAATAGCGCAATGACACGATCCTCAGACCCAACGCTCAACCCCAATCGAGATCGAGCTTCTTCCATCTTGAAAGGCGCCGGAAGGTGATCTGCCATTGGATTTCCTACAAAGGTTGCCCGAATATTTTGGTTGGCATAGAAGGTCGCTTCAAACGGAAAGATCAAAAACAACTCTTCAAAATATTTCCGAAGCAGACGCACTCTACCCTGCCTCCAAGCCCAAACCTTAGGTGGAATAAAATAATAAAGGGGAATTCCCCGCGCCCTCAAATCCCGGGCCAATCGAAAATGAAAGTCGGGATAATCAATAAGCACAGCAAAGTCAGGTTTGCTGCGATCCACTTCATCCAAGATCAAGCGCCGTGCTTTCCATATTGAAGGCAGCTTGCTGATAATCTCAGAGGTCCCCATCGCCAAAAGTCGCGAAGAAGGCAGAAGGATATGCATGCCCCCTTCAGCAAGTCGAGGACCTCCCAACCCAAAGGCATCCAGCGCGCGACCATCTTTTTGCAATTGTTTATGCAGGGACTTTAAAACTCGCGCACCGTGCAAATCGGAAGAGGTTTCGGCTGCGGAGATCAGTACGCGCATTTTATCGTACGACACCCGACTGATTGCCCCGAATAAAGGCAACAAAAGTACGAATCTCTTCAACATCCCCGAATTGCGACTCGATTTCGATGAGGGACTGTTCTTTTTCAAAATCAGGTCGTGACCAAAGCTTAATCGCTTCGTTAATTTTAGTGATGGTCTCGGCCGAAAACCCCGCACGCCGCAAACCAATGATATTGGCCCCTTTGACTCGGCAAGGACGAGATCCCATTGCAATGGAGTAAGGAGGCACACTCTTCTCTAATCCTGATTGCCCGGTAATGTAGGTATAGGATCCGACACTCACAAACTGAGATACGCCAACCATTCCACCTAAATTTGCGAAGTCTCCAATATCAACGTGACCTGCAAGCCCCACATAGTTTGCTAAAATAGCGTGATTGCCGACTTTACAGTCATGGCCCAAATGCACATAAGCCATCAAAAGATTGTGGTCTCCGATTTCCGTCACGCCACCGCCCTGAGCAGTACCCAAATTGATTGTCACGGACTCTCGAATGCGATTGGAATTTCCGATTTTGACTCGCGTCGGTTCCCCTTTATACTTCAAGTCCTGTGGTACACCGCCAACGACACAAAAAGGATAGAACACATTGCTTTCGCCAATTTCGGTATGACCTTGCACAACGACATGACTTACTAGCTGAGTATCCTTCTTGATTTTAACGTGAGGACCCACAACGCAATAGGGTCCAATCTCTACACTAGGATCAATTTCTGCATGGGGGTCAACAAGTGCAGTGGGATGAATCATAGGGGCCTCGTTTCGTTATTTTGGTTTTCGCGCTTCTGGTTACGTTCTTTCCGACTACTTGCTAGTCGATTCATCAGCGCCTGAATTCTAAAATGGGTGGACACCTCACGCTGAGGATTACCAGCGACAGTGGTACCCGCGGGCACATCTTTGGACAAGAGACTACAAGCTGCAACTTTAGCACCCGCCCCTACGCTTACACCGTTGGAGATTCCTACCAATCCACCAACGAGCGCAAAAGCCCCAACATGGCTACTTCCAGCTAATCCGGCGCAACCACAGATGATCGCACCTTGCTCAATCACGACATTATGTCCAACCTGGACTTGATTATCCAATTTGGCACCCTTACCGATGATTGTATCTTCAAAAGTTCCTCGATCCACGCAAGTATTGGCTCCGATTTCGACATCATCGCCGATACGAACGCTTCCAAAGTGTTGAATCTTACAATGACCCAAGGGCTTTCCATCCGGACTACGCTCGAGCGCATATCCAAATCCATCAGCACCGAGGACTACGCCACTGTGGATTCTCACATTCGCGCCGACCTTTACGCGATCATAAATAGTAACTCTTGGAAACAACACCGTAGACGCGCCCAATTCCACTTCACTCCCAAGGGTGCATCCCGATCCCAATTGAACTCCATCACCCAAAACACAATTCGCACCCAACACGCAATAAGCACCGATGACCACCCCTGCGCCGATACGGCAAGTGGGATCTAGGACGGCCGTTGGATGAATGGAATTTGATACCGAACTCGTGTCGCCTGGACCTGGACAAAGTCTTTGCCAAAGTCGATTCGAGACCTGAGCCATCGCCAGATAGGGATCTTTCACTGCGATGATCACTGTCTCAGACCACAAAGGAAGGCCAGACTGCTTCAGTGGTTCTACAAAAGCTTCGCCTGTGACCAAGACACCAGCTTTGGATCGAAGGAGTTCTTGCTGATACTCCTTAGAAAAAAAGAACGCCAAATGCATCTCTTGCGCTTCACCAAGAGCGGCCACCGTGGCAAACTCCCGCGATAAACAACGCTCTGCAAAGTACTCGAGATTGGCAACTCGCCCCGGAATCCAATCCAGCAATTCACGAACACTCGTACCCATCAAGATTCCAATTCACTTCGGCTAGTTAGAAATTAGCTTGCTACCAAACTTCTTGTCGAAGCGTTTGATCGCTTCTTCCGTCAAATTATCTTGATCCATGGAATAGATCACATTGTTTTCGCTGCCTTCAAAAACCATGGTGTAGGATTTTTCTTTGGCGAGTTCCGCAACCAATTCCTTGATATGCTTGATGATGGGGGCCTTGAGCTTTGTTTCTTCTGCGGCAAGCTCTTCTTGCGATTTCTGTCCCATTTGATTCAACATCATAATTCTTTGCTGAATTTCAGCCTGCTTCTCAGCACGTGCCTGTTCGTTCATCGCCAACGATTTCTTCTGAAACTGTTCGTGAAGCTTCTTCACTTCCGCTTCGCTCTCCTGAAGTTCTTTTTTTCGCTTATTAAAAATAACTTCCAATGATTCGCGCGCTTTTTTTCCTGCCGCGACCGACATCAAAATTTTCTGCATATCCACGGTGCCAAGCTTGACGCCGGGAGCAACCGCTGTTGCGGCATGAGCCTGACTTAAAAAGAAAGAACCCATCAACAAACCGAGCAAACCTGCATTCATCCGTAGAACCTCCTCATAACGAACAATTCCAATTGGTTTAACATGCTTCCAGTTCGGGTAGTAGCCTTAGAAAATAATAATGCCCGGCGTCATTACTTCGCTGACCTTTAGAACGGCTGGCCGATAAAGAACCAGAAAGAAACCGCGTCTTCCCAAGGTCGGCGGTCAACCGGAAATCCCCACTCAAACCGCAAAGGACCCAATGGAGAGAACCAGCGGAATCCAAATCCATAGTCAGCTCGAATTCCAAAATCTTGCCCATTCGTACCAGGAAACGAGGACCAAGCATTTCCGGCGTCGGCAAAGAGGACCCACTTCAGGCCTGCTTCCTTGATAAGAGGGTACTCCAACTCAAACATTCCAAATGCCTGAACCATCCCTCCCGTTGGTACGGGATCTCCAGAACTATTGAATCGCAATGGCCCTAACAAGAAGGTCGAAAAGCCTCGCATATTGTTTGGTCCACCGAGGTAGAATTTCTCCGAAGGTGGCGTGGGACGATCACTGACATCCCATATATGCCCATATTCCAAATTGGTTCGGAATACCAAATCACCTATAATTGGAGTGTAGTAGCGCTGATTCCCCGTAAGCTTCAGGAACTTCTTATCGCCGCCGATTCCTGCAGTCTCGAGAGAGAGCTTTTCAAAATCTCCGCTATTGGTTTCATAACGATTGTCGCGCTTATCTCTCACCGCACTCCAGATAATGCTTGAAAGCACGCCTTCGTCCAAAGAGGTGTCTTCGGCAGCATCATCCTTATCCGATATTTTGAGTCCTTCATTCTTGTAGGTAATAAAGGCCGAAATGTCGTCTGTGACAGGATAGCCAAACCGTACGTCAAATCCTAATTTACGAATGAAGTATTTATTAGGAACCAAGTAAGTCAGCGAGAAAAGATCACCACCCATCGACCACTTGGTGTCGAAGGCATAAGGTTCCGTAAATCCAAGATTGAAGCTTCGCTGTTTTCGGTCGGCAGAATACTGAGCCTGGAAACTCAGCGTCTGTCCCTTACCAAAGAGATTGATCTCCTGGACTTGGCCCGTGAAGAAGAAGTTCTGCACACTGCCGTAACCTGCACCAACCGTAATCGTGCCGGTGGATCGCTCTTTGACTCTGATCTCAATATCGACCAAGTCATCATGACCCTTGCGTGTGAGCGTATTGAAAACTACTTGGCCTGGTTCAAAATAGCCTAAGCGCTCCACGCGTTCCTTAGAAAGCCGGAGATTGGTACCGTTGTACAACTCTCCCTCATGAATCCTCAATTCGCGCCGAATCACTTTATCGTGAGTCTTGTTGTTCCCTAGCACTCGGATTTCGCCAAAATGGACGAGATTTCCTTTTTCAAAAGAATAATCAATGTCGATCTTGCGCGTCTTCTCATCGATATTCATCTTTGGAATCACGTTGACGAAGGCATAGCCAAGATCTTGATACTTCTCGGTTAGTCGACGAATATCTAAGTTACGAGCAGAGATCTTAAATATTTCATCCTTCATCAACTTCACTTCGCTTCGAAGTTCTTCTTTGGGAAATAGGAGGTCACCCGAAAAATCCAAATCCCCCATCTGATACTGGTCGCCCTCTTCGACGTAAGTCGAAATGTACATCCAACGCTTATCATCAGTGACGGTGATCACAGGATTCTCGAACCGAAACTTGACGTAACCGTGATCGAGGTACCAGTACGTCAACCGTTGCAAGTCTTGCTTAAAGGAGGTGTCCTTAAAGGACCCCGCCCCAGAAAGAAAGGAGAAGAATCCACCCTCGCGAGTTTCTTGAAACACGTTTTTCAGTTCATTGTCCTGAAAAGCCTTATTATTTAAGAAGGTGATTTTCTTGACTTCGACTTTTTCAAAATCCCGAATTTTGAAAGTCAACTTCACCTTTTCGGGATCTTCCTTATCGGGCGAAATGTCGTACTTCACCTTCGCGAGGTAGAAACCTTTTTCTTCATAATGGCTTTGAATTTTCTGAACATCCTCGCGGACGCGATTCACATCGAGAATCGACCATTCCTTCGATTTGACAACACCCTTGAGGTCATCGGTATCAATGCGTTCGTTTCCTTCAAAAAGAACTTCCGAAAGAACAGGTCGCTCTTTGAATACGTACGTGAGCTTGATGCCACCGTCGCTTCGAGTATCGCTCTGCACTTCAATGTCATCGAAATAGCCCATTCCATGAATCGAGCGAATTTCTTCACGTAAATTTTTTAATGATAATTTTTCGCCGACTTTGGCTTTGAGCTTGGCTTCCACCGCAGCTTTTTCAATTTTCTTAAGTCCTTGGATCTGAATTTCCGCAATCCTGCGGCCCTCGTAGGAACGAAGGGATTCACCGGTTGTTACTCGTGCTGATACAGGACCCGCAAGTCCTGGGACAAGAGTGCACACCGCCAGCAAAGCAAGTAACTGACAAAAACACTTAAACCGGGATTTCACTTTCTACATGTCTAGGTGTGCCAACTGAATTAGTCAAATCGATTCTGTGCAATCATGACCAAGGGACTAGGCAAGCATCCCGTCACGCATAACCAAGACACGCTGCATTCTTTTTGCGAGATTTTCGTCATGCGTAACCATCAGGATGGTCACGCCTGTTTCTTGATTGAGGCGACGCAAGAGGTCCACCACCATCTCTCCATTGGCAGTATCTAGATTGCCCGTCAGCTCATCTGCCAAGAGGAGCTTGGGCTTGAGAATCACCGATCGTGCAATAGCGACGCGCTGTTGCTCTCCTCCCGACAACTCCGAAGGGCGATGCTGCAATCGATGCGAGAGCCCCACGAAGTCCAAGAGCGCGCTCGCTTGCTTGGTTGCAGCGGAATGGGACAAGCCGGCGATCATCGCGGGCATCATCACATTCTCCAGTGCAGAAAATTCTGGAAGCAAGTAGTGAAACTGAAACACAAATCCCAACATTCGATTTCGAAACTGTGCCAGATCCCGCTCCGAAAGTCGCGCAAGGTCCTGGCTTGCGGATCCGAATAAAATCCGCCCCGATGTTGGCGGCTCCAAGGTGCCCAAAATATGAAGCAAGGTTGATTTTCCTGCGCCTGACTTTCCTGTAATGCCGACAGCTTCTCCCGGAGCGAGCGAAAAAGACACGCCTCGCAAAACCGGAATGCGATCCTTGCCTTTGATAAAAGTCTTCGTGACTTGCTCTGCTTTTACTAAAAAACCACTAGAACTAGCTGTCATTTCTCAATCCATCCAAGGGAGACTTCATCGATACGCGAATTGCCGGAACAAGCGTTGCTAGAAAACACAAGAAGATCGAAAAACCCGCGATCATCGCAATTTCTGTCCAACGCTCTACGACTGGCAAAAAATTAATATGATAGATATCAGCAGGAAGTTCAATCCATCGTTTCTTTCGAATCAACTCGTTCAGACCCAACCCACCCAAAAGTCCAAGTCCCGTACCCACTACTCCGATACCGGTCCCAATAAGACAAAAGAGTCCAAATCCCTGGCCACGCCGAAATCCCATCGCTTTAAGAATGGCGATGGCCTGAGCCTTCTCATGAATCATCATGATCAAGGTACTCACCACATTGAAAACAGCAACCAGCACAATCGCCGTAAGAATGACCGTGATGACTGCCTTTTCTAATTTTACGGCGTAAAATAAATTTCGATTCAGCTGAGCCCAATTCTTACTGACAAAAGGATAGCCAAAATTCTGATACAGACGACTGGCAACCTCGCCAGAATCCACATTGCCAGGCAATCGAATCCTAAAAGAAGTGACCTTCTCCGGTTGATTCAAAAAATGCTGTACCGAAGCGAGCGTCGCGTAAACAAACTTCGAATCGTACTTATACATTCCAAGCTGAACAATTCCAGTGACCAATGCTTCCTCAGCTTGTGGCGCGTAAGCACCCAACTTCTGCCCCTCACCGCCGGCCGTCATCGGCGCGATCAAGCGCATGGAATCTCCAACGTGAAGCCCCAAACGCTCGGCCAATGCCTTCCCTACAACAACTTCATTCGCTTTCTGAGGCATTCGACCTTCGGACAGTCGATGCGAAACCTCTGTTGCTTCGCCAACCGTGTCTTGATTGATTCCTTCCAATACCGCGCCCGCAACTCCTTTGGACCCTGAGACCATCAGTTCCGTGACAAAAGACTCCGTCAGCCCCTGCGCCTCCGGAACAATCTGGCGAATGCGTTGCAGAATCGTTTCGGGATGGTTTACCGGATTGCCTCGCGTGTACAAAACAACATCGCCATTGACCGCAGTGACCGCTCGACGCAATTCGTCTTCAAACCCATTGATGACACTCGTCACTACGGTGAGTGCCAAGACACCGAGAGCCACACCCGACACCGATACTCCCGTAATAAAAGAAAGGAATCGATCGTGAGACTTCGATAGCAAAAATCGCTTAGCCAGCATCGGGAGAAACATGCCTTGAGTCTACCAATGAAGCCGAAAGCGAGGTAGCAGATAGTGATGGTGCGAGTGTTGGCCTTTGGGATCCTGAGTCTGGTTGCGGTCTCGCTTTTTTTTCGGGACTACTCGCCGCATTTTAGCGTGGAAAACCTTCCCCACGATTACCACGTCCTATGGAAGGTCAAGACCCGAGTTGCCCAAGGAGTCGATCCTTACTTCGCCTCGTGGAATGAATCCAAATACAATTACAGCCCAGGGTTGATTCCTTTTCTTCAAATTTTGCCGAACAATCCTCAAGTCGCCTTTTACCTTGTGAGAGGCCTAGCCATCTTGCTTTGGGTGCTAGGCATTTTTTTCGGTGTGGTCTGGCGCTCAAAGAGGGATCTGCTCTGTCTCTGCGGCGGCCTCATCCTTGCGTGGCAGGGAGCCGGAGTCACGCTTGCCATGGGACAGGCTGAACTCCTCGGACTCGGACTTATGCTGCTGGCCTTTCGACTCTTCGACACCAAACCCATGGCCACCGCTTGGATCCTCGCTTTTCTTCCAATCGTCAAACTGCCCTGGCTTTTTCTCTGGATACCTTTTGGCTATCGGCTTTGGGTGACTCAACCCCGATGGGCTTTGTCGTTTCGGATTCATTTGATCCTAGCCTCTTTTCTAGGCTGGCTTGCCATACCGCTATTAACCGCCGGAACTGAGCTTACGCTCCAGTGGTACCTGTCCTGGCTTGAAGTGCTCAAACATCAAAATCCCGAACTCTTCACCTTGCCCGCCAATCAGTCCATCTGGTCTCGGCTAGCACCCTTGAAGTCCATCGTCCCAGGAGGAACGCTTCTCATCCCCTTGGCCTGTCTTGGAATTTTGGGCTTTCTGGCATTGCAGGGCCTCCGTCAGATCAAATCTGCTCGACATTTTTCTTCTAAGGCACTTGCCCTAACCACACCTTGGGTGCTCCTTATGCAACTAGCTAACCCGCTAGCCTGGTATTGGGCAGGGGCATACTTGCCCGGCGCTTTTTTTTCCATTTTTGAAAACGACCTTGGCAAGCGCTCCAAAAAAATTTTTGCAGCGATGCTGGTAGTCCTAGCGCTCACCTTTCTCTTTCAGCAAAAGTGGGTGAATGGTTGGGTGTTAGGAATCCCGGATCGAAGTGCCGCACACGCGTATGGAGTCATGACAGTGCATTGGCTTTCGATCCTAGGGCTGAGCTTGCTTTAGTGCTTTTTCCGCATTTGCGGAAACAGAATCACATCTCGAATGCTAGCTGCATCCGTAAAAAGCATGACCATTCGGTCAATTCCGATTCCTTCGCCCGCTGTGGGAGGAAGTCCGTATTCCAAAGCTCGCACGTAGTCTTCATCCATATCGCAGGCCTCGTGATTGCCCTGGGTCTTTGCTTCTACTTGAGCCTCAAATCGGCGTTTCTGATCAAAGGGATCATTCAATTCTGAAAATCCATTGGCAATCTCACGACCATAAATAAAGAGCTCGAAGCGATCCGTCAAAAACGGATCCTTGTCATTGCATCGAGATAGCGGCGATACATCGATAGGATAGTGAGTAACAAAAGTCGGCTGAATCAACTTCGGCTCGGCAAAATGCTCAAAGATCGCCATCTGTAGCTCACCCACGGACATGACGTCTTTAATTGGAATGTGATGAGAAGTGGCAAAGCGAGTCAGCACTCCCTTATTGCGCAACTCCGTGCGGCTATGCTTCTGGGCAAAGTCAGAATACTCCAATATCGCATGCTCCACACTCAAGCGCCGCCATGCCCCACCCAATTGAATCTCGGTTCCTTGGTAGACAAGTTCGGGCTTGCCCAAAACCTTAGTAGCCACCGTTCGAAAAAGATCTTCCGTCAGATCCATCAAGTCTTCGTAAGTGGCATAAGCCCAATAAAATTCCAGCATCGTAAACTCAGGATTGTGCTGGATCGAAATTCCTTCGTTGCGAAAATTTCTGTTGATCTCAAATACCCGGTCCATCCCACCAACCACCAATCGCTTCAAATAAAGCTCAGGTGCAATTCGGAGGTAGAGTGGCATATCCAGCGTATGGTGATGCGTTGCAAAGGGGCGCGCCGCCGCACCTCCCACCAAGGGATGCATCATGGGTGTTTCGACTTCCAAAAAATCTCGTTCCGCAAAATAACTGCGAATGCATTCCACGACCTTCGACCGGCGCTGAAATCGCTCGCGTACCGTCGAGTCGGTCATCAAGTCCAGGTATCGCTGCCGGTATTTGATTTCGACATCGGCAATTCCATGAAACTTTTCAGGCAATGGGTGCAGAGCTTTGGTCAAAAGCGTAAGTGTTTCGACCTTAATGCTAAGTTCTTCCGTCTTGGTTTTGAAGACCGCACCTTTGGCAAAGACAATATCGCCCAAGTCCAATTCCTTAAATCGTTGATAGCCTTCGTCTCCCAAGGCCGTCTGTTGAACAAAAAGTTGAATGCTTCCGGTCCGATCCTGCAATTGTAGAAAAGCTGCCTTCCCGAAGAGTCGAATGGCCATCAAGCGACCTGCTACCGTGACAGGGACTGCAAGGGTCTCGAGGGCTTCTTTGCTTTGATCGGAGTACTTTTCGCGCAAGGCGAGCGCGGTATCCTTAGGGACAAAGCCATTTTTATATACAATGGGCTCGCGCTCTTGAAGCTTCTTGAGCTTCTCGATTCGGACCAGCTCTTGTTCGGACCGTCCTTCTGAGCTCATGACTCAAGGGATTCCAAATAGCGCTCGGCATCGATTGCGGCCATGCAACCTGTGCCTGCGGCCGTGACTGCTTGACGATAGTGCGGGTCCGCGACATCCCCCGCCGCAAAAACTCCCGGCAAGTCCGTTTTGGTCGAACCCGAATGAACCAGCAAATAACCCGCAGGATTGGTCTTCAGTTGGCCTTCAAAAAGTTTGGTATTGGGTTGGTGGCCAATAGCAATGAACACACCTTGAACTTCAATCTCACGCTTGGCTTTCGTCACAGTATCCTGCAAACGCAAGCCCGTGACTCCATCGGTTCCCAAGATTTCATCCACTGCTGCATTCCAGATAAAGCTGATCTTTGGATTCTTCTTAGCCTTGTCTTGCATGATTTTGCTGGCACGCAACTGATCACGCCGATGAATCAAAACCACCGAACTCGCAAAGCGCGAAAGAAAGCTCGCTTCTTCCAAAGCGGTATCGCCCCCACCGATGACTGCTACTTTTTGGTTCTTAAAGAAAAAGCCGTCACAGGTTGCGCAGGCACTGACACCCTTGCCCATCAATTTCTTCTCGGAAGGTATGCCCAGCCACTTTGCTGATGCTCCGGTAGAAATAACCAAAGACGTGGCCTCGACACTATCGCCCGAGGACAATTCAAGCTTCAAGGGAGAGGATCGTAATTCCGCCTTCACCACTTCGCCGACCACAAAGCGCGCGCCAAAACGTTCCGCCTGCTGACGAAACTTCGTCATCATGTCTGGACCCATAATACCTTCAGGAAATCCTGGATAATTTTCTACATCGGAGGTCAGGGTCAACTGCCCACCTGGTTCCACTCCTTCAATGACGAGCGGAGAAAGGTTAGCTCGCGCAGCATAGATTGCTGCAGTCAACCCGGCAGGGCCTGTGCCTAGGATGACGATCTTCTCTTTAGTCATCGAAGCCATTGGATCCGGACCTGCCCTCTCCAGACGCAAGGTGTTCCGTATTTACCCACAGCGCATTGACGCCATCGTCGGACAACCCTTTCAGGAATTTTTCTCGGTCTTTGTGGGTCATGACTCCGCGAGTGAGATTTCTCTCCAATAAACGAACGTCATACTGTTTCTCTTCGGAGGCTTTCGAAAGAAGTGCCATAAGTCTTGGGAGTATTGCTAATTGCTAGGGTTTGTCAATGCCACGTTTTGGGCTTGGGCTTCTTCTCGGCTTCTTCAGCAGGATCCACCACCAACCGAAGGTGACTCTTCCCACTGGACTTGGAGGTACGAGACTTCTGGGTCTGTCTCTGGCGCCACTTGGTCGAAACATAAAGAAATAAAAATCCTGACGCCATTCCGGCGAGATGCGCCACACTCGAAAGTCCGCCCTGCCGCGAATAGAGCGAAGTAAAAAACTCAAGCCCCGCAAGGATCCAGACAAAGTG
Organism: Bdellovibrionota bacterium; assembly: GCA_963169695.1. Taxonomy (GTDB): domain Bacteria; phylum Bdellovibrionota; class UBA1018; order UBA1018; family CAUJDS01; genus CAUJDS01. Next base: position 44,107 of record CAUJDS010000020.1, read on the forward strand.
CTTTGCCTTCATCGGAAACAAAAGCATGAAGAGCAAGGTCCGCTCTCCAAAGAAAATTCCGTACGCGGTCAAGAGCCCGTAGATCGCACCTGACGCACCAACCATCGGAGTATGAAGTCCTTGAGTGATCCATACTTGGAGCAGAAGGTAGACCAGCCCCGCCGAAATCGAACAAAAGAAGTAATACGTCAAAAACCGCCGCGCGCCCCAGAGGGCCTCGATCTCTGATCCCAAGAACAGCAACATCATCATGTTGAGGAATAAATGAGTGGGGTCACCATGAAGAAAGGCATAAGTCACCAGCTGCCAAACCCAAGCCTGATTCACCAACGCGGCTGGAATCAATCCCAACACGCCAAGGAGGTTGGCACCAAAAAATTGGTCCGCCGTCTGCTGGATCAAAAACCCCGCAAAGATGGCGATCAGTAAGTATTTGACTGCGGGAGTTAATCGAAAAGGGACCATTTTGACAGCCTTCGCCACGCATCCCGCTCCGTTCGGTGTTCAAAGGTCACACGGAGCTTTGGCGGATAAGTTTAGCTTCTCATACCGCCAAAAATAAAAAAAGAGGACCACTACTACCCACCGTAAGCTGTACCCATTCGACTCCTCGTCGAACCGTGGCTGTAATAGCGGTCCTCAGTCAAGTGTCCAAGCTAGAGCACCCACCAAAAGCTCCTCTTGCCCGGACAATGCACTGATCGGAATACTCCGGGAGACCTTAAATTTTTGTGCTGACTTAATGCGCCAAGAAGCCGCTAACGATAAACCTTGCTACGGTGAGCCACGCGAACAACCGTCACAACCAGTCTATGGTCAATAATTTCATAAAGGATGCGAAACACTCCGACTCTTACTCGATAGTACTCATTGTTAGAGAGCTTCTTTGAATCCGGGCCACGGGGGTTCGAGCTTAGAGCTAAAATCTTTGCAACGATCCGCTTTCGATCGGTCGCCTCAAGCGACTGAATTTCCTTCTTTGCTGACCGAGTGATTTCAATCTTATAGCTTTCCATCGGATCGCAGCTGCTTCAAAAAGGTGGCAAAATCCGACCGAGGCTCCTTTTTTCGATCCTCAAAAGCAGCCAAATCGCTCTCATCTTCACTCAGCAGTCCTTTGATCGCATCGTTGACTAAATCCGAGATACTTAC
>CAUJDS010000021.1 GCA_963169695.1 Bdellovibrionota bacterium
TTTGAGTGCCTCGACACTTTTTACGGCTAGCGGGAAACGCAGATCCGGGACCCACGCTTCATCCTGTAAAGAAAGAACTTCTATTGTCGGTCGTGTCGCGTCCGAATAGCGCTGCTTGATTTCAGCAAAAGAATATTTTCCTGTCCGAGCATTGTGCAAACTCTCAAAGCTAGGCGTAGCAGATCCAAGTACAACACGAGCCCCGCTCATTCGACCGCGTACCATCGCCAAATCCCGAGCGTTGTAGCGAGCACGCTCTTCCTGCTTAAAGCTAGGATCGTGCTCTTCATCGACCAGGATAAGGCCGAGGTTCTGAATGGGTGCAAAAAGTGCTGAGCGCGCTCCAACTACGCAGCGCATTTTTCCATCCATGAGCGATCGCCACAGCCTTCGTCGTTCAGTCGCAGGTTGAACAGAATGCCAAAGTCCGACCTCAAATCCCAATGCGGATTCCAACCGAGCTTTCAACTGATGGGTCAGCGCTATTTCGGGAACAAGAAAAAGCACTCCTTTGCCTTGCCTGAGCACTTCCTTCGCCCAAACCATATACACTTCGGTCTTTCCACTTCCCGTCACTCCGTGCAGTAGCCCCACCGGTAATGGTGATGATTGAAGGATATGAAGGGCCTGCGCTTGCTCCAGATTCAGAACCAGGTCTTTTGGCTCGGGTAGCTCACGCACTGAGAGATGCACTTCTTTTTTTAGTTTTAAGCCCATCGCAGCAGGAGAAGCTGCTGCACCCAGTATCTCTCCCAGCGGAATACGATAATAACGACTGATCCAATGGCAGAGGTTGAGAATTTCTGCAGGAACTAGGTCCTTAGGTGAGCCCACTTCGAGAACGCTTCGAATCCGCTCTAATGCGACTCCCTCTGGCAGAGACTGCAAAGACTCCGAAGGCTTGACCACAAATCCATAAAGTTGGGCTTTTCCAAAAGGAACTTTGACCCATTGGCCAGGGGAAAGGTCTTTGACTAAGAGTGAAGGAACTCGGTACGAAAAAAGCTGGTGCGTTGGCCTCGGTACCGCGACGGATACCAGCCGATCCTCTCCTATACTAGTGCCGATCATTCAACGGACCCAGCGATAATACAGCCCTAAACCTTTGCGAAGATCTTCGTCGACGGATTGTCCCTCATGAGTAAACCCATTCAATGACTTCGGCAGAAATTTTAGGCCTTTGACATCAGCGTCTACCGTTTGAGTCCGAATCTCCATAACCAATTGATCTTCGCGGCGAATCCAAATGGTTGGCGGATAGGAGAGATTATCTCGATAAAGGTAAGGCATTCCAAACTCAGCTTCCCAGCGAACACCTTTCCCGTCTTTCCAAAGGAGTCGCAATGGCAAGAAAGACGACTTCTCTAACCAAAATTGGCTAGCGCCTTCGCCAATGACCCAACTTTGGCGATCCTTCCATCGCTTGAGATTAGTTTTTTCCATCGAGCGCCGCTCTTCTTCTGATTTGGCGCGATCAAGTTCAAACTCTGAACGAATCGGAATTCCTAGATTAAGCAAGGTAACCTTCAGGCTGGAAGCATCTCGATCAAGCAATAATTCAAAAAGTGGAGCGGCTAGAGACGACGTCAACTTCACTTTTCTCTGAATTTCATAGATGCGCTTACTTGCATCTAACATTGCAACACTTTGAATTTTTCGCTCCTTGAAATCTACCAAGGTTCTTTCAAAAAATTTCGTGTCGGTCGGTTGCCCATCTCGATAGAGAATGACCAAAGAATCGATGGAGAGGGATTGAAGGACATTTTTCTGCTTTGCCAACTGCTCTACCTGAAATCCCGACCTTGGAATATAGGCGTGGGCTAAAGGAATCATTAGCGTTGCCACTGCTGTTGCTAAATATTTCATTCTCACGAAGGCTCCAGTTCAGAATAGGCCTGCCGTATAAGTCGCTCTATTCCTGCCCGCAGATCGGGACGTTTTAAGGCAAAAGCTAAGGTCGCTTCTAAATAGCCGAGGCGATCTCCGGCATCGTAGCGCCGCCCCTGATAGACTGATGCAAGCAATTCCCCTCGCTTGGCCAAGGTATCGAGACTATCCGTGAGTTGGATTTCGCCCAAAGCTCCAGCTTTCTGGACTTTGAGAGATTCAAATACTTGGGAAGAAAGTACGTAGCGCCCGGGAATGGCCCAACAAGAGGGCGCTGCTTCCGGATTTGGCTTTTCGACTAAGCTTGCTACTTCGAAAACCTTGCCATCCAATCCTCCCTTAGGAGCGACGATTCCATATTTATTGACTTGGTCTCGAGGAACTTCCATGACGGCAACTGTCGACTTGCCGGTCCGTTCATATACTTCAAGCAGTTCGCCGATACAGGGCGGATCAGAATCCATCAGGTCATCACCCAAAAGAACCGCAAAAGGTTCATTGCCAACCACCGGCTGCGCACAAAGGATGGCATGACCCAAACCCAGAGGATTTTTTTGACGTACCGAAATAAAGACCGCGCCTTCACCGACCTCGGAGGATTGCTTTGCTAGCTCCTTCTTCCCTCGTGCAAGCAGGGTCTGTTCTATTTCAAAATTGGAATCAAAGTGATTTTCGATAGCTTCTTTATGACGAGCATTGACGAAGACGATTTCGCGGATTCCAGCACGCATTGCCTCTTCCACGACATATTGAATACACGGACGGTCAACAATCGTAACCAGTTCCTTGGGAATCGACTTGGTTGCCGGTAAGAATCGAGTACCCAGTCCGGCCACGGGAATAACGGCCTTTTTTACACGCAACATGAGGAGCAGACTAGCTTGCCTTTACACCAGATGCAAAGGATTGTAGCGTTGGTTTCAGGCTCTTAAATCACGAGGTTAGCTTGAAAAACAACAGGATTGAAATGAGTCTTCCGCGCTCAAATAGTTTTAGTCAATTTCTCTTCATCGGGCTTTTATTGGCTATGGCCTGGAATGCTTCGGCATCAGATTTTCACTCACCTCGACTCGTGGGTTTGGCAGGTTCAAGCCATGCGGGCCCGATTCTGAATGATTCCATCTACCTCAATCCTTCCTACGCATCTTTTTTGAAGAGCTATAGCGTGTCGGGATCCTTTCTCGCCTACGAGGATCGGCCCGAGACCATTCGGGGCAGGAGCTATGGCATCGCCATTCACGATGGTCGTACAGAAATGTTTCAGGCCGGACTTGGATATTCTGTACGCAATGGTGGATCTACGGTGCACTTGGGAGCTGCAAAGTCCTTCGTTCAGCAGTGGGGGTTTGGCATCGGTGGAAAAATGTTCTTTAGCAATTCTGGGTTTGAGTCCTTTCAAGATATGAGCATATCCACAACTTTTGTTGCCAACCAATGGCTTCAAACTGCTCTGATCATAGACAATTTGATCGCAGGCTCACGTGCCAAAACATGGGGCAACTATCGCGAAGTGATTTTAGGCACTAAAATCGTAGTAGACCGAATGATCGTCTTTTACTTGGACCCCCACTGGAATCCCGACGGACCAGGAGGAAGGAAGCTGGGTTACGAAGTTGGGCTTGAACTGGAACTGATGTCCGATTTGTTTTTTCGCGCAGGGATGTTTCAAAATTCTCAAATACCTTACGAAAGCAAAAGGGGCCGAGGAATTGGAATGGGTATCGGCTGGGCAGCTCCAAAAATATCCCTCGACTATGGATTTGGGCGAGTACTCGAAACTACCGACCGTGCGCCCGTCAATTCCGTGCATACCTTCGGAGCTACCGTCTACTTCTAGGGATATTCCACCAGGAACTGATCGAGGCTCCATGGCTTTAAGACTTCGCGACGAGTGAGTTCGGCGGCAAGCTGAGGAAGCTCTTTTTCGCGAACCCAAATCATTTGCAGGCGCGCTTGATCATCTTTCAGAAGCCAGCGCTCAGTCGCAACAGCATTCGAACGAGAGGCCAATCTATTCTTCAAGGCAGTAGTCCACTTCCCTTTGCCTTGGACCATTACAAACCCCATGACCAAGGCTCCAGCAACCACCGCGTCTCGCGCACTGGAGTCCTCGGACAAAAATAATGCACCAAGTACGACTCCGATCGGCATAAACTGAACGGCCTTGATCAAACGACTGGCCGATTGGTAGCTCATCCCAATGGGGTCTTGGTTCATAATCACCTGATCCACGACTTGAGATAATTTGATAAAATCACCCTTCTCATTGATGTCAGGCTGCAGAATGCTCCCATCCGAAGATTTTCGCCACAGAGGGACCTTCCTACCATCTCGATGCGGACCCTCAAATATTTCTGACTGCGTCCGATTAGCAATCAACAGGACATACCTTCCACCTTGCCGAGTATCTCTAAAGAGACGAAGCTCAAATGGACTGTGCGCCATCATGTAACTTAGGGTTTGATAGGTATCTAACGGGATTCGCCATTCGCCATTGGGATCTTGAAAAATTCCGCTGCAGGGAGCGGACGGACTAGCATAAGCCAATGCTCCATTGAGCATCAGCAAGACTGCTACTCCCCATTTCCCCCGAAAACCACCCATCTGTTTGGGACTACCATTCGGCATCAGACAAGTCAAAAAAGGCTGGTACCTTCTGATTTCTTTCCTTGAGTCTACCCTTAGATAAGACCATCAGCTTACTACCTTGAAGGACACTCCAGGTGCCATCATGGGTAATGATCAGATGAGACTTCCCGCCTCGACTCCGCTCTAAAAGAATGGTTCGTATTAAAGCCAAGTACTCCTGATCCAAATACGAAAAGGTCTCGTCGAAGACCGTAAACTCTGAGTCTTGCAACAGGGCCAGTGCAAATAGGACAATCTGCCTTTGGCCGTTGCTCAGGGTGCAGATTGGTTGGTTGATCCAAGTATTGGCGCGTAAATCCAATAGCACTTTGACAACAAGGTCCTCATGGCTCCCCCCTTCCCAAAAACGAGCAAGGGCCAAGAAATCTCCGACCGTAAGGCCCGTTTGCAGATGAAGGTCCGAAGGCAGATAAGAAACTTTCTGGACGCGCTCGATGCTAGGGAGGTGGCGCAAATCCATTTTATCAAAAGAAACACTCCCTTCTGTTTTTGCTATGCTCTCAGGGATTCCTGCCAATAGTCGGCCAAGCGAGGTTTTTCCACTACCATTGGGACCAACAAGAATGACATTCTCTCCCGCCCGGAAGGTCCAATTCAATTGCTGAAACAGGGCGGCACCATAAGAGATCCCAATTTGCTTGGCTTCTACAAGAAATGACTTCATCGCATGGATGCCCGCATAAGTCTCACGGGGCCTTTCCACAATAGAAAGATCAAAGCCGGGGCGCCCCAAAGTGTGCAGATAACGCCAACTGGCAGCTCAACAGGACTCAATATCCAACGGCCCAAATGATCCGAAAGGAGAAGCAAGACGGCGCCCAAAAGGCAGGAGAAAGGAAATACTTTTCTGTGCGAAGCGCCCACTATGGCTCTCGCAAGGTGAGGAACGGTCAGCCCGACAAATCCAATCATTCCCGCGTGACTCACACTGAGCGAAACAAGCAAGGAGGCAATCCAGATCCAGCGTCGTCTCGCCTTTCGTAGGTCAAGCCCCATAGAGCTCGCCTGAAAATCTCCCAGCATGAGGAGATCAAGTTCGTGAGAGCGCCTCGATACCCATACCAAAATAAGCAAGACCACCATGAGGAGAAACAATCCCTGACCTACTGAAGCGTGCCCCAGATCTCCGAGCATCCACAAGAGTGCGCCATAAACGCCCATGGGATCGGCTACTGCCATCCAGATGGTCAATATTCCGGATCCAAAAAGTCCCAAAAGAATTCCGAAAAAAAGTACCTGAGAAGCGTCCGAACGTCGGCTCGAAAGCAATCCCTGCAAAATGCCAGTGAACAAAAGACAACCCAGAAAGGAACCCGCGTGAATCCAATGAATAGACAGCCCAAGGCTCATTCCTATTACGGCACCAAGCACTCCTCCCGATGAAACTCCGAGGATGTAGGGATCGCAAAGCGGATTAGAAAAAACTGCCTGAAGCAGCGCCCCGGCACCGCCCAAAGCAGATCCGGTAGCAATAGCTAAAAGGGCACGAGAGAACTGAAGCTCCGTCAAACTTGACTGAAAAATTCTCCCATGTAATTCAGACATGGCCAGAGCTAGCGCCCCTAAAAGAAAGCTCATGAAGAATAATGCGAAACGATAAGGTCTCATTTGAGACTAAGAGCACTAACAGTTCTTTTTAGATATTCCAATCCTTCAACCAATCTCATAGAGGGCCTGAGCAGATTTTCGTTGTCCAGAAAGAGAATTTGGTTCTTTTTGACGGCTCTCATCTCATGAAGGGAAGTCCACTGATCCTTTGCCGTCTGGGCAAGGGTCACCCCGGTGGGCAAGAGAAAAAGAAAATCGGGATTTCTTGCTAAGACCTCTTCCATCTGAGGTCGAAAGTATCGACGGTTCTCCTGGGCAAAAATGTTCTCAAAACCAAGCCAATGAAAAATCTCACTTAAATAAGATATTCCGCCAGCCACGATCAAGGGAACACTACCAACTTGAATCAAACAAGTGAGCTTCTTATCTCGAAGTTTAGCACCGACTTCTTGCAATGAAGTCTTCGCTTTTTGCCAACGCTGCCTTAGGGTTTCCTCACGAGCAGGCAAGCCAAAGAGCTGGCCCAGAAGTGACAGCGTCTTGCTCCAGTCATCCAAGGTTCTAGAATCGACCACAAATACTGGAACACCCATGGCAATGAGTCGACTCACATCCCGTGGAGAATTTCCATCGCGAGTGGCTAGGACCAAATCTGGCTTCAGTCGAATGACTGATTCCAAAGAAATCCCCGTATAATTTCCTACTTTGGCTTTGCTCTTCAAACCGGGAGTCGCATCCGTATGTTGGCTGACACCAACAATACGAGACTCCTCGATTCCAAAATCAAGTACCCACTCTGCCAACGAAGGAGCGAGCGTCACGATCCTTTCAAATGATTTGCTTTCGAACTTATTTCCTTCAAAGTCAGCAACCGTGCCTCCAAAAGCAGCAGCAAAGGAAAAAAGAGCGGCCAGAACCATCACGACGACCGGCGCTGAACTTGTTTCAATCGAACGACGAGAGCAATCGCCGCGGCCAAAAAGACGAGAATTGAAATAAACTGGCTCGTGGACAAAACATCATCCACTACAAATCCACGAATCAAGTCTCCCCGAAAAACTTCCACGATACTTCGGATAATGGGGTAGGCCATCAGGTAGGTAAGGCCTACTTGGCCATCAAATTTTCGATGACGAAATACCCAAAGCAATCCTGCAAATAAGGTTAAGAGTGCGGCGGCTTCGTACAATTGGGTGGGATGAAGCGGAATCCCTCGAAGCGACGCCTCTACTAAGTCTGAATGAAATCGAACTCCGAATGCAGAATCGGTGGGTCGGCCATAGCAACAGCCGGCAGCGAAGCAACCAAACCTTCCAAAAGCGTGTCCCAACGTCAATCCTGGAAGCAATACATCCATGGCCTTCCAGATCGACAACTTGATCCGACGGGCGTACCAAATTCCCCATAGTGCTGCTGTGACCAGTCCA
>CAUJDS010000022.1 GCA_963169695.1 Bdellovibrionota bacterium
CTCTCTTTCAATTGAGAGAGCGGTTATCTGTCGAGCAAGGTATTCCACATATTTCGTCTTATAGCTTTTTGCCAAGTCCTGACCTGCAAGCTAAGCACTTAGCCTCGTGGAAGGGCTGCAAATGGAAAGACTTCAGGTTCGATGAAAATGAGAAAGTTTTATTTGCCCCCTTTATCAAAAATTTCAACTGCGGATTGGGTCCAAAGCCATACCACCTCTGGCAAGACGTGCTTCCTCCCTACCTTGAGGGCCTCGTTACCGACCGCACGACGCTTCTTATTTGGCGCGTACAAACGCCCGAGCAAGAATCTGTCTTGCGATTGAAATTCCCTGAGGCGGTTTCCCTTAAAGAGCTGGCCGGAGTTTTTGCCAAAGAGCTTAACCGAGAAGTGTCGCTACTAGCCTCACTTTCGTTGGTGCTTGTTTCACTCATTCTTTGGATTTTTTATCGTAAAGACCGGATCTTTCTCGTTACATTGATTCCATTTGCCTGGGGATTTGGATTGGTCTATTTGGCGATCGCCGCCGGATGGCTTCAATTGAGTTTTATCAGCCTCATCGCTCTCATGGTGGTCTTTGGATTCAGTATCGATTATGGCGTATTCTCAGCCGAAGCCCTTCAGCGAAATGACGACAAGGATATCTGGAGCGTTCTCTTTTGTTCTGCTTTGAGCACCGGGACGGGATTGATTCCACTATTATTTTGTGATCATCCGGTTCTAAAAGACCTTGCGGGGACCATGGTTCTTGGCACGCTGGGGACCTTAGGGGGGACTTTCTTTGGCGTTCCAAGTTTTTACGCCTGGAGGTCGGCTCGATGAAGCGTCTCTTCTTGGGCCTGGTTGGACTCCTGGCGATGTTGGCAAGCCTTTATCATTTAGGTCTGCTTCAAACGGACTTGCAACCACCTGACATTCACTACAAAGAGAATCCGCATGCTTCAGGTACGTTGCAAATAGATCGATTTGGGATGCGGCATGTTTTTTTGTTAGGGGCACCCTTCGGAATCGGTGTGGAATATTCTCGATTAACGAAGGACTTGATGGAAGAGCAGGAGAAGAGACTGATTGCCAAGATGGAGGGCTTCTTTCATTATCCTTGGCTGATCAAAGCATTTATAGCAGCCTCTGCCCTCTATTTCTCAGGGCTCGATCAAAAAATTAAGCCCGAGCATCGCGAACAAATGTTTGGCGTTTCTAAAGGTGCTTCCACTGCTTTCAACACCTTAGGAACTCCTTATGCCCGTCAGATCGCATACCATGGCCTGCATGAAATCGGGCAAATGATGATCGATCAGAGCTGGGCGACTATGGGATGTACCGTAATGCTATGGCCTAGCAAAAACGGATCCATCGTAGGGCGAAATTTTGATTTTGATGCGGATCGAATTTTTGATGACAAGAAAATTTTGAAGTGGGTATTTCCAAACGAAAGATTAGCCTACCTCTCAGTTACTTGGGCCGGGATGGTAGGAGTGGTAACGGGGGTAAATGAAAAGGGCGTGTACCTTTCTCTCAATGCCGCTGGAAGTGATGACTGGCGAAGAATAGGTACACCTACTACCCTGGTTGTCCTGGATGTTCTTGAGAATGCTCGGTCAGCAAAGGAAGCGTTGCAAATCATTGAGGCGGCTCAAACTTTTATTACCGATATCTTCGTGGTAGCTGACGCTAGTGGGAGCACCTATCGAATAGAAAAATCTCCAAGTCGGTCTGCGATACTTCAAATCACCCAACCAACTGCTCTCACCAATCACCTTCAAGACCCGATATGGTCGAGTGATACGGTCAATGCTGAGCGAAAGCGGGAGTCGACCTCCCTGCATCGTCTAGCTCGCGCGACCGAACTTCTACAAAGTTATAGTGCCGCAGAGACACCCTCCACTGGACAAATGATCCGTTGGCTACGCGATAGGAAGGCCCTTCATGCCGAGTCTTTAACGCTTGGTCACCCTTCAGCCATCAACCCTTTGATAGCCGTACATGGAGTGGTCTACGACACCCTTCGCGGTGCATTTGCCGTAAGCCTATATGACTCATTGAGAGGCGCCTTTGTCGAATACGACTTAAGTAAGAGTTTTGAAGCAAAGCGCCCGGTCATTTTACGCCAACACCTGCCAGATCCGGAGGTCAGCCACGAGCGCTACGAAGCGCTGTTACAGGATCGTAGTCTCATATCGAAATCAGGGGTCCTGCTCAAGAAGCATCAGTGTGATTCGGCTCAACACCTCTTGCTGAGTCTTCATGACCGAAGGCTAGCTGAGGAGATTTTAGGTGACCTAAGCTTATGCCTCGAGGACAGAAAAGCGGCAATGACTCACTGGCAAGAGGCGCTATCACTAAGACCGGGCTACCAAAAGGATCGATTGCGAATTGAATTGAAGATAAAGGAGCTTGGTCCTTGAAAGCGAAATACTTCCTCACGACAATACTTACCTTGCTGATTGCATCTTGTGCCGGACCTCGAGTGCATACCAGTGATCCCAATCGCAAGAGTCTCTTTCCTAATGGTATCTACTACCATCAGGTCTCTATCTTGCTTACCAATCAACGCAAGATAACTCTCAATGGCGTTCAAAAAGTCACACCCGAGGGAGTCCTTCTTACGGCGCTAGGACCTTTCGGCATCACAGTACTAGAAGGAACTTACCAAAATGCGAGTCATAAATCACAAGTCACGCTCTACCGTTCGGAATTGGAAAAGCATCGAAAGACCATTGAAAATTATTTTGAACTTCTTTGTGAAATTTACCGCTTACCATTTCGAAATGGTCAATTGTGGCAAATAAAAGAATTGCAATCGGGACTTCAATGGAAAGGACTTAAGTCTATCCACTATGATTCCAACCAAATGGTGGATGAAATGGAAATGAAAGATAACGACATCGTCGTTCAGGTGAAGGTTACTCATTATGATCTTCATTAGATTGCTGCAAAGGGTCGCGGCCTTTTTATTTTTTCTCCTAGCTCTGACCATGCTCTATTCTCATCTCATCTTGGGCAAAAGTGCTAGCCAATTGAATCCATTCTATTTTTATCTAAATATTGCAGTTGATGGTTGGCTCGCTTGGATCCTTCTTCGCTCCGCGCGCCGTCTGGCATCGTAGAGAAAAAGGGGAAAAAATTCAGCCACTGATGCGGGTGGTTTTTGACAATCACTTCTAGGCTGGCAGCAAAATCCTTGCAGTAGCGATATAAACTCTCTTCTCGATTGGTGCCACGCTTAAGCTCTACCCGAATGGGAGAGAGCGCCTGAAAATGATAGTGAGGCTCTTTAACCTCGCGATAGCCAAAGGATTGGACGATGGATATTCCAGACATGCTAGCTAGCAAAAATGGCATGCTGTCAAAAAATGCAAGCCCACCAAGAAAGGGCACCAATTGATAGCGCGAGGGACCTGGCCTATCTCCCATTAGAGCAACTGCTTCACCTTCTTGAAGCTTGCGGTGCACGCTTACCAGCGAATTTTCTCCATCACGGGTATTCATTAGCGCGATATGTGATTCTTGTTTTCCTATAACCTTTTGTAGAGTCACACCCGAGTTTTCGAATCGAACCAAATGTATTTTGCGTCGAAAACCGTGATTGGGTAAGAAAGCATTGGCGACATCCCACGCTCCAAAGTGAGCTCCGAGAGCGATCATGCCCACTCCCTGGTCTAAGTCACTCGTCAAATTTTCCATGCCGTTAGAGGTTCCACGAATGACTTTATTGGTGTCCGTTGCAATATAGATTCGATCCAGAAGGATTTGGGCAAGGCTAAAGAAATGTCTAAAGACATGACTTTGCCTCTTAAAAAACCCCACATTCGGATTGATGCGCTTCCAATATTCATTAGATGCTCTTCGGGCCTGCGGAGCAAAAAGATAGAAATAAGGAATGACAAATCTGGCACAGAAGTAGGCAATAGGTAGTCCAAGTTGAATCGCGATACCTTTCAAAAAGGCATTGCCCATTCGTCCACCACGAATTCTTCCAGTCCACCTCAGAGAATGGCTGTTTCTCCACAGCGCACCAAGAAGAAAGACAAGCATGGTGGAACCACCGAGGAAACTTCCTACTAGCGTCCAACCCCACCAAAGCCGCTCGAGATCCCCAGCTTGTGGCGATAGCCAAGATCCTACTTTCAACTCTATAGCAATGAGAGGTGCTAAGAAGAAAGGATTTGAAATCTGTGTCCCGAGAAAAAGAAGAGGGAAACTGAGCCTACCCAAAAAGCTAACCGCTGCTGCAATTAGCGCATGAAGGCCTAAGAGGGGAGATGCACCAATCCAAACCCCCAACCCCAAGGACAGCGCATTTCGGACGGGACTTTTGCTTCCCTTCATCAGTGCCACTATGACAAGGACAGCATTAAGAGCAGAAATGCGAGCGTTATCATAGCCTTTTCTAAAGTGGCTTACGCGTTCGTGTTGAGGCGGATAGTAAACTCGAATAGGAACCTCGACGACGGGGACTTGCTTCCAAATCAATCGTATAAGCACTTCGATCTCAAAATCATAGCGAGCAAGAAAGAACTTCATGCTTTGAAGAAAGAAGAGGGGATAAATACGAAAGCCACTTTGAGAATCCGAAACGGGCACTTCCGTTTGGTACCGAACCCAGAAATTTGAAAAAGCTCTGCCAAATCTTGAAATCTGAGGAACCTCGGAATGAGCAATGGATTGAAATTCCCGCTTCCCTATAAAAAGAGCGTGTGGTTTTTTTTCTAAGGAGTCATAGAATAGAGTGAGATCTTCCGGAAAATGCTGTCCGTCCGAATCGATAGTCGCCAGATGCGTGTAGCCTTGTCCGATGGCAAATCGGATAGCGGACTGCAAAGCCCTTCCTTTTCCAAGATTTCTGGTATGCCGGATAATCTGTAGTCTACCGGATTCTAAATGCGGCTGAAGGTATCGACTAGCTTCTAAGCTTTTTTGAATGGGGTCATCCGATCCATCGTCTACGACGATATGAGGAAAGGCATTCACTTGAAGGGACTCTTGCACGACTGCTAAAAGGGTTGAAGCGTTATTGAAAGTGGGAAAACAGACAGCAAGTCGAATCAGCATATTAAGTGAAATCCTCGACGGAGCATTTTTGCATTTGCTGGATGATAGTAGTTGAGAAAGATTCGATGCTGGGATGGTCACTAGGGTGAACGAGACGAAGGCTCTGAACTCGAATGGGATACTTGAACGATATGGCTAATTTACCTTTTGGCCAGGCATGATCGGTACCCTTCAATACAACGGGAAGAACAGGCAGCGAATAGTGATAAGCAAATCGAAACAGCGACCTATCCATTCTTTGAACTCCACGAAAGCCCGGTGGACATCGGGTCATTTCAGGAAATCCCAAGACCGGTCTGAAATCCTCAAGGTGATTCGAAAGTGATTCCAACGTAGCTAAATAACTACTGGGCTGATGTCGCATGATCTTGATATGTCCCATCGATCGAAGCATGAGTCCTAAGAACGGAACTCTAAAGAGGGCGTCCTTGGCTAAGATTCGAATGCCACTGATCCGAGAGAGTAAGATAAATACATCTAAGTGAGAACGATGGTTGGCAAGAATCAAATAGGGATGGTCTTGGGGCAGAACCAGGTCTACTTTCATTTTTTTGGTCCACGGTTGTGTCCACAGGAGGATCCTTACACCATTTCGAAAGCCTCGAAAGGATCGATCTTCCCAGGCCTTTCTACGCGCGCCACGAAAACACTTCGAGAGGGCTTGAACCGGAAAAAACCATAGAAAACTCGTAACTCCGCCAACCCCTGCAATAGCGATAAGTAGATAAAGGTACTGTAAGAATTTTAGGATGCTAGACAAACAAATGCCTCTTTTTTCAGAGATTTACTATCGCTCCTGAGTTGTGTAAACGTGGATTACATGACTCAACAAGTTCTTTATGCACTCGTCACCGGCGCCTCCAAGGGAATTGGCCAAAAAACCGCCCTTCAGCTTGCACGCGACGGTTTTCATGTGATTGCACACTACAACCGATCTCGGGATGGGGCTGAATCTACCCTCGCAGAAATCCATGCATTGGGTGGCAAGGGATCGCTCCTCTGCTTTGACCAGACCGATTCTGCGCAGGTCATGAGGGAACTGGATGGCTTCTTTGAGTCACACAAAGACGGAATCCTCGCCGCGTGCATTAACAACGCTGGTGCCAACCAAGATACCCTCCTGGGACTGATGAGTGACAAAGCCTTCGACGACGTACTCAAAGTGAACCTCTATGGATGCTTCTACGTGATGCGATGGGCAGCACGTAAAATGATTTCTCAGCGGTCAGGATGCATCGTCAACTTGTCATCCCTGGCTGGCCAAGTAGGTAATCCAGGGCAGGCCAATTATGCGGCATCTAAAGCCGGCATTATTGCTCTTACCAAGACGCTTGCCATGGAGCTAGGTGGACGAAACGTACGAGTCAATTGTGTTAGTCCAGGGTTGATCGAAACCGAAATGACAGAGGGACTCAAAAGCCTTGGTCTCCTTATTGAACGAATCCCATTGAAAAGAATGGGGCGTGCCGAGGAAGTGGCCAACGTTGTTTCCTTTCTCTGTTCGCCAGCAGCGAGCTACGTGACAGGCCAAACCCTATCCGTCAATGGCGGTCTGTACTGCGCATGAATGCTCTCTCGGATACGAAGTGGGACGCGGTCCTCATAGGATCGGGAATTTCTAGTCTTACGACAGCACTCCTTTTGCAAAAACGTGGCATGAAGGTCTGTGTCTTAGAACGCATTCAAAAACCTGGAGGCTACCTTCATAGTTTCTATCGGTTTGGACATTGCTATGATACCGGAGCGCATTACCTTGGCGCTATGGAACCCGGGCAGTCTTTTTGGAAACTGCTGAACTACCTCGGCGTCTACGACGAAGAGCTTTTTGTTCCATTGAATCCAGAGGGTTTTGATCATTTCACTTTTCCGGATTTTGAGTATGCTTTTCCGAAATCCTACGAGCGCGTTACCAATAGCCTTCAAACCCTCTTTCCGTCAGAACGGGCGGGACTTGTTTCCTTCTTTGCAGAAATCCGAAGATTGGCCTTCCTGTTTCCGACGTACAGCATGCAAGAAAAGTACGATCAAAATGCGCTAATCCAGGCGCTAGAATTGCCACTTTGGACCTTGATTCAAAGGCACATCAAAAATCCACAGCTCCAAGCATTGCTTTGCGCTCATTGCGGATTGCATGGAGTGCATCCTGAGAAAGTTTCTGCGGGTCTTCATGCGCTGATGATGGATTCTTTCATTACGGGTTCTGTTGGGATGAAACGAGGCGGGCAGCCTTTTGCCAATCGATTTGTTCGAAAAATCCGAGAAAACGGAGGCACCGTCCAGACAGAATGCGAAGTCCTCGAACTTCGAAGCAATAAGGGAAGCGGCACCATTGATGAAGTCATCACCTCGCAAGGTTCCTTGACATCCAATTGGGTCATATCAGGAATTCACCCCAAACTTCTCTTACCTCTCGTTCAAGGCGCATCATGGAAGCCCTTGTTTCAGTCCCGAATAGAGCGATTGGAAGAATCCTTCGGATTTATGGGCGCTTATGGCGTGGCTAAAAATCTTGATTCGGTAGACCCGCTTAAGAATTACTATGTTTTTGGTAGTGCTGAAGTAAATGATTGGTTTCAGCTGAGCGGAGATAAGCCAAAGATCAATGCCGCATTCATTGTCGGTTCGCGCCGTGGCGCAAAGGACGATCAGTTGCCTTATGCTGCCCATTGGCCAGGGCATATTCAAACCTTTGAAAAATGGTATGGAACAAAAACAGCCAAACGAGGCCAGGATTACCTGAACCAAAAACAAGAGCTTGGCGAAGAAGCTCTTACGTTTATAGCAAGGAGTTCAGCATGGCGAGCCCTTCCAACTCAAAATCTCCAGATGGCTGTATCCACACCCCTTACCAACCTCGCTTACAACGGATCACCCGACGGTACGGGCTACGGAATCCTTCACACACTTGATCACACCGGCATGCGAGCATTGGGTCCCCGAACTAGCATTCGCAACCTTCTCTTGACCGGCCAAAATACCCTTTTCCCTGGCTTGCTGGGTGCCTCCGTCTCTGGTCTACGCACAGCCGGAAGCCTGGTAGGAATTCGAGATTTCATTCGAGAGATTCGTCTGGTAGAGACCCCATTATGATAGAGGAAGTTTGGATTACTGGGGTGGGAGCAATCAGCCCCCTCGGTCATTCGCAGGATGCGATATTTGATGCATTAATCTCCAACCAATCTGGTGTTCAAACTTACCCCGAGTGGCGGAATCTCAAGGGACTCCATTCTTTTTTGGGGTCGCCTGCAAAGCCTTTTTCAGTGGACGAAATTCCAAGAGTCAAACGGCGTTCCATGTCTCGAATGTCAGAAATGGCCACACTTGCAACCATTCAGGCACTCAAGTCTGCAAATCTCACTCTGGCCAATCAAGAATCGGATCGTGTCTTGTTTTGCATGGGATCAACCTCCGGCTCTCCCTATATGTTGGAAGAGTACTATCGAAAGTACTTTGAGCGCGGAGGCCCAGAAGGTCAGCTATCGACGTCCTTTTTCAAGGTCATGAATCATTCCGTAGCGGCCAATGTGACTTCTGCTATGGATTTCAAAGGGCCCCTCCTGGCACCATCAAGTGCATGCAGTACTTCCTCTCAGACCGTAACGTTGGCGTGGGAACTTTTGAGAAAGGGAACCTACGATTGCGTGGTCGCTGGTGCTGCTGATGAGCTCCATTCTACTACCGCAGCTATTTTTGATACCGTCATGGCTGCTTCGCGTGGCTACAATGATAGGCCTGATGAAGCGCCTCGCCCTTTTGATCAGCATCGGGATGGGCTTGTCGTAGGGGAAGGCGCGGGTATTTTGGTCCTTGAACGAGCTACCACCGCTCGAGATCGAGGGGCAAGGCCGTTGGCAATTTTGGAAGGAGCTTCCTATCGCGTAGACGGATCCCATATGACTCAGCCTCAGCCAGACTCTATGGAAGCTACTTTGAGAAACGCACTTTCGCGAGCTGGGATAGAGGCAAAAGCAGTAGATTATGTCAGCGCGCATGCAACGGGCACCGTCCAGGGAGATGCATTAGAGTCTCAAGCCATTGGTCGAGTCATGGGGGACTCGGTACCGGTGAGTAGTCTCAAGGGGCATTTTGGACATACCCTTGCGGCGTGCGGCACCCTAGAGGTCATCAGTGCCATGGCGATGATGGATCGAGGCTTTGTTATTCCTACAAGAAATCTCAAGAATATCGACCCACAGTGCCAGCATCTCAACCTCCCTAAAGAGCCACTGAAGAAAGCCCTTCATCGTGTGATGATCAATAATTTTGCATTCGGCGGAATGAACAATTCCATTATTCTCAGAAAAGTTTAAATAACAATTTTAGGTTGTTGACTTAATAAGTGGGTTTATATTATCTCAAATCTATGGAAACGCAGCAAACCACGGCGGCAGGGTTGCCCGAAGATGTGGTGGCACAAGTCAATGCGGTTATGATGGAAGGATTTGCACTAAAAGCAGATCAACTTCTACCCACCGCTCATTTGTACGAGGACCTAAAGCTCGATAGCTTAGATGCCATTGACATGATGGTTCATATTGAAGACCGCTTCAAAATCAAACTGGACGGCGATAAATTAATGGAAGTAAGAACCCTTGCTGATATTTATCAATTAGCAGCTGACGTTCTTTCCAAAAAGTCGTTTGAAGGCCCTTCAGCGGTACACTAAACTTCACTTCTTCCGTAGAGTTTGATCTGGGCATCCAAGAACCTCTGCCCGCCAGAAGATACCCAGCCTCGAATCATCACCATTGGACTGAGCACACGGACGACTTCCATACCAATCTTCAAAGGTTGACCAGGGAAACAGTGTCGATGAAACACTTCCTCATCGACCTCCATTTGATTGACGCCAATCATAAAAGCTTCCTTCAAGTTTGCCGAACCTTGAAGGACCTGAGGATCTGTTAGAAGAAAGTGAAGGGCGGCCAGTTGGGCCAGCATTTCCAAAACAGCAGTACAAATAAATCTCCCATCCATGTCCCAATAGGGGAGCGCGGAATCTAAGTGGACTTCTGATTCACTGGTCTCTGCCCCGGTCCGCTCAATCGAACTCACCCAGGCCATCTGACCTCGGTGAGGAAGGAGGGACGCGACATCGAGAAGTGTTCGACTCAAGTCAAATCTCCTGCCTTCATCTCTTGAAGGGCCCTTCGATCGAGCTTCTGGGCGGCATTGTAGGGCAGTTGAGGGATGAGCTGAATCTGTTCCACCCCCAAGTTCACACCAAATCTCGCGGCAAAATACTTCCGAAGGTCGTGAGGGAGTGCCTCCAAAGCTAACTTGGAACTGGAACCCGCCTCAAGAAATATCAAAAAATCCTCTCCAAGCCTTTCATCTTTTACTTTGGTAACTGCAATAGTAGATTGAAAAAAGGCGTTTAAGTCGTCCTCAATTTTCTGCACCGAAAATTTAGAACCGCCTCGATTGAGCCAGTCATCTACGCGCCCTTCAAAAAACCACCTTCCATCCGGCCCGTGAGAGACCTTGTCCGCAACTTCGATCCACTCGGGGCGATACAAAACGCCACCTTCTACATAACCCCAACTAGTGGAAGGCCCTCGAAAAGCGTATCCTCCCGATTCCACTCCTTTAAATTCCAACCCCGTTAGAGGAAACCCCATATCGCCGTCCCGAAGCGGTTTGCAACCTGGCCCTAGGTGCGTGATACCGGGACTGGCCTCGCTGCAACCATAGCCGACGGATGGATACTGAACTTGAAGAACTGTCCTCACATCATCAAATAGCTTTGTGCTAACCGCAGCCCCGCCCAAAAGTGCGGAATAAGAAGGGATGGGTGCTTGTCAAACTTCTCTCACGCGAGATACCAAGTCATAGAAATGTGCTGGAGTACCAAGTGTCAGGGTAGGTTCTTCCAAAACTTCGAGCCACTGTTCGAGTGCTTTTGTGCCGTAACGTCCACCGGGACAAATGAGATTCCACCCATACTGATCAGCCATGAGATAACCGAGGAGCAATCCGAAGACGTGGAAGGGCTGGGGGAAGCAGAACAGATTCTTCATTTTCTTGGCATCATAGTGACTCGCGATAAGACTCAGCGCCAATTGGATTTGCTTTTTTTCATAGAGCACCAATCTTGGCTCGCGAGATGCTGTCCCGGATGTTTGGATTCCAAAGCAAGGGGCGTCCAAGGACCCCAAAAGCTTGGCGGTAGCAGCCCCTAATTCCACCCCAGGAGCAAGCAGGATCATCAAACGGTCTGGCGAACGGAAATTATTCCAAATGCGGTCTCGGATTTCGGAGTGATGAAATCCATTCCATACTTCTACCTGCATGTACTAGATGACCCCGTGCTGAAACAAAGGATTTTCTTCGTTCCAGACATCTCCCGCTACGACGCCTGTAAACGCCTGATAGAGGTGTGGGCGGTTGAGTGTTTTTCGCATCTGAGCCACAAATTCGCGTTGATAGAACATGGAAATAATCCCACGGAAGCGCTTTATTCCCAATGCCATATGATCCACATACGACTGACCCAAAGGAAGCAATCCATCTTGGTGGCCAGGCGTCAGTGCTTGCAAGATCAACTCAGATGCCTTCCTTGCGGCAGAAATACCCAGATGCACACCCGATGAAAAAATGGGGTCAATAAAGGTAGAAGCGTCTCCCACTAAGATCCAATTTTTTCCGAAGAGCTGCTCAGAAAACTGAGAATAGTTGGCGACTGTGCGGAGCTCTCCCACAAGTTCAGAATGAACCATCGCCTGCTGAAATTCTTTGCAAAGATTCAATTGCTCCTGGAAAAAATCCCAATCAGGCCTTTTATTTGGAAAATTTTTGGATGAAAAGACGACACCCACGGAGGCCATATCTCCCAAGAAAGGAATAATCCATGACCAAGCACCATCGTTCAATACGGTAATGGTAATATCGCCCTCATGTTTTCCTGAATAACGCTTGATTCCCTTAAAATGTCCAAACACCCCGGCATTATTAAAATCCGATCGACTGACCTTCTGATTCCTTCGCGTCGCGACATGAGCACTTCTCCCAGAACTATCAACAAGGAACCTGCCTTGTAGCTCACGTCGATCCGTACGAACCCGAACGCCTTCATCATTCTCGACAACCTCGAGAACGGACTCCGGTTGGAAGACTTCAGTGCCTAGACTTTCCGCATGACGGAGCAAATCATGATCGAATTCTTTTCGAGGAACTTCGAACGCGAATGCCAGATCTTCAACGCCACAGTCCGAAAAATTGAAATAAATGTCTTCCGAACTCTGGTGCGAGTAAAATCGCGCACCGTACTTGACGATGTATTTTCCACTCTTCAGTTTATCAAAAAATTTCATCGCCTTAAAATGAGGAATGCTCGCCGGAAGGAGGGATTCCCCGATTCGAAATCGCGGAAACTCCAGCTGCTCAACCAACGCGACATCGAGGCTTGGATTTTGAACCTTAAGAAAAGACGCCGTGGAAGAACCCGAAGGCCCTCCTCCAATTACAATCACATCATAGGTACGCTTCATAAAACGCCTCTTCCTTAAACAAAGCATTGCCCAACAATTTCTTCTCAAGCGCAGCAAGCGGGTAGTCCAATCGTTGATCTTTGGTAACCATTGGACAAACCTCCCGAATCATCGAATACAGCTCCTGGTGGTGAGCTCCATGCAATTGGATTCCGCGAAGGTCTAGCGCCTGTGCCAGTGCAATCCCTTGGAGGGCAGCCATTTGATACATCGGAGAAATGAGATCTACACTCAAGGTACAGCTCGACATGCCTAGGCTTACTTTATCTTGATTGTGAGATTCGGAGGATCGCGAGTGTATCGTTACAGGGTTGGATTGCGCCAGAACCTGCGAAGCAATGGCTGACATGGATTGATGGAGCCCTTTGAGACCATGGCTCGCAGAAGCTTCGAGGGAAGACATATGTTCAACCGCAACCAGATTGCTAGGCAATCCCATATTAGTCTTTGAGTCAAAAAGTAGCATCATTTGACGATCCATAAGGTCCGCCAATTGACCCCAATTCATTCGAAGGTAATCGATGCCATGCCCAATATATCCACCGTAAAAATTGCCACCCGTTCGAATTTCGCCGCGCCAGTCAACCAATGGATTGTCCGATACTCCATTCAACTCCGTTTCAAACCAGGTACGGCAGAGCTCCAATGTATCGAAGACAGGGCCTAATATCTGAGGAACGCATCGCAATGAATAGCGATCTTGCACGGCGTGTTGCAGCGCGGGACCCGATTGAAAATTCAGGGTTTTCCGAAAATCCAGGTGATCCTGATCTTCGGTCTCTAAATAGCTTCGAAGTGTCTTAGCGATTAGCGACTGCCCGCGATGTCGCTTGGCGGATTCGTTGACCAAGGTCGAAAAAGAATCCGTGTCGCCGTGTAGGACCAGCGTCGTCCAACTCGTAAAAGTCACACAGAGTTCTAGTAGATTTTCCCAAATCTGAAGAAGGTAGAGCGACGAACCCACCATAGCTGAGGTCCCATTGACCAAGGCGAGTGCTTCCTTCGGTTTAAATTGATAGGCAGGCACGCCCTGTTTTGCATGAACCTCGGAAGTCGCAACGAGCTTTCCACCGACATGCACTTGGCCGCCACCCCGAAGTACATCTGCAATATAGGCGAGCGGAACAAGGTCTCCGCTAGCGCCAAGTGAACCATTGCGTGGAATTGCTGGAATCCAGTCGCGTTTGATAAATTGCAGCATGGCTTCAAGAAGTTGGTAGCTCACGCCAGAGTAGCCGCGCGAGAGAGACACAACCCTTGCCAAAAAAATCCCTCGACTTACCTCGAGTGGAAGCAATTCACCTGTCCCACAGAGCAAATAGGACACTAAATTGTCTTGAAGACGTTCCATCAGTGGCGGAGAAATGCCTCCGTTGCTATTGGCGCCAAAGCCAGTATTGACTCCGTAGATGGGAACACCCGTTTCCAAGTGCTTCAGAAAAACTTGATGAGACCCCTCGATACGTGCCCGCATGCCTGGATCAAGGTTGCATTCAGTTCTCGTTTTTGAAAAAATCCAATTCCGCGCATCCCGCTCACGAATACGCTCACCTAAAACCAGGGACATGCTCAAACCTCTCTGTTCAGAACTATTCCATAGCCCAGATCCAACTGAAATGGACCTTTATTACGCAAATTTTCTAGAAGTATTTGATCAGTAGAAATAATAGAGGCCGACTTGGCGGGTTGGAATCGCACAGACCCCGCGGTCGTATTCAGAATCCAAAGATGAGCCTCCACCAGATCTACCGCGTCTGCCTCTTGAAAGGATCCCACCACCCATCGGGTCCCAGACGATGAGTCCCATTCACAGCATTCCACTCCTTCAATAAGGCCATGGACCATGGTCGACGGATCCTTTTGAATGCAAAGGATCCTACCATGCCATTGGGTCCACTGCGCGAAGGGTAAGATTCGAATATTAGGCAACGTATGAACAAACTTAGACGGAGAAGTAGCGCCTCCCGCTGCAAAGTCTCGATCGGTATAGTTCGATGCCTGGGGGCTGGCCAGAATAATTTCCACGGGCAATTCAACTTTCTCCCGAACCTGCCAAAAGAGTTCAAAAATCGCCTGAGAAAATCGATCCAATTGATTCGCACGCGGAATCTGCGCGATCCAATCAAAGGGCCTCGTCAAAGGAAACGAAGAACTCCAGGAATAGTGCTCACCTCGGATCATCCCAGCTCCAGTCGCTGAAACATGCCCAATGCATGGATATTGCCAAACCCAAGAGAGCTTACCAAGACCCGATTCAATCTTGCCTGAACCCCGATTGTCCCAAAAGCCAAATGACCTGGAAGACATCCCTCCATCCAGGGTTGATCGGCGATTGGAAATCCCTGCCCCTGACGGAGTACCTCACACGCCAAAGTGGCATCGATCAGACTGCTTGCACCCAGCGTATGTCCGAGGATCCTCTTACTTGCAGTAATGCGGGGCCCTTCCTCACCAAAAAGCTTCTGAAAAGTCTGAGATTCAACCGCATCGTTTAGCTGAGTGGCTGTTGCATGAGCGATCACCCAGTCTGGTTTTGCTGAACCACCACTCATCATTCTTTCGTACAAACTAACTAAGCCATTCACAGCATGTGTCGGACGAGTGGGACTATCTCCCTGAAGATCACAGTCGACCGCTTCCAAAATCAAATCCGAATGAGGCTCGCTCGAAAGCAGAATCGCAGCCGCTCCCTCGCCAAGTCCAAGCCCATCACGTTGGACAGAAAAAGGGCGTACCTCTTTTTGAGAAAGCGCACCCAACCGATCGAAGCCCTCCACAACAAAACACCTCGCCAAATCAGCTCCTAGGATCAGAACATTTTTTATCGGAAGGGTCTGGAGCCAACGGCGCGCCAATAGAAGCGCTGAAAGGCCTGATGCGCAGGCATTGCTCACGGTGAGCATACGGTAGGGCTGAAGTCCTTGCGATGTTAGCCAAGACTCAAAGGGCTCCGTGAAAGGATCCGTCCGAAGGCCTTCACCCGGGTCCTGTTTCCAAATAAAGTCCTCAATCCACCCCTTGGTTGAAGCAAAGAGGACTCCATAGGGTTCTTGCGTCCAATCCAATCTCTCTCTTGAGCGAAGGTCTTTAAAGGCTTCGTCGAGGTATCCGCTCAAGGTCCCCCCAGGCCTTCGTGCAATCCTTCTTCCTTTTTCGTCTCTCTCGAAACACCCCCTAAAAGCTCTCAGCCCAGCAAGGGTCTCCTCTAGGGTAGGCCCCGCGGCCGTACTGCAACCATAGCCGGTAATGTAGGGGTTGATTTTGTTGTGTTGAAAGGTCATCTTAGCTTTGGACTTAGCAAAGACATGAAAACAATTCCTCTGAATATTGATCCCAAATTGCCTTGGTTTGAGGGACACTTCCCAGGAAACCCCATTTTGCCTGGCTTTGCCATTGTGGAGACAAGCATCCAGTGTCTACGAGAGGCCATGGGATTTTTAGGGTCAATGCACTACACCCTAGTTCAGGCCAAATTTCTGCAACCCGTACGTCCAGGCGATTCTTACCTCGTTTCCCTGGAAGGAGAGGGCCCTGATTTCCTTATTACCTGGAATAAAGCTTCCAAGAGTGAGTCCTATGTTGCTCAGGTTCGGATAAGGCGAAAAGAGACTACCAAAATCCCATCTCATGAAGCAATCCCTGGCTGATTTGCTTTGCGTACACTCCACCAAAGCTTCGGGGGCTCATTTTGCGTTGATCCGTGAACGACACAACGGAGATGTATTCTTCACCATTGCCCTCGAGATGAGCAACGAACCAACCTATTCTCAAATCAGCAAATTTGCCTACAAATCCGGACCCCGTTTTTCCTGCAATCTCAAATCCCGTCGACGAATGATCCAGAAGAAGCAGTTTCCGCGTGCGCTCCATGGATACAGCTGATGCTGGCAAGATGCCCTTCCAAAGCTTTTCTAGGAATTCCACCTGTTCATAAGCGTTGATTTTTAGACTCGATCGCGGTGTTTCCTTAGCGAGCGGATTCGCCGTCAACCACGCAGTCGTAAGTCCGCCAGTTAGGTCTCGATTGCCGAATTCAAATTTCTTAAGGTACTTTTGAGCGCGCTCAAAGCCAAGCTTAGTCATCATTCGCTGCGAAAACCACACGACAGAATTGGTGATCCAACTCTGTGCATCCTGATCTTGATTCCAAGAACTTATTCCGTAGTCTCGACCATCCCAAGATAGCTTTTCGTTTTCGTCTGCGAGAACCCCCGAATCAAATGCCATAACAGCCAGTGGGATCTTGAAGGTCGAACAGGCGGCCACTTGCTCATGACAACGCTTTTCATTATAGGTTTTTTCAAAAACACCCTTGGTAACATTATAGAGGAGGAAGCAGCCATCCACGCCCGTAAAATACTTAGACACATCCACTTTCGAAACATGAATGCCTTCAAAATTGTCACTGGGCTGCTCTTCAACAGTCGTACAACCTGCCATGACACTCAGCAAAAGCAAAAAAGGTAAAAATGTCTTTTTCATAGATCGGCCCCTTGAGTTGGAAGTATAACCCTCTCAGAAGTTGAGGCAAGTTACATGACTGATTGGGTTCAAAAAATTTATCTCGAATGGTTTGGCGACAGCAATCCTTCTCCGGAAGGACGATCAATCTGGTGGAGAAGTTCACCTGAGTTTGATGAGAGCTTGCGGGTGACTTTTTTGAGGTTTCAGCGCGAACTGATTTCAGGAAAGCATAGGCAATACCTAGTGACGCCCCAAGGCAGGTTGGCAATGATTATTGCGATCGATCAATTCTCTAGGAATATGTTTCGAGGCAAGCCAGAAGCCTTCGAAAACGACCACCTTGCGCTTAGCTTTGCGGAAGATGGGCTTCGACTGAGGGACGATCGCAAACTTAGCCTTATTGAGCGAGTATTTTTCTACCTTCCCTTTGAACATTCAGAGAATATCGAAGTGCAGGAGAGAAGCGTACAGCTATTTCAAAGCCTTCTCCAGGAGGCTCCTGAGGATAAGAAGGCTAGTTATGAGGACAACCTCCTCTATGCTAAACGTCACCACGAGATCATTCAGCGATTTGGAAGGTTTCCTCACCGCAATACCATACTCGGTCGTTCTAGTTCGCCGGAGGAGATTGAGTTCTTGAAGGAACCCATGTCCTCTTTTTAGGCAAAGAACTGACAGAATTTTTAATTTGCTTTGGATTTCTTGGCTTGGTCTATTGAAGATCTCGACTTCAAAATGAGGAACTAAGATATGAACGGCTTTCCAGGGACTGTCACCACCGTTGGCAAAAAAGTAGAATACCTCTCCAATGTGCTGTTGGTGCACCAACGTTTTGATGAATACGTAAACCTCTATAGCCAGTTACTCGACGACGAAGTGCAGTACATTGATCCAGTGCACCAATTTGCAAAAAAAGAAGACGTACTCCAAATGCTTGCTAGGTATGTGCCGAGATCGGCCAACGGAGGATTTGAATTCGACCTTCTTGTGGACGAACCAGTCCAAGTTGTATGGCGCTGGAAGATTTGTTTGAAGATTCGGTTCACACCATTTCGCTTTACGATTCATGGATTGGTCCACGCCCGAATCAATCCTAAGACAGGAAAAATCGCATACCAACGAGAATACTATGACCCCATGGAATCTATTGAAGTCGTTCCTGTCGTAGGATGGTTTTACAAACAGATGTTACGAATGGGATAGACTACCAACTAAGAGGAACGAACTTTGTTTATCTTAAAAAAGCTGCTCTTCAAATTTATGGAGCTGGGGCTGGGGCTCAGGACTTGCTTCACGCTCGAGACCAAGAATCCACTGTTTGTCAATTTTAAGCTTAGCCCAGAAGAAGTGGCGGCTGTCCAAAAAGAATTGCCCCCAGACTGGGAACTTCAAAAGGTCCGCTTCACTGAAAGCGAGACCGAGCCCCACTATTGGATCAGTTACAATAGCTACGAAATAATGTATCCGCGCAAAGAGCTGCAACATATTCGGCGCATCCGCCTAGAGATCAATACCTTTGTCAAAAACCCTAAAGGTCAGTGCGGGATCTTTGTATTTTCTGGCTCTCCTTTTGTCTCATCTGAGCGCCTTGCGACTCCCTTGGATGCCATCTGCGAATTTGCCGAACGCTTAGTTGTTTTTATCTATGGTTGTGGAAAGCTTATACCTTTGAGCTACCAACTCACTTCCAAGGAGTTGGCGTTTACTTTTCAGGAGGGGCTTCACCACTGCGAGTGGAAAATGGACCTTGGTGGCGATCCATTGACCCAAGTCGAATCAGAGGTGCTTTCTGAGGACTACTGGAAGTATAATGACGTGTCCTTTTTTAATTCCGGCAAGACCTTCGATCGCGTCTTTGTCAGCGATGCCTTTCGTAGGGCCCGATTTCATTCGCTCAAATTTCAAGACTTTCAGAGTCTGACCATTCGAGGGCCTTTTTTCAAAAGATCTCCTGACAGCATTCTCTTTCACCGTGGAGCGATTCCTTACTTAGTAGATTCCATGAACCGAACTCAAGATTAGCTCCTGGGGGGACGATGCGATTCAAATCAAAGTACTTCCTCTGGTTCTGCTTGGCGATTATGGCGGGATTTCTTTTCATTGGGATATTTTTTCCCGAAACACTCCTGAAGTGGCTCAGACACCCTGAGTATTATAACCATGCCAAGTTTATTCATGTACTTTCCGTCACGCTCTTTTTTTCAAACGCAGTCATCGGTGCCATCTGGGAAACCCGAAGCATGCTCACCAAGCGGATGGAAATCGTTCGCTACACCTACCAAACCGTAGTCTGGTTGGACGCTACCTTTACGGCACCCTTGATCATCCTTGCGGTCCTTTCTGGGATTATGCTCGGGACTGTTTTGGGTGGTGTTTGGAACATTGGTTGGATCTCGCTGGCATT
Organism: Bdellovibrionota bacterium; assembly: GCA_963169695.1. Taxonomy (GTDB): domain Bacteria; phylum Bdellovibrionota; class UBA1018; order UBA1018; family CAUJDS01; genus CAUJDS01. The sequence goes on from CAUJDS010000022.1 coordinate 19,410, forward strand.
TACTTTCTTTTTTATATCCGGAGCGGTCTGGGTCCTGGCGGATATTCCAACTCAGTACAAAATCAACCGCATCTTCAATGAAATCCCCGATGCCACCGGAGAATGCCCGCCTAGGTTGATGCGCCTCCTATGGCTTCGTGCCGTTATTTCACTCCTGGGGATTCTGCCACTTATTGCAGCATTCTACTTAATGGTGCATAAGCCCGACATTCCTAGCGTCGCAAAATGGCATGGAGACGCCAAGATCCACACCACGTCCGCAAGTCCTAAGAAGTAAGGGCATTTTCTTTAGGGGCTCGCATATTTAAGTCTATTTCGCCCGAATAGCTGGACTTCCAGATACTCCCGATGGATTCTCCGACTGAGCACCAACAGAACCCGGGGTCAGGTCATCTTTGTTATTGACCGGAATCACCTGAACAATCTCACTACCCTGCAAGACGTAGTTGGCTGGAAGGTCCGCGACACCCGTTTGATTCGCGAGGAACAGCCTCAGTTTATCTTTTTCGATAAGAATCGTTCTTACTCCATCGATCATTACATAATTTGCGTCTGCGCCGACAATTCCGGGATAGCTGGATACTCGTGTATCCACTTCACTCGACTTGAGAATCACGGTTTCTTTTCCACGGACCATTACGTGATTTGCAGGACGATTGGCTAGTCCAGAGTACCGCTTTAAAGCCAAAAGGTATTGTTCGTCTGGTACTACCAGATAGGGCGTCTTTTTCTTTTTTAATGTCGTCCTACCAACGGCCGGGACTAGTACCGTCTTTTCACCTTCGACCACAACAAATTTAGCTTTTTCATTGGCCAGGCCATTGTACTTTTTCTGGATCAAACGACCTGGCTTCTCAAATTGGGCGCTGGAGGACGCGGGGCTGAAACCAACAATCGCTGCTAAAGCCAATACCCTTACGCTTGTGTTGAAATAGGATTCACCACCTAAAAGCCCATCCGTCCACTTTTTCACCACGACCCCCTAAGAAGATATTATATGTACAAATTATTTATTTCTTTGTGAAACTTTGCAATCGGAATGTTGGCCGACGGAGGGGAGGGATTCGCCCTTCCCTTCGCTCGCCTGCGGCTCACTGCGCTTTCGGGCCAGGACAATTCTCTCAGTCGAGAATTCTGGTTCAATCAAGCTTTTGTGTAATGGCGGAGACGTGAGGGCCATGATGGCCCGAGCGCCCGACCGCTCCAGTGGAGCGGCTCCGCCATGGATGGCGGAGAGGGAGGGATTCGAACCCCCGAACGGGTTACCCCGTCTCCGGTTTTCAAGACCGGCGCTTTCAACCGCTCAGCCACCTCTCCGAAGGATAAAACATATGAATTTCAAACGTGTATAAGGCTTACTGGGAGCCAGAGGAAAAGTCAATTAAGACGCTATCCAGAGCGCGCCGTCCTTTTTCTCGAACCCGGGGGCGCCATCCAGGTACCTCGTGAGGACCGAAGGAACCTCGATATTGCCGTCTTTGTCCTGGTAGTTTTCAATAACTGCGATAAAGGTCCGACCTACCGCCAACCCCGAACCATTCAACGTGTGGACATGCTCGTTCTTGCCATCTTCTGCACTCTTAAATCGAATCTGAGCTCGCCGTGCTTGAAAATCCTCACAGTTGGAGCACGAAGAAATCTCGCGATACTGAGACTGCCCAGGAAGCCAAACCTCAATGTCATAGGTCTTAGCTGCACTAAACCCCATATCTCCACCGCAAAGGAGCATCACCTGATAGGGAAGTTTCAGCAACTGAAGGATTCGCTCCGCATGGCCGGTCATCTTCTCCAATTCTTGGTAAGAGTCTTTGGGGTGGGCTAGTTTGACGAGCTCCACCTTTTGAAACTGGTGCTGCCGAAAAAGTCCACGAACATCCTTGCCGTAGGATCCCGCTTCTGATCGAAAGCACGGAGAGTAGGCAGTAAGTGATACCGGCAGCTGGCTTTGCGGAAGGATCTCGTCTGCAAAGAAATTAGTCAGAGGAACCTCTGCAGTGGGAATCAAAAACAGCTCGCGATCGGAGGTTTGTGTTCGAAAAAGATCTACTTCGAACTTTGGCAATTGCCCGGTCCCAGTCATCGTCTCTCGACTTACCAAAAAGGGAGGGATCATCTCCTCATAGCCATGTTCGCGGGTATGAAGGTCCAACATGAACTGAATGAGCGCGCGCTCAAGAGCAGCACCTGCTCCACGATAAACCGTAAAGCGAGAGCCCGACAATTTGGCGCCTCTTTCAAAATCAAGCAAGCCAAGACGTTCGCCCAGTGCGACGTGATCCTTAGGCGTAAAAGAGAATTTCTTGGGGTCTCCCCATTTTCGAACCAGCTGATTAGATGCTGCATCCGCGCCATTGGGCACGCTCTCATGAGGCAAATTGGGAAGGGTCAGTAAAATCCCACGAAATCGGATTTCGAGGTCAGACAAAGTCTGGTCCAGACCCTTGATTTGGTCGCCGAGCCCGCGCATTTCAATAATCTTCTCTTCTGCTTCTTTCGCAGCTCCCGGATTATGTTTGGAGTCTTTTTTGAGAACAGCAATCTCTTGAGTCACTTTATTCCGAAGGGACTTCAGCTCTTCCACTTCTTGAATAGCAGCTCGCCTTTCTTGCGCAAGCTTCCCGAGAATCTCCAGATGAGAATGCGGAAATCCGCGCTTACGATAGCCATCATGAAGCTCTTTTTCTTTGGTCTCAATCCATTTGGCATCAATCATTTCAAAGGTATCCTTTAATTTCTTCACGATCAGGGGCGTCGGGCGCCAATTGAAGGTATTTCTGAAACGCCCGTGAAGCCCCGGCCCCATCACCTAAGGCGAGGTAGGCAAGTCCTAGACGTTTGTAAATCATCGGATTGGCATCGTCAAACTGAAGTGCCGATCGGTAAAGCGCAATCGCACCCTGATAATTCTTCAAAAGGTAATTGGCGTACCCAGCCAAGTGCTTCGGCTCAGCACTCTTCGGCGCAACCTGCATTGCCTGATTAAAACTTTTCAAAGCTTCCGTCGTATTCTGTTGATCGAGGTATTCTTGCCCCATGGCGATCATGGTCTCTACATGATTGGGATGGTTCTTGAGTTCAACAAGGTACTCCGCAACCGACTCTTTGCGGTTACCCATCTTGCTCAGTAGATTTCCACGCAGGTAATGAAGGCCTGGATACTTTGGATACCTTGCGTAAAGGTCATCCAAAACCACCGCGGCTCGATCAAACTCGGTCGTTCTCATTCGTAATTGAAATTGTTTGACGTAGGCCTCTGCGTCGGATGGGTTTCTTGCACTATAGCCTTCCAAAGCGGTGACCGCGTCTTTGAGAATTTTGGGTGTCATTTCATTTTGCGCCAATAGCAATTTTGCCTCTAACCGATAGGGTAGGGCGGCCTCAGGCCCAGCACGCTTGGCTTCCTCGATCATCAGCTTAGCTCGACCCCAGGCACCTGTTTGAATATTCAGATCAGCGATTTCAGAAAGGATTCGAGTTCGATTTGCAGTTTCTTTCTGTAATTCATCTTCTAACATCAGAATAGCTCGATTCGGCGACTCTTCGACCGCGATGCAACGAGCAATTCCAAGAGTTGCTTCTACATTTTTTGGGTCGTATCGACGAGAAAGCGCATAAAAGAATGGGGCATCCTTGCAATTCTTAGTGGCCTCGAGACCCCGTGCATAGGCCAAATAGACTTCTGGATCAATCGTATCGCGGCTCATTGCTTTGCGGTAGTAGGCGAGGGCTTGCTGATGGATGCCTTGCTTGGCGTACAAGTCGCCTGCCAGTTTGTCGATCATGCTTTTGGCTTCGGGATTGGCACGAAACTTAGCCATTGCCGTACGTGTTTCGTCCCACTCATAGCTTTCGATGAGAATATGAATGTACTTAGACCAGATGCCAGTATTCTTTGGCTGCATCTCAGCCGACTTCTGGTAACTATCCTTGGCATTTCTAAGGTCATTCATTTGCAGGAAGCAGTCGCCCATTTTTTCCAAGGGCAATGGAGAATTGAGATTTGCGTTTCTGGCTTTGATGAATTCACCTAAAGCGTCTTGGTATTTTCCTTTTTGAAGCAGTCTTTCACCTTCTCCAAGAGCATAAAACATACGAGCAACATTCTTGATGTCCTGCGAATCGCTCAACTGCCCCCTTAGGGTATAATACTCTAAAACATATTCCTGCTGACTTGGATGGAGGTAGACAGCTCGCTTAAAACTGGACAACGCATGATCGCGATCATTCTTAACAAGGTCTAGTCGACCCTGAAGAAAATAGGCCTTCGCAAGGTCATGAGGAGAAGCGTACTGTGTATGGTCTATAACGAATCTAAGGTCTTCGAGAGAACTAGATAATTCACCGGCCTCAGAATTTAATTCTGCCAACGCCAAGCGAGACTTGATGTGATTGGGAAAGTATTTCAGGGCGGTCTGGAAGGCTTTTCGACTTTCGTCAAGAGAGCGAAGGTCGTGTGCAATCTTACCCTTGAGGTAGAGGATCTTTGGACTGAAGATTTTATTCTCGGGGATTTGACCAATGTACCTAGCAGCAGCGACCCTATCTCCACGGGAGTAATAAACCGCACCTAGGTAGTAGAGCATCTCTACGCCAAATTTGTCGTGGGTTTGGGTATACTCCACGATCCTACTACGAGCAGCTTCGGTTCGATTCACAGTTAAAAAGAACTCAACATCTGAAATAACTACTTCTGGAAGGTCGACCTCGCGTGACCTAGCCAGCTCAATGAGCCGATTGATGATAGTAAAATAATCCTCGTCCTGCGAAGAAGAGTCGATAAGATTGAGGTAGCTCGACGCAAGAAGCGCCAATGCTTTGAGGTTGGATCCGTCATAAGTGGCGGCCAGATCAAACTCGCGCGCTGCTTTGACATAGCCATCTACATTGTCTTGAACGTAGAACTTGATGCCTTCATCAAATGCGAGTTTGCTTTTTTCGGGATCCGGTTTGGATTTCGAAAAATAGGGCATATGAGGTTTGATGTTTTGGAGTGAGATAGACTCGGGCTTTGTATCCGAATCAGTCAAAAGCTCATGCGCAACCAGTGCCCCAATAATTAACCAAAGTACGAGTTTTCTTTTGGACTTTGCTTGCTTTCTAAATGCAGCCTGCGGTCTTGAGGGCGATCGTTCAAATAGAACTGTGTTCATTTCTGAAAGAGGGCGACGAGCTGACGAATGCCCATCGGACTCATCAAAGGGCTCGTAAATTCCAACATCCGTAGGCTCATAGTCACCAGAATCGTATTCACTAGAATCGATGACGGTCTTTTCCTCTACCTCTTCTCTCGAATGGCGCTTGTCCTTGTCGGTAGGCTCAGGCGAGTGAGTACCCGGAAGCAGTGTCGGGTGAAGGATGACAGTGGACTGCTGGTCTCCAACTGGGCGATGGCCTGCTCCGTCCTTCACTAACTCAACCTGTGTCTCTTCAGAAAGTTTGTGACCAAGGTGCGCGAGTATTAATTCCGCCAATTCTGGAATCTGATTGATCTTGAACCAATCTCCAGTGGGATAGACTTTGGCGTCTTCTTCTCCAGTAATGCGATTCTTGACTACAAGGTCTTTGACCCGTTGAAAATCAATAGGCCCAAGGATTCGGCCTGAAGTTAGACGAATCTTGTAGAGCGCCGATCGGCTATCAGGAGAGTCGTTTGAATCTGACATCTCAATTCATTATAGACCTGTTAGAGCGTGTTTTGCAGCCTCAACCCAAGATGCGGGTAAGAGTCCTACCTGGAGCGTCAAGACCAGCATACAGGCCACGGCAAAGGTACCCCATACAGAAAATTTCTTAGAGACCTCCGTTACGCCAGTAACAGGATCTCGCATGTACATATAAAGAATGACACGAAGGTAGTAGTAGACCGAAACAGCACTGCATAGCACGCCTAGTACCACCAGAGGAACTTCTCCCACTTGGACTGCTGAGTAGAAAAGAAAGTACTTTGCTACAAACCCCGCGGTGGGTGGAATTCCAGCCATGGAAAGCATGAAGACGGTCATTGCAAATGCCAACCACGGGTTTTTGGACGAAAGTCCCGATAGGTCGTAAAGGGTGAGGCCCGTGTCACCGCGCCCGGAGATCATCGAAAGTATAACGAATGCTCCGAGATTCATCACTGAATAAGATACCAAATAAATCAAAACGGAAGTGTAGCCATCCGGTGAAAAAGCTCCCACCATTACACCCATCAGCAAGTACCCGGTATGGGCAATGGAGGAGTAGGCCAACATTCGCTTCAACTGAGTCTGAGACAGCGCAACCAAGTTGCCGATCAACATAGTCAGCGCAGCACAAATCCATAAAATATCATGAAGAGAGTGCTGAACAACCTCACTCAAACCCTTTCCGTAGCCCAAAGACATAAAAACCCGAACAAAAGCCGCAAAAGAGGCGGCTTTGAGTCCCGTCGTCATATAGCCCGTGACTGGAGCTGGCGCGCCCTCGTAGACATCAGGCATCCAAGCATGAAAGGGGACGCTAGCGACCTTAAACAAAAAGCCTGCAATGACAAGCCAAGCTCCGGCAGTAAACAATAATGGCGCCGTTGCGCCAAATGATTGAGCGACCGCAAGTATCGTCTGGATTTGAGTGGACCCCGTCGCACCGTATATCATGGATACCCCGTACAAAAGCACGGCAGATGCTGCTCCGCCTAAAATAAAATATTTCAGAGAAGCTTCATTAGCTTTACGGTCGGATCGTCGAAAGGCAACCAAGGTGTAAACACAAAGGGACATCAATTCTAGGCCAATAAAAAACACAATGAGATCGAGCGCCGATGTCATCAAAATCATTCCAATGCTTGATAGCAAAACTAAGAGGTAATATTCTCCGTGCTGCAACCTCTCACGCTCCAAATAATCTATCGATGCGAGGATCGTAAAAGCTGCCGAACCCATATAGAGCAAACTCATAAAATGAGCATAGGGATCAGAGATCAGCATATTATTGAAAAGCATGGTCGGCGCGTGATCTAATCGTCCAAGCCCAGCTATAAAAGCGGCCACTAGCGAGCCGATACAAACAAATAGTGTTCCCCACTTTGCCCACTTTCCTGGCAGCACACAGGTAAAAAGTCCCAACAAAACTCCTAGCACCAAAATGCTCCACGGCAAGGTTAACCAGATAGCTTCATTGGAGAGACTAAGAAGCTCTATCCGAAAAGGAAAAGTCACGTTATTCATTCACACCACTCCGATTGAAGCTGAAAGCCGAAGGCTGCAAGACATTGCTGGATGCCGTACAGCGCGATAAAAACCGAGTCACCGAAGGTTCCATCTTGGCGAAAAAATATCCTGGGAAAAGTCCCATGCCTACAATGAGCAAAAGGATGGGGACCAAAATAATAACTTCTCTAAGATTCAAATCCTTAAGGGACTTATTAGCTTCGTTCTTGATGGGACCGAACATCACTCGCTGAAACATCCAAAGCATGTAGACTGCACCAAAAATGACGCCAAGTCCTGCCACTCCCGCTATGATGGGGCTCGCTTTCCAGGTGCCCAGAAGAATCATAAACTCTCCCACAAAGCCATTGGTCCCAGGAACAGCGATCGATGACAAGGTCACGATAAGAAACGCCACTGCAAAAAGGGGCATGACTTTTGTGATTCCGCCGAATTTATCAATTTCGCGCGTGTGCGCTCGGTCATATATCATCCCTACCAAAAGGAACAAACCGCCCGTGGAAACACCGTGGTTGAGCATTTGATAAATGGAACCAGAAACGCCTACCGCATTAAGCGAAAAGAGACCGAGCACGATATAGCCCATATGACTCACTGATGAATAAGCGACAAGCTTCTTCATATCTGGCTGAACCATTGCTACCAATGCACCATAAACAATTGCAATGGCCCCCAATCCCAAAAAAATCATCTGGTACTGAGCAACCGCAGCAGGAAACAAAGGAAAAGCAAAACGTAAGAATCCGTATCCACCCATCTTCAAAAGGACACCTGCAAGAATAACACTTCCAGCAGTCGGCGCCTGAACGTGTGCATCAGGCAGCCACGTGTGAAATGGGAAGAGTGGCACTTTGATTGCAAAAGCCAAAGAAAAAGCCAAAAACATAATGGCTTGAGTCGAAAACCATCCTTTGCCATCCATTTGCACGCGATAGAGGTCAACGATAGATCCCGAATATTCTCCGAACTGAACCTTATGAAGGTAGACCAAATAAAATATCGCCACCAACATCAGTAGTGATCCAACCATGGTGTATAAGAAGAACTTCGTTGCAGCATAGGTACGCTCTTTGCCGCCCCAAATTCCAATCAAGAAATACATGGGAATCAGCATGACTTCCCAAAAAACGTAGAAGAGAAAAATATCCAAAGATAGGAACGCTCCCAGCATCCCTGTTTCGAGCATCAAGAGTAAGAAATAGTATTTTGATTCATCTTTCTTAACCGACTGAAAAGAGGCAAGCACCGCTAGGGGCATGAGGAGTGTAGTCAAAAGAATGAGCCAGAGGCTCAATCCATCTACGCCCACGTGATAAGAAACTCCCATGGAAGGTATCCAGGTATGTAATTCCATCCATTGAAATTCGCTACCTGCGGGATCGTAATTTTGCACCAGAGGTATTGAAAGAAAGAATAGAATCAGCGTGCCAGCCAATGCCCAGTACTTTGGTAGATTTTTTCCGGCTTGAGTCCCCGTAGGAACCAAGGTCCCAGCGATGGCCCAAACGAGAGGGAAAAACACAAGCACGCTCAAGTAATTTACATCAAGAAACGACATACAAAAGATATCCCATGGTTAATACGAGACCCAAAAGAATCAGGACACCGTAGGACTGTACAGACCCCGTCTGAATCATCCTGGCATTTTGGCCTGCCCACTGCGAAGCCTTACCAAAGGTCAGTACAATCCTGTCGATGATCGAAACATCGATCACTTTCCAAAGAAATTGAGAAAAATAATTGAGTGGTTTTACGATCACCCATTCGTACAGCTCATCGACGTACCATTTCTGCGCAAGAACACGATAGAGGTTCTTCCACTTCAACTGAATGGCCGAGACATTCTTGAGATTGCTGTAGAGCCTAAAGGCTCCGAAGATACCGAGTGCAGCTCCCGCAACACTGACAGCCATCAACAACCATTCCGTAGAATGCGCTACCGCTTCATTGTGGTGGGCGCTCGCTACTACGGGTTCTAACCAATGCTCCAACCAACTCATATGTGGAACTCCAAGGAATCCACCCAAAGCACTCAGTCCGGCAAGAACCATAAGGGGCACTGTCATAATGCTTGGAGACTCGTGGGCATGATGCTCACTTCTAGATTCCCCATAAAACGCCAGCACAATAAGTCGGGTCATATAAAAGGCAGTCAGGACCGCCGTCAGCGCGCCGAGCAACCAGAGCGCTGAGGATCCGTGCTCGCTGCTCATTGCCTGCCATAAAATTTCGTCTTTCGAGAAGAAGCCAGAGAAAGGAGGGATTCCACAAATAGCTAGCCATCCAACCATAAATACCAAGAACGTCTTTGGCATCTGGGACCTAAGTCCACCCATCTTTTGCAGGTCTTGTTCGTGGTGCATTCCATAGATGACACTTCCCGCACCAAGAAACATCAACGCTTTAAAAAACGCGTGAGTCATAACGTGAAACACACCCGTGGTAAAGGCACCGACACCGCAAGCAAGGAACATGTATCCGAGCTGAGAAACAGTAGAATATGCCAAAACCTTTTTTATATCGTCTTGAGCCAGGGCCATCGTTGCTGCAAAAAGCGCAGTCAATGCACCAGTCCAAGCCATGACTTCGAGTGCCATGGGAGCAAGAAGAAAAACATGGGATAACCTTGCGCAAAGGTAGACTCCAGATGTCACCATCGTAGCAGCATGAATCAGAGCAGAAACGGGTGTGGGACCCGCCATTGCATCTGGCAACCAAACATAAAGCGGAATTTGGGCGGATTTTCCAGTACATCCCAAGAAGAGAAGCAAACAGGCGGCAGTGATTGCACCCGAATGAACCGATCCAATTTGACTCTGAATCTGTGTATACTCAAGCGATCCGCAGAGGGAATAGAGCATGAACATTCCAAGCAGGAATCCCAAGTCTCCAATCCGATTAACGACAAACGCCTTCTTTCCTGCGCTGGCCTTCTCTATGTCCTCATACCAATATCCAATTAAAAGATAGCTACAGAGCCCGACGCCTTCCCAACCCAAAAAAGTCACGGGCAGAGACGAACCCAAAACCAAAATGAGCATTGCCGCGCAAAATAGGTTTAAATAGCTGAAAAACTTTCCGGGTGTTTCGTCGTGCGACATGTATCCAATGGAGTAAAGGTGAATCAGAGTTCCGACGCCGGTGATCACCAAAACAAAAAGCCCGGAAAGCGCATCCAATCGAAACTTAAAATCAATCGCCAAACCTGGGACATGGATCCAACTAAAAAGCGTCTGCTCGAAAAACCGCTCTTCAGCCGGAAGACTCGTCAGTTGGAAAAATAAGGCCAAGCCTAGCAAAAAGGATGCGCCAATCGCAGTGCTCGCAATCGCTCCAGTTACCTGGGCAGAAGCCTTCTTTCGACCAACAGGAGCCTGCCCAAGCGCATACCAAAAGCCGTTGATTAGAAATCCAAACAAAGGAAAATAAACCAGCCATGCCATAACGATTACCCCTACTCCCGCATCAATCTAAGGTCGTCAGTATTGACGCTTCTTAAGGTACGAAACATCGCAATTAATAGACCGAGGCCCACTGCCGATTCCGCCGCTGCTACGACCATTATAAAGAAAGTCGCCATCTGCCCCGTCATGTCGTTCAAGACCGTCGCATAGGTAACAAAGGTAAGGTTTACTGCATTGAGCATCAATTCAATACTCATCAAAATGACGAGGATGTTTTTTCGGATCAAAACGCCCACCAACCCGATAACAAATAAAATGGCTCCTAATGAAAGGACCAGCCAAGGCTCTATCGGAGTCATGATTTTATTTCCTTTCGGGATTCGGACTTCTTCCGCATGGCGATGGCGACCGTACCTACGATGGCTCCCAATAAAAGCAATGACGTCGCCTCAAACGGTAGGAGGTACTCCGTGAACAAGAGATGCGCGACAACCCGCGTATTTCCACCCCACGATGCTATGGCTTCTGGTGTGTACTTCCCGGGCTGCGAAAAATAGGTCCCAGACTTAAAGACTCCAACCAATAGACAAAGAAGGGCAAGCCCAAGCAATGCCACGCTCGACTTTGTCCACCAAGACGTCTCTTTGAACTCGAGCGAAGGATGGTTGGCATTGAGTAACATAATAACAAAGACAAAGAGGACCATCACGGCACCCGCGTAAACTAGTACCTGCATTGCTGCAATCAGGTGCGATCCCAATCCCGCATAGATTCCAGCTAGTGAAAAAAGCACTAGAACCAAACTAAATGCACTCGAAACTGGATTTTTCTTAGTAATGACTAAGAGTGCACAACCAATCGCAAGAGCCGCCAATACATAGAATGCCAAGGGAGAAATATTCATAGTGATTCCTACTTATTGCCCCTTTGATCTAAGAGAAAACCCTTATCAAAGACGGTTCGATCGGCCTGACTCATCTCATAAATTGAGCTGAGCTTGATCGCGTCCTTGGGACATGCTTCCTCACACATTCCACAAAAACAACATCGCAAGACATCAATCTCAAACTTAATGGGATACTTTTCTTTGTCCGAACGCTCACCCGCCTCAATATGAATGCACTCTGCAGGACAGACTGTGGGACAAAGCATACAGGCTGTACAATTTTCTACGCCATTTACTGCCTTGATATAGTGCATTCCTCGATAGCGATCGGAATAAACCCGTCGCTCCTCGGGGAACTGAATGGTCACTTTTTTATCAAAAAGCATCTTACGAAGCGTGATCCAAAGCCCGGAGATAATCTCCAGTAGGTAATAGGGCTGCAAAAGGCCCTGCTTTTTCTTAATCAGCATCAGAACATTCCTCGATAAATAAGAAAGGCCGTCAACGCAACATTGAGTAGTGCCAAAGGAAACATGACCTTCCAGCCAAGGTTCATCAGCTGGTCAAATCGAAAGCGGGGAAGCGTCCAGCGTACCCAGACAAAGAACCAGAGAAAGAATGCCACCTTGGTCATGAAGGAAGCAAACTCTAAACCCACCCGAAGGGCTTCCAATGGAAATCCCGTTAATCCTGAAGCGCCAATCAATCCTGGTAGCCCTGGCAATAACTGCCAACCACCAAAATAGAGACTTACAATCATGCAACACGCCATGGTCATATTGACGTATTCCGCCAAGAAAAAGAGGGCAAATTTCATTGCACCAAATTCCAAATGGAATCCAGCCACAATTTCGGACTCGCCCTCGGGAAGGTCAAACGGAAGCCGATTAGTTTCCGCAAAAACGGCCACCAAAAAAACCAGAAATCCAAGCGGCTGGATGAAGATCCCATACTTTGGAATCACAACCGGCCCCAGTTGCATTAGGGGTTGGGCCTGGGCCATCACAATGTCTTGAATCTTGAGACTAGAAAAGGACATCAGGATCCCAATAATAGAAAGTCCCAAACTCAGTTCATAACTGATCATTTGATTAGAACTTCTTAGACTACCAAAGAGTGCATACTTACTATTAGACGACCATCCCGCCATGATGATGGAATAGACTCCCAAGGAACCAATGGCGAAAATATAAAGAACTCCGACGTCCAAATCCGCCAGTTGCAAATGCACCACTTGGCCACTTGGAAGGGTAAGGTTGCTGGCAAATGGCATCGCGGCAAATACCATAAAAGCAGGAATGACAGAGATGAGTGGTGCCAAATACCAGTAAAAGGTATTGACCATTCCTGGTGGCCGATCTTCCTTAAAAATAAACTTAATCGCATCCGCGAGCGACTGAAGCAGACCCAGTGGACCAAATCGATTCGGACCGAGACGGTTTTGCATTAACGCCGAACCGCGACGTTCCACCCAAACCATGATCGGTGGAATTTGGAGTAATAGAACGAGCAGAAATCCCAATTTAATTGCCAACACACCCCAATCAAAAACTTCCATCACGCGGCTCCTGATGCGAGAGACTGATTCTTCCAGAGCATGAGCGCCTCAGAGAGAAGTTTGCTTTCGCCTACCGGAAGGATAGCCCGCACTAAGGTCTGCTCTTTGCCCTGAAAATTGACAACCGTTCCTGTCTTTTCAGCAAAACTTGCCCCAGGAAAAACGGCCGAAAACTGACCAATCTCTTCCTGCAGAAACACGCCAAATCCAGTGACCTTCAGTGAGCGGTCCAAGCGTGGCAATTCTGCACGTCCGCCACGAAACACCACCACCTGAGTCTTGCCAGCAGGCAATGTCTGAAAAGGTGCGATGCCTAGTTTTTCAGCTCCATGAAGGTTGGAAGTCTTGCTCTTGCGTTTCAATAATCCGTCAGAATCTCCGTCACCGTTGGCAGCAGGAAGATTTGGAGTTCCAAAATGGAACACAGGCACTCCTCCCATTTCGGATTTAGCAAAATGGAGGATCAGCTGAAGCTCTTCTTGGGTTAGATCCGTTCCCACTAAAAACACGGCATCTTTGGATCGAAAACCGCTTTTCCAGCTTGCCATGGTTTCAAACCAATCTTTTTTGGCCCAGCTATTACCCTCTTGCACCTGTGGGCTCAAGACGCGATCCGGATGATGGATGTATTTGTAATTAAACCTTCCCTCATCACAGAGCCAATACCGATTGATCTCCATGTTTTCACGCGGAAGACAGCGGTAGATTTGATTGCGCTCCTCGTGGATTTCCATATTGCATCCGCGAGAACATCCTTCGCAAACCGTAGGTGTCTTCTTGAGGTACCAAACGCGCTTATTGAAACGAAAGTCTTTCAATGTCAAAGATCCCGTTGGACAAATATCCGCATAGTTTCCGGCGTAATCTGTCTCAAGGGCTTTTCCGTCCACGGTGGTGATGTCGACATTGTTTCCACGGTGAATGGCAACCATTTCTCGAATGTTGGCGACTTCATCTCCAAATCGAATGCAGCGAGTACAATGAATGCAACGATTCATGTTTTTCTTAATGACTGGGCCCATGTCCAAGTCAACATAGGTTCGGCGCTCTTCTGTCGATCGCTGGTAAGCACTTCCATGATCGTAAGAATGATCCTGAAGATCGCACTCCCCAGATTTGTCACAAATCGGACAATCCAGTGGATGATTCACAAGCAAGAACTCCATAACCGATTCTCTGGCCTGCTTTACTCGATCCGTCTTTGTGCTAACCACCATTCCCTCGACGGCCTTGGTGGAACATGCCGTTTGGATTTTTGGCATCTTCTCAACATCCACGGCACACATCCGGCATTGAGCGACGACAGAAAGGCCAGGGTGATAACAAAAAACTGGAACCGAGATCCCAGCCCGCTTTGCGGCCTCGACTAAATTATCACCGTCACGAAATTCTACTTTGATCCCATCAATGGTACAGCTTGGCATAACTACCCTCTAATCCTCGCTTCAAAGTCTGAACGAAATTTGGTTACGAAACTTTTCACGGGGCCCGCAGCCGCATCACCCAAAGCGCAAAGCGTCTTTTGGTTGATGTTGTTGGCGATGTCTAACAGGAGATCTAGATCTTCCAAGCGCCCTTTTCCATCCAGAATGCGCTTGAAAATATTGGCCATCCATCGGCAACCTTCTCGACAGGGCGTGCATTGACCACAAGACTCATGTTCGTAGAACTTAGTGATTCGGTAGATCAATCGCACGAGATCGCATCCATCATGGATCACCATGACTCCAGCAGAACCCAACATGCTACCGATCTTCATCAATGGATCAATGTCCAATACGACATCGATTTCATCTGGCGTCAATACGGGGGCTGACGAACCTCCAGGAATAACTGCTCGGAGTTTGCGGTCATCAAGAATTCCACCACAATAATCGTAGATCAACTCTCGCAGTGTCACGGCCCCCGCAGGCAACTCATACAATCCAGGCTTCTTCACGTGACCGGATACGCAGAACAGTCGGGTGCCACCAGAATTAGGTAGCTTACCTAACTTGGCGTACCACTCTCCGCCTCGCTGAAGGATGAATGGCACAGCACAAAGTGTTTCCACATTATTAACAACGGTTGGAGAACCAAAGGCTCCCCACGTCGCTGGAAATGGCGGCTTCACTCGTGGTTCGCCCCGCTTTCCTTCTAAAGAATTCAAAAGGCCCGTCTCTTCGCCACAGATGTAGGCGCCCGCTCCACGATGAACGGTAAGATCAAACTGAAACCCCGAGCCCTGAATATTCGAACCCAAATAGCCAGCTTGCCTTGCCTCTTCTAGCGCAAGGTCCAAAAGCTTGGCTTCTCTTGCATATTCTCCACGAATATAAATATACCCGTGCTTGGCGCCAATGGCATAAGCGGCAATGACCATTCCTTCAATAAGCAAATGGGGGGTATACCGCATGAGATCGCGGTCTTTGAAGGTTCCTGGTTCAGATTCATCGGCATTGCAGACCAAATACTTTGGTTTGTCGCTCGTCTTTGGAATGAAGCTCCACTTCACGCCAGAGGGAAACCCCGCTCCGCCTCTTCCGCGCAAATTAGACTTCTTAACTTCGTCAATCACCTGATCGGGCTTCAAGGCAAAGGCTTTTTTCAAAGCGGAATAGCCATTCATCTGCTTCAGGTAGTACTGCAACCCACGAGCTTCTTCGTTTCCAAAATGCTGTATATAAAGCGTTTCACTTCCAGCGTGAGCCGACAACGCCATTTTACTTCTCCAATCGATCTAAGATCTCGCCGAGACTCTCAGTATCTAAATTTTCGTGATAATCATCGCCAAGCATCATTGCAGGAGCTGTCCCACACGCGCCCAGACACTCTTCTTCATTGAGGGTGAATTTTCGATCTGCCGTGGTTTCTCCGCAGCGGACACCAAGACGTTTTTCGCAATATTCGACTAACTCATCCGCTCCCATCAATGAGCAGGCAACATTGGTACAAATTTTCAGGTGATGCTTTCCGACGGGCTTCAGATTGTACATCGTGTAGAAACTAGCTACTTCACGAACCTGTGCCGGATGAATATCAATATAAATTCCGATTTCATCCAAAACCTCTGGTGGCAACCAACCGTACTCTTCTTGAGCACGATGCAAAGCTGGCAGAAGCAGAGCGACCTTCGTTGGATAGTGGGGCTCCAACTTCTTCATGTCCTGATAAAAACCGTCCGAAAGATGCTTACTCATTAGCGATCTAATTCTCCTGCAATTACATTGATGCTTCCCAATGCGGCCACCATATCACCCAATAGCTTTCCTTCGACCATGGGGACAAGACCTTGATAGTGCCACACAGAAGGTCCTCGAATTCTCATTCGATGAGATCGCGAACCGCCCTTACTACTAATAAAGAAGCCCAACTCACCGTTGCTTGCCTCAAAGGTGGTGTAAGCCTCTCCTGCCGGCACCCGAAACCCTTCCATGAAAAATTTGAAGTGGTGAATCATGCCTTCCATCGTGTTGTAGACAACTTCTTTATCTGGAATTCGAGTCCGCTTGTCTTCTGACCAAATAGGGCCTTTTTTAATCTTTTCTGCACACTGAATGACAATGTTGAGGGACTGCCTAATCTCTTCCATTCGAACGAGGTAGCGATCGTAGCAATCGCCATTCTGGGCAATAGGAACATCAAATTGCACGTCCCGATAGAACATACTGGGCTGATCGCGTCGTAGATCCACATCAATGCCAGCTGCGCGAGCATTGGGACCTGAGTAGCTAAACTCTAAACACTGCTCCTTATTGAAGACGCCAACTCCGACGGTTCTCTTACACCAAATTTTATTTGACGTGAGGAGTTGGTCCATCTCCTCAATAACCTTCAAAGTCTTTTTCGCCCACGCCTTTGCTTCTTTTTCCCAACCCTCAGGCGCATCGTGCATGAGGCCGCCAATGCGACAGTAAGACGTTGTCAGTCGAGCACCACAAAGTTTCTCGATTAAGGTGTAGGCCTCCTCGCGTTGATGAAAACCATAGAGGAAGAAGGTAAAGGCTCCCAGATCAACTGCCGAAATTCCAACGCAGATCAAATGATCAATGACGCGTGATATTTCACAGCACATCATTCGAATCCACTGGGCACGCATTGGGAGCTCAACCCCCATGAGGCGCTCTACGGCCATAGCGTAGGTCATGTTATTGGTAAGCGCAGAACAATAGTTAAGTCGATCCGTATAAACAATGAATTGGTGATAGGTGCGATTCTCGCCGAGTTTCTCTTTGGCTCGATGGGTATAACCAAACTCGGCATAGCTTTTCTCGATAACTTCTCCATTGAGTTTAGCCACCAATCGAAGTGCACCGTGCATAGCGGGATGGGTAGGACCTATATTGACGATCATGCGAGATTCTTCCCAAAGATCGTCCGGATCGTGCTCCACCGTTACATCATAAGAACCAGGGATTCCCTGCCTCAAAAGATCCTTCGGGATTTGGTCTACGCTGAATGTCTTATTTTCCATTCTGGATCCTTGTCCTGTTCTTTTTCGTCTATTTCAATAAATCTTCGTTGGGAACCTGAGGCGTTGGAAAAATCTGGTACCCGCGCAGTGGGTAGTCTTTTCGAAGAGGATGACCTTCCCATCTTTCATCCATCAAAATTCTACGCAAATCGGGATGACCATCAAATTTAATACCAAACATGTCCCAGATTTCTCGCTCAGCCCAGTTGGCACCCGGCCAAACATCAACCGCGGTGGGCACTGACTCGCCATCCTCTACTTTGACCTTTAGTCGAATACGATTGAACCGCGTGTGCGAAAATAGCTGATAAACTACGACAAAACGGGGTCGCTCTGGCATTTCATCTGTCGCAGTAATGTCTGCGAGAAAGTTATATTCAAAGCCCGGATCCGATTTCAAAAATCTCAAAACCTCTACGATCTCACTTCGCAAAACCCAAACCACTGGGACATCCGTCAAGGCTTCACCAGGAAAATCGACTCGCTCGATCTTTGATCCCCATCGCGCACGAAGGGACTCGACCTGAGTTTTCCAAAGGTCTCCAAATTTCTGTAGGTGTTCGCCATAAAGGTTGGGAACGTTCGTTCTTACATCCAAAAGAAATTACCTCGCGTTCAAATAGTGATAGTGCCGCGTTCTCTACGCTGGGACTGAGTTTCACCTCGTTGAATCATTTCCTGCAATCGCATCAATCCGTTGATCACACCCTCTGGCGCGGGAGGGCAACCAGGCACATAAATATCGACTGGAAGGATTGTGTCGATTCCCTGCGCGACGCTGTAGACATTAAAAATTCCACCCGAAGAAGCACAAGCCCCAAAAGACATCACGAATTTGGGATCAGCCATCTGGTCATAAACATTGCGCATCACCGGAGCCATTTTAGAATTGACGATACCAGCAACGATCAGCAAATCACTCTGCCGAGGAGAAAATCTGACGACCTCTGCTCCAAATCGAGACATGTCATAGTCGGAACAAAGCGTAGCCATCATCTCGATGCCGCAGCAGCTGGTTCCGAAGGGGAGGGGCCACACGGAATTCTTCCGAAAATAATTTACGACCGCATCAACCCGAGTTGTGAGGTAGCCTGTTGAACCGTCTTTAGCCATTTTTTATTCCCACTCCAAGGCGCCTTTGAAATAGATATAGAGATATCCTGCTAACAAGACACCAACAAAAGCTACCATTTCATAAATGATAAAAGGACCCGCACTAAGAAAATCTTTGAACACAACCGCCCAAGGATAAAAGAAAACCGTCTCCACATCAAAGAGCAGAAAGAGAATTGCCACGAGATAAAACCGAACCGAAATACGTTGCTGAGCATTGCCACTCGTAGGAACGCCGCACTCAAAAGGCTGATCCTTCATGGGGTGCGGTGCTTTTGGACCTAATAGAGCGGAGACAAGCAATGCGCCGCCACCAACCGCCAAACCAGCCAACAAAAGTAGAACGACAGGCAAATACTCCATATTAACTGCACTCTTTCAGTAGGTTAGTTATATCCCTGGGGTATTGCGAATTCTACCACAAAACCCATTGAATCGAGCTTCGCGTCCACTGAAGGACACTCTCTGCAAAACAAATGAGCAGGGCCACAGGTACCATAAGGGAAAGTAAAAAAATCCTTCTGAATCGTGATTCGCCGGAATCCGCAGAAACTGAAACTGGCGAATCGGTCCGCTGAGTCAGAACAAAAGTAATCTTGCCCAGAACGATGATCCAAAGCACCCAAGAGAAAACGGACGCTGCCCCAAGCACGAGCCGATGCTGCTTCACCACCGAATCAAGAAGGGTGAATTGACTCAAATAGCCAGGACTTGGAGGAAGCCCAAGAAAGCAGGCCAAAAACACAATAAAGCAGAGCGTTTCAATTGGGCGCTTATAGAATATTCCACGGAAATCACTCAAGACCGGACTTTGAGTTGCGTCAAAGAGAAAGGAGTAACTAGCAAAAACTCCTGATACAGAAAAAAGAAGCGTCGTCCAATGATACATCGCGGCAGCAAGACTTTGATGATCAAGAACTACGACGCCTAAAAAGGCAAAGCCCATTTGTGAAAGCATCAGGTAGGATAGCGTTCTCTTCAGTGATTTCTGATGCATGGAGCCAAGAGCCCCAATGAGAACGGTCAGTCCTGCACAGAACGAAAGGATCTCTCCCCAATTCCCAGGAAAAACAAAGTGGGACGCGTCGGCCGGATCCTTTCCGGCAAATATCACAATGGTGATTCTTAAAAAGTAGGCAACCGCTGTCATCGGAAAAGCCAACGCCAAGTAAGCGGCACTGGGAGTAGGGGCACCATCAAAAACATCTACCGTCCAAAAATAAAGCGGGAAAATCCCAAGCTGAAATGCGACGGAAGAAAAAAAACAGGCAAAAACAATGAGCAATTGACCCGAGTCTAGAGGTGTCTGTGCAAGGATGGATTTGATTTCGTAGATATTGAAAGAGCGGGTCGCTTGATACAAAACGGCCGCAGCCAATAAGAAGAAGAAGGAGGACAAGACTTGGAAGACTAGCAACTTGTAACCAGCCTCGGCAGAGGTAGCTGACTGCCGATCCGCGCCCAATAGAAAGACAGACAAGGCAACAAAAGCCTGTAAGCTTACAAAAATCAAAAGAAGATCACCCGCGCTGGTTGCTACAAACTGAGTGAGCACCGCCGCAATCAGAAAGATGAACATCTCTCCATAGCGCGATGGAGAGATCTCCTTCGAAAAGGAAACAGCAATTACAGTGAGAACTCCTAGAAAAATAAACAGGAAGTGAAAGAAGATTGAAACTCCATCAATCAAGATGGTCTTGTCGTATAGACTCTGGCCCAAGAGCGCATAATCAAAAACCAGGCGAACTCCGGCCGTAAAGAGTCCAAGCAATGCTGTCCAGATGACCAACCGATACTTCTCAGAGGCGTAGGCAGTTTCGGTTATCACCAACCCAATCAGAGTCAAACAAAGGACGATTTCAGGAATAAGTGCGTTCAGAAGATTCATGGCCCTCACTTCATCATTGAAAGGACCATCGCGACTGAGGGACGAACCAACTCTAAAAGTGGCCTTGGAAAAAATCCCAATACAATAAGACAGAAGACGATGGGCAGAATTAAACTCTTTTCTCGGAGTGAGAGATCGAACACCTCTTTTGAATCACTGCCATGAGCTGCACCTAGAAAAATACTTCGATAAACACTAAAAAATTGATAGCCAATAAGGAAAACCCCAAGTGCAATCATCGTCATGGGAAGTGGATAAGACGAATAGCTGCCCATCATTATAAGTGATTGCCCAATGAAGCCGCCTAAGCCAGGCAAGCCCAACATTCCCGCGAAGACCAGAGCCGTAAGTAATGCCAAAAATGGTGTGAAGGCGACCCATCCACCGAAATTGGGTTTTCCTTCGTCGCTAACAAATGCTGAATGCCCCATTCGATCTCGAACAGATCCCACAAAGAACCCAAATCCCGTCAATGCCAAACCTTGGACAAGGAGCTGATAGATAGCACCCACTACACCAGCCGAATCTCGAGATCCAAGGCCTACCAACACCACGCCCATCTGGGTCATGGCAGCGTATGCCATCAGCAATCGCAACTCTCTTTGTGATACCGCCATAAGCGCTCCGAAGATCACATTGATTGCTCCCAAGGCAACAATCACATGAGACCAACGCGAAAACTCGGCTGGGAATAGGGAGAGTGCCAAACGGGCAAATACCGCTAGCCCAATTGGAGCAGTGATTGCGCTCAATAGGACGAAAAAGGATGCGGGGCTCTGGGTCGCCTGAAATGTAAACCAGCCATGAAAGGGCCAGAGCGGAAGCCGACAAGCAATACCCATAGAAAGGAGTAAAAAAGCGATCGAAGCAATGGGAACCTGGGATCCAAATAGGTCGAAGGTGCCATGGATTCGGTCACCCATGAGATCCTTAATTGAAAAGGAATGCGGCTCGACTGAAAAATAAATAATCACCAATGCCATAAGGAACAAAGCGTTTCCTAGGGCTGACATCGTTATAAATCGAAATGCCGATGCCTCTCGCTCCTGTCCTCCCCATACAGCAAAAAGAAAATACAAAGGAACCGCGGTAAAGGACCAGAAGAAGACCATCAGGAAAAGGTCCTGAGATACCACGCTGCCTAGAAAGCCAGTCTGAAGAAGCAGAAACAAGCCAAAAACCCCGGGGGCTCCCTGCTTGCGATTCCACTCGGACAAAACCAAAAGAGGAAAGACGATGGAAATCAAAATAACAAAAAGTACATTGAGACCATCCAGACCTACGTCGTAGGTCATTGCATAGGATCCGACCCAGTTAAAAACTTCATTGATTTGGAGGCCAGGTTGATTGCCGTGTAGCGAACTCACCATGACAATTCCAACTAAAGAACTCATCAAACTTGCGGTAATTGCTATCCATCGACAAAGGGTTGAACGACCACCCATCAGTGGAGTGACAACTTCTAGGAGAGCACCCAAGAAAGGAATGGCAATCATGAGTGAAATGAGATGGCTCGACACGAATTACGATCTCCCTTCAGGCACTAAAGTAGGGCGCAATAATACCCCAGCAAGACGAGAATAGATGCAGTTGCCATCAAAACATACCATTGAACGTCTCCATTTTGCACCGCCTGAAGCGTACGAGAACCAAACTGAATAGACTTTCGCGCGGAGGCATCTATAGCCTTCAAAAAACCAATATCGGACAATTTGATTCCTCGCGACATACTTACGACTGCCTTCAAAACCAAAGCTGGAGCGGCAAAATGAATGAGCTTCTCTGCTAACCAATATTCAATGGAGTAGGCTCCCTGAACCAAGAGTCGAAGTCCATTTTGGCCCAACTCATCCAATCGTAGTACTTTTTCACCCCAGGCCCAAAACCTTGGAAATCGTGCCATTAAAATGGTCCATCGATGCCGAAGCCCATAGGCCACCCCAATCCCGAGAATTAAGCACGTCGCATAATAGCCGGTGGCCCGAATAAACCGGGGATGATCCAGAAAGCTTTCAGTGGCTCCTGCAAAATAGGAAAGGATCCATGCCGAACCGACTCGATCAAAATCTCCCCAAAGCAGACCTCCACTGAGTGACCCCGTCCAGAGCACCGCCAATCCAAGCAGGAACCAGAGAGCGACAATCACATAGGCCCCCTTAGTCCATGTATTCAGTGCGGATCGCTCGAGAGCTTGGATACCAACCTTCCAAACCAGCCATACGCTAAGAAAAAACCCAAAAGCCAAAAGTACCAACTCTACTGATACAGCTTGAAGGGATTGAAACAATTCCATCAGTGGAGCCGTGCCCACAAAACATACGCCACCACTTCCAAGGATAGAACCCAGGATCACAATAAACCGAATTGGCGTGGCACTGACCTTCGTTTCACCCGGTTGTTCCTTTTCTGAAACGACCCGGCTCAGGATAAGACTCGCCAGAAGCACTCCCGTAAAATACAAGAACGCTTGCCTTGGCCCAGTGGAAAATAGCATGAAGAGCACCAAGAGATAGCCGCCGCTTATCCAAGCAACAAAAGACTTTACAACCGAGCGCTGAAAAAGACCGATTGTAAAACTAAAAAGTGACAGACTTACCGCAATAAGGGCTCCAACTTGCCTCAAGCCCACAGCTTCAATGGCTGGCAGCGTTCTCACAAGAAAGCCCAAGAAGAGCGCTCCCTGGAGGTGTTGAAAAATAAAACTGCGCTGAAGCAATGCCCCTGGAGGCAACTTTCGAATCCAGCCCAGAAAAGGGAAGGGCCTAAATCCGACAAAAATCCCTGCCAGAAAAAGGGCCTTACCCCAAACTAGGGCATGGGTGACAACTTCGACCTTATAGACATCCAGTCTTTGATACCCACTCGAATCAAAGGCAATGGCCGATCCAGATACCATTAAGGTCATGGCTAAAAAAATCTCTCGAATGCTTCGCTCAAAGAAATGACTTTCTTCAATATTCTTGGATGACTGACTGACCCCCCAAAAAACCTGCCCAATAAGGAAGATGCCCAATCCTAAATAAGCCATCCAGATCGTCGCAGAAATCCACACACCAAGGACACCCACGACAGAAATCACGGTGGCTGCACTTGTGAGAGGACTTACGGGAGCTGACTTCCGATATTCGGACATCGCAAGGAATAAAAAAGTAACCAAGCTAAGGAAGGTGACAAAAAGAATACCCAAAGGATCGATAAAAAATCCAAATTGAACTTCATTGTGAGATTGGCTGGATTGCCACCAACGGGCCACCTCGACGAATGCGGCCATTCCCCCGACCCACATCCCATGCCACTCAAAACAGGCAGCCACCAATAAGAGTGCCATGCCCAGAATGGCGCTCCACGGAGAGAAAGCTCGAAACCTCTTGCCACCCAATACTTGCAAAAAAGCAAGCGCTGCAGCCAGCGCAAAAGCGCCCACAAAAAGTGGGAAATGTTGGATCGACTCAGCAAGTACCATAGGTGACTCGTTCAATTGCGAATCCTTTTCAGATCAGAAATAGCTACTCTATTGGATCTTTGATAAATTCGCGCAGCTAGCGCGTACGATACGGCTTGATATACGGCGCCGATCGCCAAGATAAAAATACCAAATGCCAACCCAGGCTCTTGGGATCCTCCTCCATAGGCAATGAAAACGAAGAGACTCGAAAAACCGAAGAACAAAATTTGGGTTCCCACAATAAACCCAATAAAGCTTTGGGATGATGCAATCCCTACAAAACCCAAAACCGAAAGAATTACCGAAATGAGATAAATCAAAACCAATCCTCCCTACCGACGAGCCAGAACTCCGACTCCAATAATCACCACAAAGAGTAAGATCCCCATCAATTCCAATGAAAGAAACTGATGCCCCACAAGGTACTGCCCGAGTTGAACTAATCCCAAGTTAGAATTAGGCAAAACAGAAAATAGCGCATGGCCAGAAAACCCAAATCCCAGTAGCGCCAAGAATACAAGACCAAGAAGTAGCGATACAATAAACTTCCTAGGCTCCACTGCTCGAGACTGGTGAGAATGCAGAAAGCCAAAAAAGAAATACAAAACCCCACTTACTGTCACCAATAAAACTTGAATAAACGCCAAGAAATCCGATCCGATGCTTAAGTAGGTGCAGCCCAACGCTAAGCCGGAAAGCCATAGTAACCAAAATATGGCTCGAGTGGAGCGAGCAATGATCGCACCAAAACTAAAAACCACCGCCAAACTTCCAAAGAAAAGAACGTCCATTTCTGAGTTATTCCACTTCTTCCATCGGGCGCATTCGCTCCCATTTTTCACGTTGCTCCTTGGAAACCCAGCCCCGCCCAAATTGACTAAAGAGGTGTTCCCGCTGATAGTGCGCACCCTCATATCGCTTGGTGTGCTTCAGAGACGCTGGCTCACAGACCTCTACGCAAAGCCCACAAAGAATGCACCTTCCATAATCAATGTCATAAACTGCGACCCACTTCTTTCCTGTGGCTGGCTGATCTTGGACCTCTATGCGAATACAATTGGCAGGACAAACAGCGGAACAGTCTCCGCATCCGGTACAGGCATCTACATCATTGAAAAGCATACCGCGGGACTTGACTGGCAAATCATCTTCCGTTCTGGAAGACACTGGGTCCGGGTACTGCTCGGTGACTTCTTTGCGATGCTCTCCCCATCCAAACAAATACGGCACAACAACCAGCGAGGACTCCAAGAGCGACCGAAACCCCCAATAGAGGCTTCTCATATAAGCGTAAATATTTCTGAAAATGGACAATGATATCATCCGTTGCCCCACATTCCCCAAAGCGTTTGTCCCAAAAGAGAGAGCAAAGACAATGGAACCAAGACACGCCATGAAAAATTGGTGACATGGTCCACTCGTAAGCGAGGACTAACGCGGCTTTGCCAAAAAAGAAAAACCATCAGTACAAAGGCCTTTACAATGACCAGAATCGCTTCAAGAAAACTCAAGCTCGTCTGCGACGAACTCCCCACTCCATCGCTAGAAAACTCCGGCAAATTCCAAGCCCCGCCAAAGGCACCCACCGCAAAAACGCACCACATAAAAAGTCCGTAGAAGCGAAAAATTCGGGTAAAAACAAGCGCGCGACCGGCTATGCCACGATAAACACCGCCGCTCATTTCTTGAGAGCCCACAGCGGCATCCATCGGCGGGAGGTGGAACATAGCTACTCCCGAGAGATAAAAAACAATTCCGGCGAGAAACAGAAAGGGGCTGGAAAAAAGTGTCCAGTGATGAAAAGAAAATCCCTGTATCTCAGCGATAGCTTTCCATTGAAAGCTCCCAACATAGACTCCCACGCAAAGGATGCTCAACATTGCTGGAAATAGTGCGACGAGAGATTGCGCCGCCATCCGAATTCCACCGATCCAACTCTCGACCCTTCCTAAGGACAAGGCCAACCAAAGTTGGCTCAATGAAGCGATTGCAACAAAGACAAGAGGTAAAAGCAAACTAAGCTCAGTATCAAAGAGCAGGAAATAAGACCCGAGGGGCAACAATGCAGCCGAAGAATAGAGGACCAAGAATCCCACCAGCCACTGAAGGGTATCAGGAAGGTGATGCGTAGTAAGCGGCCGCTTAGCAAGCAACTTGATCAGATCAGCCACTCCCTGAAACATACCCCGCGGTCCGACTAAACTGGGACCAATGCGGGCCTGCAAATCAGCAGAAAATTTTCTTTCGACGTAACCCATCAACCCATAGAACGGAGCAAAGATTCCAATCCACACGACCGCCAATCGAATCACGCTATCGAGTAAAGAGGCCGCTAAGGTTTCCAAAAGAGACACTCCATTCAACGATCCAATTCCGAAACTGAAATATCAAAGCTGGTCAATATCGTAGCCAAATCTTCTAATTTTTGGCCAACTAAACTCCCTTGTGCAGCCAGGAGGTTAGAAAAAGAAGGCACTGAAAATTGTACCCTGACCGGCTTTTTCCCTCCGTCCGAAACCAAAAGGCATCCAACGGGTCCTCGAGGACCTTCAACAAATTGCATGCTCTCGCCAGCTGGAAGGACGTAACCCTTTGAGATAGTTGGTCCATCAAAGAAACTTCCCGCAGGCAAAAGATCAGCACACTGCTTAATGATTTCAATGCTCTCTTGAATTTCCCTTAAGCGCAGCAAGTAACGATCGTGACAATCGCCCTGGACTCCGTATTCTCCCAATCCGAGTGGGACATGGAAGGGCGTCTGGTCATAGAATGCGTAGGGATTTCTTTTTCGCAGGTCCCAGGCAATACCAGAAGCTCTTGCGGCAGGACCGCCTAGATTAAAATGCAATGCTACTACCTTGTCCAAAACCCCAATTCCAAAGGTCCGCTTCTGAAAAATATAATTGAACTAATGGAGGTCGTTGTACTCCTTGATTCGAATGGAGATTTTTTCGCAAGCCTGTAAAACACGCTCCATGAATCCATCCGTCACATCTCCCTTCACTCCTCCAAGACAGAGAAAATGAAAGGTGAAACGTTGGCCAGTCAAGAGCTCAAAAAGATCCAAAAGCGTTTCGCGATCTCTCAGAATAAAATGAACGGCCGTTGAAGCTCCCACTGAATTTGCCATTTTTGCTAAGAAGCTCAAGGAACAAGCGATCCTGGTCAACTCCTCCAAAACCTGGCGTATCCAGACAGCACGTGCTGGTGGAGTAATTCTCAATAGCTCTTCTGCAGCCAAACAATAGGCAAGTTCGTAGGAAGATGCCGATTCGGAATCAATCCGATCAGTCAGCGGCAGGTGAGAAACCCAAGGCAATTCTTCAAAAAGTCTTTCCACTCCGCGATGTGAATATCCCCTGTTAAAGCGGACGCCTTCAATGATTTCGCCATCCAAGTCCAATGCAAATTTCAAGGGGCCTGGCAGTGATGGGTCAAACGGGCCCAGCTCCCATTGCGTCCCTTCCTCTGAAGACGTCCTAGGCATTTCCAACATTTTGCCGCCTTCTAAAGGGAAAGTCTCGATCCTCTGAGCTAACATAAAAAGTGGATTCACTTAGCCGCCCTACAAAGTGAATTCCAAAAAGATCCGAAAATTCCTCTTCGTAAAGAGAAGCCCGCACCC
>CAUJDS010000023.1 GCA_963169695.1 Bdellovibrionota bacterium
ATTTGCGATGACGGTATTCGACGCGAGAGAAGAGACTGATGCTTCGGTCCTGCGAGATTTCTTCGGCGCTGGCCTGCATGCGTAGATTGAGTTCATCCACGGGAGCAGCAACAGCAGGAGAACGCGAGGCAGCTCCACCACCAAAGATATCACCGACTCCTTTTCCGCCGGCACCTTTGGCTCCTGCTCCACCAGAAGGCGTGTACATCGCTACTTTGGTGGAAGAGCCAAGCATTGCGGCGTAGGCCTGGTCCGCGACCGGTTGGAGGAGGTCAGAGATTTCTTTGGCCTTAGCCTTGTCGCCTTGGGCAAGCATGTTTCCGGCAACCTGAGCGGCGGTCATGCCACTGTTGGCAATCTTGGCGCCTAGGTCCTTGAGGTTGGAGCCGGTAAGGTCTTTGACAAGTCTCTGAATGTTGGGATCTGAGAAGCCCCTCGGCACGGAACTATCTATCGCGCGCGCGCAGGAGGCTGCTGCCCCATCGTTTTGGACTTCATCACATCCGGGAGGAAGCGCGGATGGAGGAAGTGCACCTAAAGTATCGGCACCGCCCCCGAAGCGACCTGGACCATCAGGGTTATCTGCGCCGCCCAGTGCCGACAACCTGGATGGACCGGGAGTCCCGGAGCCTGTCACGGAAGTGGGAGAGCGATAGGTTGTCAGCAACTCTCGGGCACGGTCTTCGTGCTCGTGGGTTGCTTTGCGCGCCTTATGGGTGCCGGCAATGGCAATCCCCAACTTGGCATAGAAGAAGACTGCGGTGACACATGTATTCATATTGCTACTTGAAGAACTGGAGGATGAAGCCCCAGCTGAGATACCAACACTGCTCAAAGCCGAAGTGATTCCACTCCAAGCAGCACTGGCAATTGCACCACCCGTTAGAACATTGGCGATGTTCAATGCGTACATGGCCATGCTGATATCCTTGAGCTGCTGGCGCATTCTTGTCGATATAGTGATGTCAGACGCAATAGAAAGCAGACCAAGTCCGATGCAGGCTGCGCTATATGCTGGATAAACACAGCTTACCGTACAGACTCCTGCAGTCACCCCAAATACTCCAAGAAGGAGCTCCTGCGCTTTGCGAGATTTTTTCCAAGCATCGGCAGCTGCGCACTCCGGTCCAATCGCGGCGATCTCACCTTCGACCTCGAGAGCCATTTTGCAGACGTTGCCGGGGTCAACAATCGGCGCCTCATCTCCCTCAGCTGCCCAACCACGCGGGACAACTGCGGAGTTGGCAAGCAAGACCAAGATAAGCGTCAGGCCCCAACCTCTCTGCATGAGAACTACTCCTCAGAGACAGTACGATTGAAGGTCGATGCCCAAGGAAGCTTCTTGATCTGATCCTTGTTAGCTGCAGCCTTCATGCGGCTCTCCACTCGCGTAAAGAGCGAGAGTCCTCGATTATTGAAGATGTCTTCGTAGCTTTGTCCTTTGAAGTTGGCGCCTTCATTGCTTCCACCCGACACGGCGTCAGCAACTTTGCCTAGGAAGTTGGCAATACCACGACCAAAGCCACCCGATTCCCCACCCGACTTACCGCCACCACCACCGCCGCCAGAGGCGTAGGTAGAAGAAGGAGTGGATCGTGCAAGTTGCACCTTGGCAGAATCATCCGCAGCGATGCGATCTTGTGCTCCATCCAAAGCACTCTTCACCGTATCGGCGTTGCCACCTGCAAAGGCGCCTAGGATATCGCCTGAGGACATATTCTTGTCTTGTGCGGCTTTGATCAAACTATCCAAGTCTGCACCCGCGCGCTTTTCAAAATCCTTAAGCGCATTGGGATCCGAGAAAAAAGGCGCCAATGCTGGGTCTGCTGCGATCGCGCAAGATGCAGTAGGATCTGTACAACCCGGAAAGGCACCAGGCAAGGAGCCACCACTGGATCCGCCCGCACCATTCACCGTGTTGGTGAAGGCTCTACCTGCGCCTGAGCCGGTACCATTGCTGGCCAAGCGACCCAAAATCTGCCCTTGAGCGCCATTCGCTTGGTATTCTTCCTCGGTCTTGATCATCAACTTATCCGCTTCTGCCAAGAGCTCATTGCGCTTGCTATGATTGCTACTCGCTCCCGCAGCATTGGCAACAATCTTCGCTGTCGCAAGAATTGCGGCACCGCAGGCGGCGTTGCGTTCGTTTTGTCTTTGCTTAGTAATTGACTCATCAGAAGCATTCATATTCTTCGCTCCATTTTCGGTAAGAGCCTCCCCATTGGGGATACTTCCATCAGCATTTGCTTTCAAGACTTCTCCGTCTTTTCCAATGCCTTGAATAGTCTGCCCAGCTTTAAAACTTTCAGCATTTGCGAGAATGCTAGCTCCATTTTGAACTGTCGGAGCTAGATAACTCCCCAAAGTCCCCATTCCTAAGGTCGCTGTACTGGCTGAATTAAGCGCCATACCGCTCGCAGTTGCCGTCAAGGCAGCAAGCCCTCCCTGAAGGGCCTGCATTTCTTTTTGAATCGTGATGGTTGTCAAAAGGTCCACCGCTCCCGCGCCCAAGGACAATTTTTGGCAAACGCCTGGGCTAGTCGCTTCCGCGCTAGCACATTGGTACGCGCAGGTAATGGCCGGAATCGCCCAAGCTACTGCGAGTGCTTGGTTAGCAGCCTCAGCCTTCTTGTGATCTTTGGCGGCTTCGCAGATGGGGCCTACTTGGAGACCCAGCTCGCCTGTTTGAGCGATGGGATTGTCGCAAGCGTTTTGGCCGTTGTCGAGGTCTGCAAGCTTCTTGGCATCATAGGCAAAGGGGTTGCTGCGCGGATCTGCAAGCGTCAATCGCAAGCAGCAATTGTCACGCTCGGTACCGACAGGCAAGGGCGCTCCGCTGCTGTCTTTGCACTCAGCAGCGCCACTGTTCTTACAGTTGTCCAATGCGGTCGTAAAATTCTTCAACGCCTCTGGTGAGAGCTTGTCTACAAGACCTGCCGAGTTGGGATCGGGCGCGTAGGCTGGATTGCGAAGCGCTTCTCTTAGGCAACAGTCCTTACGCTTGATGGGATCGAGTTGCGTCGAGCAACGAAAGTCACCCGCGCTATTGCACTGATCAAGGAATCCATTGAAGGTCTCAGCAGTTGCAAAGGCAGACTGAATCGTCACTAAGGACAAAGCCAAACCCATAGCCGAAGAAAAAATAGTGGAATACTTCACGTAAAGGCCCCCCGAAACGTAACTCCCTCTAGGATCCTATAGTTGAGCCCTTGTGTCAAGTTTAGGTTCGACATTTATCCGTGTCAGGGGGGACACGGCTCACGTGCGAGAGACACCAAGGATGCTCATACCTCCTTCGAGATGGGATCACTGTGATATTGCTACGGAAGCCTGCTCCGACAATACGGCGGATGAGTAGCCCTGCTCTGGTACAAAGCAAAGTAATGGGGCGAGGTCATCTTCGCTTCCACGTTCTGTCCTTGGTCGCACCCTCTGAGTGCAATCGCGGAAAGCTTTGCAGATCCCGCTGGGCTTGTCTCCAAGTCACACGCCCACCCAGAGCTTCGATATAGGCACGAGTGGTAAAGGGCTCACCACTCTTGGCAAGCCGCTGAAGGACTCGCAATCGCACTTCGGTTTTTACCGCAGTACGTTTTGCCCAAGGCGCTTTGTTGATCCACGCATCGTTTGCAAAATAGCCCCACGCTGCAAAATCACGGCTTGGTTGATTCACCCATTCTTGGGCTATCTTTCCGACGGGCGACACCAATTGAAAATAGAAAAGCTGAGGCGAGTCGGGCTGGACTTCCGCAAGCATGAGCTTTTTCCAGGCCTTCCATCGTTGAAGCTCAGAACCAATGCACCTTTTCTCTAGCCGAAGGAGCGCTTCAACTTGATCGAGCAACACGCCCCAGACGGCTGGCCATGGTGACTTCAGGATTTCGACATTCATTGCTAGCGGATGGATAATTTGCCAATGCTGACTCAGCCATCGCGTGAAGATCTCGCCGAGTCGAGGGTCGAATCGTATCCATTGAGCCCAAAGCAGAAGCTCCGCTGTAGTAGGGATATGGTCTTTTTTTTGAAGTGCTTCATAAGGACCTGCTAGATCACTAAGAAGAGGTATGCGGTCGGCGCCCTTCATGGCAAATCTTGAACCTCGTCCAAGAAGTCCAAAGCCTTAGCTACTCCTGGTATCGCGCGCTTTTTAAGGGATTCGAGGTGGTCTTCTACCCATTGCAACTCGGCGCCGGCCTTCACCAGTGCTCGAGCATGACCGAGGTCCTTCGGACGATGGGCCATGCACTTCAGGATGAGCAAGTCGTTTTTGGAGAGGCCCTTTGCCTCAAGCTGCTTGCCTTGAAAGATGGGCACCAGTCGATCGCCATAATCCGCCGGAAGCGAGAACATAAAGGTGCTGAAATAAGGATTCAGCCAATCACCTGGCAAACCCAACTCCATTGCGACCTCTTTGACCAAAAGGTCAAACTCGCCCAAGGGCATCCCCTTCGTCACCGCATCAATGTCATGAGTAGCTATTGGAAAGTGATGGGCCAATACCATTGCGCCACCTCCCCCAACAATGAGTTGAACGGGTTGGGGACATTTGCGATCCAAGGCGCCTAGGGCTTTCTGCATCTGTTCTGCATTCATGAATCTATATTACGACATGCCATGAAATGTCGCAATTAATCCGAAAAGGGGCTCCTAATGCGTTTAAAGCTGAGGTAAGGCATGATTTTCTTAAGTGGACTCAATGGGTTAGGAAACGTAGCGAATACTTGGATGCGGGACGAGCTGAAATAATCCGAATACTTCCTGCTCGTATCGTGAAAGCAACCATCAAAACCCGATTCTCGATGCTAAAGCAAAGTAGGATGGCTCTTAGAGGTCCTGAAGGTATCCCCGCGTATTGCCAAGTAGCACGTCGGCACAGGGATCGTTGGATGGGCCATTGCTCAGACGATGCTTTGCCAGCGCAAATCCCACAGCATCTTCCAATTCTGCAATCGCCTGGCGATATCCCGAGCCAGCCTTAAAGAACTTTGATGTCAAGGCGTCTAAAAGTTCCTCTCGATCTCCTACGAGTACATTAATTCCCAAATCTCGCTGATAGGCATCCAAGGTCTCTGCAAGCTTGAGGCCCAAGACTTCTTTGAATTCGTGAGTAGTCTTGGGTGGCAAAAAAAGAAGGATGCGTTCCATACGGTCGACCAGGAATTCAGACAATCCGTCTCGGGCCATTTCATCCCTCAATGCCTTTTCCTCCGGCGTCGCAGAAGTCCCCCTCAATGCGGCAGCGCGAGGTTGAAAAGTCATCGTGCCACCGCCGTGGGAGCCTGTGGATCTCAAAACTGCGTCTTGTCCCGCATTGGTGGTGAAAAACATGCTTGCGCCTGCCGTGCGAATCAAGCGTCCCACCTTAGGACCTCTAGCTTCTCCATTCATGGAAGCTTGTAAGGTAAAAGAATCACTATCCATCAAGTTCAGAAGTGCATCTTGCACCCAGATAGGAGCCTTCTCGATCTCGTCAAAAAGAAAAACGGTAAAAGCATTGATCTGAATGGCGCGCGCAACTTCTCCTAGGAGTCGATCCACTGCATTCTGACCGAGGTATTGGTTCATGCTGACTTTTTTGCAGGGAAGGCCAAGCGCCGATGCATAGGCCTTGACGAGATGGGTTTTGCCAAGGCCCTTAGGTCCGGCGAGAAGGGCTCTGATCCTTGGCTTGGTTCGGTCATGGGTCCCAGCTAGGATCCGAGTCGTGGTTCGTTCTAGTGCGTCTTTGATTTCTGCCAAACCCCATACTCTTTGATCCAAACGAGCACGAAAAACCTTGAGCCTATTGGGAATCGCTTCTGGGCTGAACTCAGCGAGATCTATTTGATACAGCCGATTGGCAGCGACCCGCAGATCTTGGATGGTAAGACTCGATGACTGGCGACCATCACGGGGGAGCTGAGACAAAGCGTCGCTCAAAAGTCGCGTTGCCTTGGAGGGCTGCACCCCAATGGCATCAAACTCTTCTGAGAGACGGATGGCTTCTTGTGCAACTTCGATAGCAAGCGAAGAGCCAAATGCTACTTGTCCCCAGTTCTGAAGCAATTTGGGAATATCCGTTGGATCTGGAGGCTTTTTATGCAGGATGGATAATCGACTTCTCAACGCTGGGTCTGCTCCAAAGGCGTGATCAAACTGTTCTTCCGTGGAGGTTCCGATGATTCGGATGGATCCTTTCCTAAGGTGAGGCTTCAGTTCTTCAAAGAAGTCATCGGGCTTGTTTAAATGAGCTCCAGACCCACGTAGAGTATGCATCTCGTCAAAGAAAAGGATGGCCCGATTCTCCCTGGCGTAGGCAATGAGCGCGTTGAGACGAATTTCAAAAACGCCGATAAATCGAGTCCCCGCAACTAAATGACTCGCATTGACGGACCATATTTCAGTGCTGGCCGGAATATCAGGCGCAAAGCTCCCCTTGCCTACTTCCGCAGCAAACGATCGCACGAGCTCTGTTTTTCCTGATCCAGAATCACCCAGAATAACAACGCTGGGTGATTCTTTTCTGCCGAGAGCCAGCCGAAGCGCCGTAAGGTCTTGAGGATCAGCTACATAGGTGGAATCGCCCTTCACCTCGCCAACAAGTTCCCTGAAGTGGCTTGCAATATAGTCCCGAGCATTCACTAGATTGCCTTGCTCATCGATCACTTCATTCTTTTTGGCGCTCTTGGCGGACTTTTTGACGGGATCTTTGACCGCCGTCTCATCCGAAGCGTCATGGACCTCATCGCCAATAATCTGGAACTTCTTTGGGTGATAGCGACCGAAGGAGAGCAATCCAGCATCATTCAACGATACTCGCTTTTCTCCAGCTGCAAACTCTCCCAGCTTCCAAATCATCAGATCCCCTCGAATAAGATAGAAATGGTGCCTGGTTTCATTTCCAAATTTAACAAAAACGATTTGATAATTTTGATTTTGGTATTCGAGAGTCGCATAAGCCGGTTCAGCAATGCCTTGGTTAAAATCTCCATAAGCATCAAAGAATCTATAGCGTCCGTCTCCAGTGACTGCGAGAAACCTGTCATCAAACCGCGTGGTCACTTGGATTTCCATCTTTGGTAGGAGAAACGCGGCGTAGGGTTTCTTTCCAAGAGTTACTTGTTTGGGCTTTCTCTGGGAGTCAGAAGGGATGAACCACGTCCTGCCATTGGCTATAAGAGTCTCCTCCCCTTCGACATTTCGGTAGTAGATCCCATCATCGATTCGAGTAATGAGCTTGGCGCCGTTGGCAAAGGTATTGACGTACTCCCCTTCTTTGGGCGGATCGTCTTGCGCGACGGACGTTCCTACCACCATCAAAAATGCCAAAATTCCCTTGAGTCCGATCATTTCCCTAGGGGACATACCCGAGGAAGGTCTCGGACGAAATGGTTTTTTATAGATACCCGATAGATGATTGAGAAAGAACTACCCCATCGACCAATCTGCCCATGGAAAGCGCCAATCAATCCAATCATTGGCGTCAGGCACACCTTCCTGAACTAAGAGCGCACGCAAGGACTCCAAACAAATCTGGCCGTGGCAACGACCAGATCCAATCCGAGTCCGAGCGATCACAGAATGGAACGATTGCAACCCTGTCTCCCTAATCTTTGCCATCACTTCTGCCATGTTCTTATTGAGGCAGGGGCAGAGCAGGGCTTCGGGTTTGGATCTCTGAGTAGCAAGTGGATCCAAACGAATCTGACTTCCACGATGAAGGTCCGTTGCACAGGCCGTCTTACGAACCCCATCAACCGTTACGGTGCAAAGTCCGCAGGTACCATCACCACAAAGAAGCATGTCTCCGGGACGCTGGTATCCCGTCTCAAACAGCGCGCGCGATATCGTAAGTCCCTCACGCACGGTTCTTCGATCTCCATCTAATGTCACATCTACCCATTTGCTATCGGGATGACCGGGTGTCATTGCAGCAGAAGGCATGTCATTGACTTCCACTTCCTGCTTCACCTTCTGAAACCAACGTGCCTCCCAAAGAAGATGGGCCGGAGCCTTGATTCGAAGGAGCTGAACTTCTTCGGGCAAAATTTCTACGGGCTTCTCTTTGACTTTGCGTGTGTTCTCGAATGCATCTTTGGGACGAACGTATTCTAAGACGCGACCGGATTCCAAAAGCTGACCCTGACGATTGAGTAGCGATACCATCGTGCCAACTTTGGGCGCAGCCCCGCCTCGCCAAGGAAATGTGATCTCAGCGGCGCCACCGCTTTCTTGCTCGCGAATCATAACCACCGCACCTGCAGGGCACGCAATCACGCAGAGTCCGCATCCAATGCATTTATCTTCGAGAAGAAACTGTGTGGTTTCGGTCGGACCTCTCACTATGTCGATGGCTTGCACTGGGCAAGCCTTCTGACACTCACGACAAGCAATCTTCTCCAGACACTCCAAGGATGCTCTGTCTTGCTTAAATGGTTGCTGCTGAGGAATGCCAGGAAAAGAACGAAGGGTCGTGAGATCTTCTTCCTCCAACCATTTGCCACGAAAGGATGGCGAAAAGGGGTGTTCTAGGTGAGCCCGCAGGTCCTGAAGTTTGCGTTTAGAATCTTTGAGTGTCTTTTGAATCCATTCTTTTTTTTCGCCCAGATCAGCAACCAAGGATTTAGCAATTTTTGAAGCAAGGTAGCGTCCGGCTTGTTCTTCTATAACCCAGTCTTCACTGCTTTCTTTCTCAGTAAGTGCGGCCATTTGATCAAACTCAAAAAGAAACGAGCCGGTGGGATACTCCCGAAAAGGATCTCTGTCGTAAAACGGTCCCACAGAAATAACTCGACTGGTCTCAATAAGTCGTACGCCCTGTGAGTCCTCGAGGCGCAACTCAGATAGGTGCGCATTTTTCTGAGTGAGGCTCAGAGGTGTGGCTTCGGCGATTTGGCCTCCCAATTCCTCAAAGCGACGACGATAGACTTCCCATCCTGCAAAGCGTTTCCCTCCCCATTGTGCTCGGGATTCTACGCAAAGGACTTGCCGTGAAAGCCCTCTTTCTAAGAGCTGAATTCCTAGTTGAAGGGCGCGATTGCCAGATCCCAGAAGAACGGTGATTTGACTCCAATGTACTTGGCCATCTTGAATCAGATCAATGGCGGTGTCATAGGGAATGAGCGCCTGCGAATACCAACCAGAGAATGGAGCTGGCAATGCTACGGGTCGGACCACCTTCACAACTGATCGGGCGTGAATACGATGAATGCGTCCCTGAAGGTCCTCGATCATTACAATGCCATTGGTCTGCGGAAGCGGTAGTACTCCCTTGACCTTCATGCTTGCGCCACCAAATAATCCAACTTTGAGGCCCACCTGCGAACAAATAGCAGAAAGCGTCCTTATCCCCACCGACGGCCAGTGCTTGACTCGCGGACCGGCGACGATAGCCACATCAAAAAATCCATCTCGAACGGAATAACTCATGCCCAGTCCTCCACGGATTTTCTCGCGGTTTCTACCACCATTGCCAAAGGACCATCACTTGGCAGAGCCAACTTGATTGGAATCTTGCGATCTTGAAAGGAATGGATTTGCTGCGAAGATTGCCCCCAATCGAGCAAGGCACGGGCATGAACTTCGCGAACCGTAAATAATTCCCAATTCAAAAAATCCCGCATCAAGCGCGACAACCCCGTGAATGAATCACCCGACAGCCACCACTTTCCTAACTCGGAAGGCAACCAATCGCGAATACCTACTCGTTGCACTGGTCGTAGTATCTTAAACAGATCATGCGACCCTTCTTTGGTTGGGGCTCCTTCAAAGTCTGCCCAGACGAGAGCTTCTTCAAATACACCAACCGTATTAGGATCAATGCGATCGCGCGAAAGGAGCGACCACTCTTCCCAAACGCGAACTCCCTCGGGCTGCTTGGGTACCCGAAAGCGAGAAAGTACCCAACTCGTCAATCTTGGTGTCCAAAAAGCTACCAATCCTTGATGAATACGACGAGTAGTCAACTCGCCCGAAGCATAATACCGAACCCCACCTGGAATAAACTGCACATCACTTACTGAGGTGACGCAACTTTCTTTGCCCAATCGCTCCGCAACATAGTCACGCAAACCTTCTCGATAGCGACCAACATCCACATCACATAGCTTGGGTAACAAAATGGCGCGAGCGTCCCCCTTGAGAGTTTGCGAAGCTCCAGGAAAACGTTTGAACGCCGAAAGCCCATGCAGCTCTTGCGGAACCAAACCGTGATCCAACGACTCCACAAATAGCGACTCGAGCCGTTGCCAATAGGCAACAGGATCCTGTATGCCCACACTTGCACTGGCGCTCATCCACAGCCGAGATCGGGCTCGAACATGAGGCGCAAGTGCATCTCGAAATTCGCTGGCTTTGCGCTCACTCGCCTTCTCATCCCAGTACTCGATTGCACCCGGAAAATCTGGGCGTAGGGTGTTCAGCATCCACTCAGGTGTGCTGCGCTCGAAGTGCCATTCCGGATCCATTGGCAGTTCTGAGTTTTCTAAAAAAAAATCGCTATCGGGATTGAGAATCAGTGGACGCTTTCCATGAGCAAGTAAGTGCGCTGCCGCCACGAGTGGCGCAACACCCGTACCCACTAGCGCAACATCACAGTCACTGCGCATCCGATTTTCCGGTCTTGTTGAGGTGTTCCATTAGGCTACCCATCACCCGTCGCATGGCCACCCGGAGTTGGGCACTTTTGTACTCGGCGTGCGAACTTCGTCCTTGTTCGCTCTCGAGCTTGCTTTTTTCGTCCATGATCTGAACTTCAAATGGAAAAAAGAATCGCACTTCCTTTTGAAGGTATTGAAGGTCAATCCTCTCGATCAGGTCGCCAGCGGAGTCTGGCAATTTTTCTTTCCTAGAAAATTCCTTCAATTGATTGACCTGATCGTAGAGAGGATTCTTGAGTTTGATCAACTGGCGACAGGTGAATTGAATTGCCTGAAAGAAGTCGCTGGAATGAGGGTTCTCTTTATTTTTTTTGGAATCGGGTGCCGATACGATCGACTGCAACTTTGCGACGAGTGCGGGTTCATCCAATTCACCTTGGTCAACTCGACTGAGGAGTCCCTCCAGTTCGGGCTTAAGGCTTTCAACATCCACCAAAGTATTTCGAGACCGTGAAGGCTTGATATTGGGAGGCATTACCATCAGCGATTCCTTCAGGTATTTGAGCGCCTGAAGGGATTCTAGTCTTCCGGGAGTCACCAGGCGTACGCCCACTTGATCAAAGATATCGTCAACGACGTGTTCTGCCTTATGCAGCATTTTCATCAGAACCGAATCACGCGCCTTCTTGGGCTTTGTTTCGAAGGACACCAAATAAACGCGCAAGGGATCCTTTTCGGAGGTCCCAAGATACAGACGTCCCTCTGGATCACGTTGCACAAATTTATAGAATCGATCCAGAATCTGTTTCTGAATGTCAGTGAAGTAAGGCGTGCGATAGTCTCGATCGACGTGGGCAATGGTGTGAACTACCTTCAGTACCGCACAGGCCCAAGCTCTAAGCTCTTGACCTTGAGGGTCATTGCTCTGCCCAGGATAAGTCTGCGCTGCTATCAGAAGTAAGTCTTTGACATCGGTAAGCTCAGAAATCTTTCGAGGGATCTCAAGGGCAAGGCCATCCGGGTTCTGAGGATACAAAAAGTGCTTTCGAATAAAATTCAGCGCTTCCTGAAAATTCCCCATCACTTCGGCGCTTTCAATGGGATCGGCACCGTCATAGCCGTAGGCCTTCATAAACCGATCGGCATCTTCATGATTGTGAAGCGGAAATCCCGACAGTCCAGTATGGCTATCAATGATCGACTTTCCGCCCACCATGACATCGAGGACTTCCCATCGAAAATCGTATTTCAGGTGAATCAGATCAGCCCGAAGTTCTTTTTTTGATTTCTCCATGATCTTTGGACCCCTCTTTAACTTACTAAACTCCTACCTCCGCATGCAATCCTTTGGTACCTTCACAGGAGATTTCGGAAAGATAAAACAACGCATGAAGTCTAAGAATTATTTTTTTTCTACCCTAATCGCCACCGGCCTGGGTGCTGGTTTCTCGCCCAAGGCTCCAGGCACTGCAGGCACTCTGGTTGGTTGGGCTCTTCGCTGGGCAACCCTAAACTGGAGCTACCCGTGGCAATGGGCGCTCTGGTCTGTCCTTACGGTTTTAGGAATTTGGGCAGCTCAACAATATGATGAACAACACCATAGCAGGGATCATTCCCGTATTGTGATTGATGAAGTTCTGGGATTTGCAATTGCTAGTGCAAGTTGCACCACCCATATGCAGTTTGCCTTAGCCTTTCTTTTATTTCGGTTCTTCGACATCGTGAAGCCACCGCCCATCAGTGCCTTAGATCGATTGTCAAAAAATCAGCCCAATCCCAATGGTCTTTCAGTTATTTTGGATGACGCCATGGCAGGACTGATAAGTTGGCTGATCTTGAAACTTCTGGTGACGGGATGAATCCAGAAGGTTTGTTGAAAGCAGAAGG
This sequence comes from Bdellovibrionota bacterium, assembly GCA_963169695.1. Classification (GTDB taxonomy): domain Bacteria; phylum Bdellovibrionota; class UBA1018; order UBA1018; family CAUJDS01; genus CAUJDS01. Next base: position 12,465 of record CAUJDS010000023.1, read on the forward strand.
GGAACGTGTTTTTGAATTGCTCAAAAAAACCAAGCAGCGCTTGGTGCTTGCCGAAAGCTGCACTGGAGGCGGTGCTTCAGCGGCCCTGACGCGACTCCCAGGAATTTCGAATTTTTTCTGTGGATCCTTTGTCGTCTATCGCATCGCAAGCAAAACGGAGTGGCTCCAAATTCCGGGCACCTTGATTCGAAAATCAGGCGTTGTAAGCGCTGAAGTGGCACAAGCGATGGCAATTGGTGCGCTTCGCCAAACCCCGGAGTCCGATTTGGCCGCGTCAATTACGGGCGAGCTTGGTCCTAGCTATTCCCAAAAGAAAGCAGGTCAACTTTTTCTCAGCATCGCGATTCGCAAGAAGAAAGAGGTTTCTTGGACCTTTCGGAAGTCTCTGCAACATCCTGTGTCTCCACACGCAAGTTCTTTGCTCCAGTTAAAGCAGCGGCACCATGCACAGCTGGAAGCTTCTCATTCCTTATTGCTGATGGTACGGTCCTTGCTCTCAGAGCTGCATGATATCCATATTTAACTCACTAACAAAAACCAGGGGAGGCCCTAACCATGAGTAATTCTAATCATCCGCACGAACCCTTTGAACGTCCTCAAGACAAGGCACAAAAAGGCAAAGCCATTGAGTTGGCCATCCAAACCATCGAAAAACAGTTTGGAAAAGGCTCCATCATGCGATTGGGCGAGAATGACTCCATTGCAGGTGAGGGCGTGTCTGTCATCCCAACAGGATCCATCGGACTCGATATCGCCTTAGGAATTGGCGGCGTTCCTCGCGGACGAATCGTCGAAATTTATGGCCCAGAAGCTTCTGGTAAAACAACACTCACACTCCACATTGTTGCCGAAGCTCAGAAGAAAGGCGGCGTTTGCGCATTTATCGATGCCGAACATGCGCTAGATGTGGAATACGCTCGTCGACTGGGTGTACGCACGGAAGATCTTCTCATTTCTCAGCCTGACACTGGTGAACAAGCCCTAGAAATCGCCGACATGCTGGTCCGTTCAGGCGGAGTGGACGTGATTGTCGTAGATTCGGTTGCAGCACTTGTCCCACGTGCCGAAATCGAAGGTGAAATGGGCGATCAACACATGGGCCTCCAAGCGAGGCTTATGAGCCAAGCCCTTCGTAAGCTCACCGGAACCATCAACCGAAGCCGAACGTTGGTGATTTTTATCAATCAAATCCGAATGAAGATTGGCGTGATGTTTGGAAGTCCTGAAACAACGTCGGGTGGAAACGCACTGAAATTTTATTCTTCGGTACGAATGGACATTCGACGTATCAGCGCAATCAAGCAATCCGAGACGGTTATCGGCAATCGAACACGCGTCAAGGTAGTGAAGAATAAAATGGCGCCACCTTTTCGAGAAGTGGAATTCGACATTATTTATGGCGAAGGCATCTCCCGAGACGGAGACTTGGTCGACTGCGCTGTCAATTTCAACGTCATTGAAAAAAGTGGCACCTGGTACACTTATGCGGACGAACGCATTGGACAGGGTAGAGAGAACGCACGTCAATGGCTCAAAGAGCATCAGAAAGAGCGTGAAGAAATCTATACGCTTGTGATGCAAAAATCTGGCATCGCCAAAGTCGCCCCTAAAGCTGAAAAAGCAGCAGCCCCGAAGGCAGCTGAGAAAAGCCCTGAAAAGCAGGCCGAGAATCCTGTGGAAAAACCGGCAGAAAAGACTGCTCGATAAAATTTACACGCCCCCTTGGTGATTACACTGTCTTTTGATATTAAATGAGGCAGGGTTTTCACCGGGGGGTGATCATTGAAAAATCTGAATCGAGTTGGAGCGCACTTCGCTCTTGGGCTTTCTATTCTCTTAACGTCCTGTGCACCAAACCAAGACAAAGAGCTTGCAAGTGCCGTGAATCAAATTGCTTCAGGTGGTTTGATGGATGCCATGCTTCAAGAAGAAGGTAGGCCAGACCAAGCTGAACATCTTTTTCAAAATGAACCACTAGGACTACCCCATCCAGGAGATCGCCCACGTGTTTGCAACTTTGAGCTCCCAAAGGCGACACCCAAGGCTGATACAGAAGAAACTTCTCCAGAAGCTCAGACCGTCGAGGAGTCTGGCCCCACACTGAGCGAATCCTTTGGACAGTGTGCGGCGGAACTTTTTCATGAACCTCTCATTATAATGGCTTTTCTGAATCACTATAGGAGCCATACGATCCCCATTGGAGAACTGACCTACGCTTCAGCACCTTCCAGTGCTCTCGTGGACCTCATCGAAGAATTTCAAAACAGATTCCATCCTGAACTAGGTATTTTGTCGGATCCTATCTACGGATCAACCCTTCGAAGTGAATTCAAGGATGACGAACTCGTGGAGCTGCTTGCACTGAACCAGCGCCTTCTTCGAGAATGGGATACCAGCGTCAATGAACTCGCGCAGGTCATTCAAGAACACGAAGCCATGCTCGCGGAGACACTGAAGACTCCGCGGTACCGAGCCATGCAACTCATCGTGGAAATGAAAGATCCCACCCAACGCGCCACTGCCACCAGCTTGCTGGCAAATCTCATAGATACTCTAGGTGGAAAGAATCGGCTGCTTGAGCTTGAAAATGGCGCCTACTCAGCGCACTCGATCTATCCATTTGGTTTGATAAGTATCATCCCATTCAATCAAATGTCGAAGGGAGACATCGACTTCAAATCGGATGACCCATTTAATTTCGCAAAATACGCACAACAGGCGCTTATGAATTCCATGGAAGCAGTGGAAGGCAGGATCGCCATCTACAAAGCGTTTCGGGACCGTGCATCAGAGGTTTACAAGATTACTCGCGTCCAACCGGATGCTAGTGCCGTTCGAGTAGCATTTCTGGACTCAGGGATTGACCCCATCAAGTACAATCACCTAGGCATGGGGGCATTCTTAAGTCTGAATGAGCCGGGTCGAGTTGCATCTTATGACTTTTCGGACCTCGACGCGAATCCTTACATTCCCGAAATCGGTTGGTTCGGACACGGGACCCTGGTTATGGGGACCTTTCTTCACGTACTAGGCCGAACCACCCGCAGCATTTTGGACCAAAAGAAACTCGATGTAGGAATGTGGAAAACAGTATCCAATATGAATCTTCTAGGTAACTATGATGCGGCCGACAGTAAGAGTACCTGGACGTCGAATCCATATGCTTATATGCATGCACTTCGAACCGTAATCAAAGACACGAGCAAGCGTCCCAAGCCTGATATCGTTTCAGTTTCCATGGTTACAACCGTCAATAATATCCTCGCAGCTCTGAAAGAGCCTGAACTGATCAAGCAAGCTCCATGGCTTTGGGTCATGGCGGCTGGAAATGAAGCACGAGACGTCACCAGTTCTGCTGCGGACGTAGATGGGAAACACGGGTGCTTCACGGATATTCCAGAGGCCAGTCGCCCGAAAGACCAAATCCTCTGTGTAGGTGCAGTACGAGCCGGATACGGTAAGGACTACGTCGCAAGTTACTCCAACTTCGGCAAGGATGTTGACGTCTATACTTATCAACTGTTTGAGAGCAAGTGCCCGCGGGGGACCTCATGCAGTACTCCAGCCATTGCGGCTGCTGCCACCCACCTCAAATTCCTCTATCCGACCCTCTCGCCTTCTCAACTTAAGACCGCCCTTGTCCTAGCCTCGGAAGAGCGCGAGTTAGAAGTCGACATCGATATCGACAACGACCGTACCGGTTTTCTTTCGGTGCCAAAGCTGACCCTCGAAAAGCGAAAGATCCACTTCTTTGACCCGCTCACCATGATGGATCGCGCAGAGAAAGAGGCACTAAAGCTCGTGGGCAAAACGTCAATCTAGCATTGCTAGCGCGAGTTGCCATTGGCCCTGCTCCTTAGTAAGGTGTTCTTCATCATGAAGAGTGCCGAACTGCGCGAGAGTTTTTTAAATTATTTCAAAAAAAACGGACATCAGGTTGTAGAAAGCTCCTCTTTGGTGCCTTCTAACGATCCTACCCTTTTGTTTACCAATGCGGGGATGGTTCAATTCAAGGACCGCTTCTTGGGCAAGGAAACCGGGGACTACTCCCGAGCCACCACCTCACAAAAATGCGTCCGCGCAGGGGGGAAGCACAATGACCTCGAGAACGTAGGCTTTACCGCAAGGCACCACACTTTTTTTGAAATGCTTGGAAATTTTTCCTTTGGTGACTACTTCAAAAAAGACGCCATCCACTTTGCTTGGGAATTTGTCGTACGCGAGTTAGGCATCGACCCCAAGCGCCTCTATGTCACCGTATTCCAGGACGACGATGAAGCTGCTGACCTTTGGCATAAGCAAGAATCAGTGCCCTCGGATCGCATCTTCCGATTGGGTGAAAAGGACAATTTCTGGGCCATGGGTGATACAGGCCCTTGTGGTCCTTGTTCTGAAATCTATGTTGATCGCGGCGATAGTCACGGAACTATTCAGCCAAAGCAAGGGATCGAATCAGGCTCCGAGCGTTTCATGGAGATTTGGAATCTTGTATTCATGCAGTACGATCGAAACAACAAAGGTGAATTGATCAAACTTCCCAAGCCAAGTGTAGATACGGGAATGGGCCTCGAACGAACAGCATCGGTATTGCAAAATGTCGCATCTAACTACGAGATTGATCTTTTCCAAAACATTCTGACAAAAATTTCTAAAGCCATTCAAAAGCCCTATGACCCAAAGAAAGATACGGCAGTCTCTTTTCGAGTGATTGCGGATCACTCAAGGGCGACGGCTTTTTTGATCGCCGATGGAGTCATGCCATCCAATGAAGGCCGAGGATACGTCCTTCGTCGAATCATGCGAAGAGCTATTCGTCACGGTAAGAAATTGGGTCTCTCGGAGCCTTTTCTTTATGAAACTTGTGGATTCGTCATCGATGAAATGAAAGGCGCCTATCCTCAGCTTCAAGAAAGAAAGGCTTTCATTCAACGAGCTGTACGTGCTGAGGAAGAGCAATTTTTTCTTACCCTGGAGCGTGGACTTGTCTTGCTGGACGAAGCCATTGCACAACTCGGTCCTCAGAAGAAAACTTTGTCCGGCGAAGTGGCTTTTAAGCTCTATGATACTTTCGGATTTCCGATCGACCTCACGCGCGTGCTTTGTGAGGAAAAGGGATTGCAAGTGGATGAGGCTGGCTTTGAAAAATCCATGGGGCATCAACGAAGTGAAAGTCGCAAGCATTGGAAGGGCTCGGGCGATGCCGCGGTTCAGGCCATCTATTTCAAGATCGAAGAAGAATTAAAGTCCAAGGGGCTACCCCAGCAGTTCACCGGCTATGACGAAGAAAAAACCCAAGGGAAAGTCCTCGGCCTTATTCGGCACCAAGGGGACAATACTGAAAGTATTCAGTCCTTTGAAGGCTCCCTCAATAGTGAAGACGATTTTCTGGAAGTGGTATTAGACAGGACGCCTTTCTATGGGGAAAGCGGAGGACAAGTTGGAGACCATGGCAAACTGGATGGCAATCGATTTCGTGCACAGGTTCTGGATGCCCAAAAACCAACGGGCTCCCTGATCTTTTTACGATTGGGATCTCCAAACGGAATCCTTACTGTGGGAGATACTATTGGTCAGACGGTTGATCCGCACCTACGCGCATTGACTGCCCGAAACCACACGGCCACCCATCTTTTGCATTGGGCGCTACGCAAAGTTCTCGGAGATCACGTCAAGCAGGCCGGTTCGCTGGTTACACCTGAATTGCTTCGATTTGACTTTAGTCATTTTGAAGCCGTCACTTCGGAGCAGTTAGAAAGCATCGAAAATGAAATCAACCAGAAGATATGGAGTGGAGACAAAGTAAGCCACGAAGAGATGAACCGTGGCGATGCGGAGAAAAAGGGCGCCATTGCCTTTTTTGGTGAAAAATATGGATCCCGCGTGCGAGTGATCTCTGTTGGAGAATACAGCGTTGAATTTTGTGGCGGTACCCATGTGCACCAATCCTCTGATATCCATTTTTTCAAAATCGCCAACGAAAGCTCTATTGCAGCTGGCGTCAGACGCATCATTGCGCATACCTCTGAAGGGGCGTTCAACTATTTGAGATCCAAAGAGCAAGAACTCAAAAAACTGCGTGAGCTCACTCGGGCATCTGCGGATGATGAGATTGCTTCTAAAATCGAGCGCATGATGGTCTCAGAAAAAGCCCACCAAAAGGAAGCCGAAACCCTTCGTAAGCAACTTGCTGGTCAAGAGGTTGATGAACTGATCGCGCAAGCCAAAAAGGTTGGAAATGCGCACCTCATCCTTAAACAGCTGCCAGCTGGAACACAAAGTTCAAAAAAACTTCGTGACCTGGGCGAAGCGATTCGAAATAAAAATCCTTCCGTTGTTGCAGTACTTGCAATGGAAGATACCGAAAAAGCTACCGTTCAATTTCTGGCAGTATCCGGATCAACCATCATGAAGAGTCTGGGCGCGCAAGAAGTCATACAGTTTATAGCTCCACTGATACAGGGTCGTGGAGGTGGCAAGGCCGAAATGGCTCAAGCCGGAGGAACGCTGACTTCTGCCACCGGTGAAACACTCCAAAAGGTAGGTTTATGGATACAACAAAAGCTTATGTCCTAGCATGGATTGCAGCATTTTCTTTTCTTTGCGGATTACCACTTCCGACGGTCGTTCTTGGAGAAGAAGCGAAGGAATCGGCACTCACCATTCTTTTGGATCAATACGTCGCTACTTTGGATCCGGCACTCATTGTCAACCCATCCGAAAGTGAAGTCGTTTCGCAAATCTACGAGCCCCTCTATCGATGGAGTTGGGATAGCTCCAAGCCAAGGCTGCAACCCCTGCTAGCCGCCGACCTACCAACGATCCACGACAATGGAGAAGCAAAAATCCCACTCCAAAAAGGAATTCGCTATCAAGGTGAAGCACCCGAATTGGTACAATGTGAGGACTATATTGCATCGTGGAAGCGTCTCGCGGTTTTGGCTCCGACGTCCAATGCCGTGTTTTTGATGCGAAGAAGCCTGCGCGGCTATGAAGCTTTTTTTCAGTGGGCGCAGAAGTCGCAACCTAAAAAAATTCAGCAGATTCTGGATCATGCACTTCCCGAAATCCACTGTAAGGCATCAGGCTTCCTTAGTTTGACACTTTTGTCACCAAGAAGAGAAACCCTTGGAGTACTGACGTTGCCCAGCACCTCGCCATTGCCACTGCGACTGTTTCTGAAGGAGTCCATTATTGATGCCCTTCCTGAAAATGGAATCGGAACAGGTTCCTACTATGTGACAAGATTTAAGCCGGGCAAAATGATAGAATTGGACACATTTCGAGAGCGGCATATTGCTTCTTTTCCTTTAGCTCGCAAGCATCCTGATCTCGGAAGGAAGCTCCCCCTCACACAGAGGCTGAGTTTCCTGTACCCACGAGATGATGAAAGTCGAGAAGACCTCTGGGATTCCGGCACCATCGACCTCATGTCCGAGGAATGGGGACAGACCAGAAAATCCGATAAGGACCCTATTTGGGCAGGATCAGGAAAGCAGTTCTTCTTCCTTGGATTTAATCTGCAGAATGCCTTCCTAAAAAGTCACCCCGAAATACAAAAAGCCATCGATCAACATTTAGATCGAAAGAGATTTCAGCAAGAATTCGGAAGCGGAATGGATGCTAGCTTTTCGAGTCTTCGAGAATGGATTGGAGAATCCTATCCCCCAAAAAAACCCAAAGCGATTCAGAAAATCCCCCACTCCAAAGAGTTTCCCGCACTTCAATTAGATTTGCCCTTTGATAGTGAAACGGGCAGAAAAATTGGGGCTTTTTTAGCAAAGAGCATTGAAAGCCTTGGGCTTCGAGTAGAGGTCACCTATTTGACCCCCCAGAAGTTTCTCAGCCGGATTCAATCAGGAAAGGTTCAACTATTCTTTTGGGGTTGGATGCCAGAGGATCCCGACCCATCCACTCTCTTGGCACAATTTCTAACCCACCCACCCCATGGAGGAAGAAATTTTTTTGGATTTGAAGATACTTCCTATGAAAAGCTTTTTGATCGCTGGATGATATCCAGGGGGAAAGAAAGAAAGAAGAATCAAGTCCACCTAGTCAGCATGCTGGAAAGTGCGGGGATCTTTGTTCCAATTTTTGCAGATGCCAAGGAGACGCGTGCGAGGTCGGGGATTCGAAATCTCTTGAATGGCCCTTGGTTGATTCCGCAGTATCAATGGGTAAAAAAAGAATAAATTACGCCGCTTTGCGGCCTTGATAGCTTCGAACGAATATTTGTTCAACGACCTTTAGAAGCTGCGAATCGAATTTGCCTTTTTCTGCCATCATAATCTCGACAGCTTCTTCAACTTTGTATGCTGCACGAAACGGGCGCTTACTAATCAAAGCACTCATGGAGTCCGCAATGGCGATAATTTTTGCGGGCTGATAGATCACGGGACCGCGCAGCTTATTGGGATAACCATTGCCACCGGGTTGCTCATGGTGTTGGTAAACAATATAGCGGACTTCGTCTGGAATATTGCTGGTAGTCTCAATCATATTTAAACCCAGCTTAGGATGCTTGTGCATCTCTCGCCACTGATCAGGCGTTAATTCGTGTTCGGAGTCTGTGATTTCTTTTGGCAACTGCGTGCAACCGATGTCATGCAGAAATCCTCCTAACCCAACTATTTCAAGCATCCTTCGATTGAACTGACCCGTGGCTTTCGCAATGAACATGCTGAATATGGCAGTGGCAATCGCGTGGTAGTACAAATATTCGCCATGAGATACCAAACGCAGAATGAGCGTCAGCGATTTTGGATTTTCCATCATGAGCTTTACGTAATTTTCTACTACTACTTTGGTACTTGAAGCTGTCTCCACTGGCACTTCAATCTGCGAAAAGATTTCGGCCATATTCTGCTCAGTCATATTGAGCAGGGTTGCGATTTTCTTTTCATTCGACGTAGCCGGATCATTGAAAACTTGATCTGCCGTTCTTGCTACGAAAGCATGGAAAGCAGGCATATCCTCCGGCCGAACGTACAGCAACTTCACCCCTTTTTGAATGTAGTGCGCGAGCCGTTTATAGTCGAGTCCAGTACTGCGTGAAAAAACGTGAGCAAAATTTTCTTCGGCGAGTCGAATGTAGACATCAAAGGTGATGTCGCGGGTGGCATGTCGAAATTTCTCAATTTCGACCGGCACGTATTGTTGCTTTTTAGAATCAGACTCCGCCACTGCAGGTACCCTCTGACACAACGTTTCGGAATTCAACACGCAGGAGTTGAGGCAAAGTTGCAAGGGAGGTTTAGCGAGTCAGAAGGATCAGATTTGGCCTGGCCCGTCATTTTTTTGGCCCTATTTCGCTGCCCAAAAATTTTCTGCTAAGAAATGGGACAATTCTGCCGATGGGTAAAATGCAGCCAGGGTTCTAGGCTGCGCGGTTTGATCAAAGGAGTGGTAGGTCGATGAAATACATAACTTGGTTTTTTTTGAGTCTCAGTTTTGCTCCCTTTGCGATAGCGCAAGAATCACCGTCTGCCGAACCGATGATCTATGGTGTCACTTCAAGCCTTCCTATGGGACTTCCTGGAGAGGTTCAAACCAAAGACTATTATCTTACTGCTGGGCGCCAAAGTGGAGTCAAGCCAGGATCCGAGGTCATCGTCTACCGTCGATTGGCAACCTATAACTTGGTTAGCAAGAGGCTTCAAAAGGACATGACCTTCCCCATCGCCACGCTCAAAATTATCCATTCAGAGTCTAATTCTGCAATTGCACGACTCATCAAAATGTCTGATGACGCTACTGCTCCCGTTATTGAACCAAAGGCAGTCATGGTGGGCGATCTCGTTCAACTCAAGTGATTTTTTATTTGCTGCGTCCAGCTTTTGAGTTACAACAGTAACAATCGTATCATAAATTGCAGTATTGCATTTTCCATTCGGAGGAATTCTATGACTTCTCAGCTTATTCGTCGCCAAACCCTCAGCATTTTTGTTTTTGTTGCAATCGCTGCACTAAGCACCGGATGTAGTAAAAAGAAGTCGGACGGAACAGAAACTCCGGATTCTGCACATGCAGACGAAAACACTGCAGGTGACTCTGATTCAGGGAAGGCTTCTGGATTGGAAACTGTACATTATCCTTACGATTCTTTTTCCCTCGACGCTCCTGCGAAGGATATTTTGAAAAGAAACGCCCAAATTCTAAAAGATAAGGCGAGACTCAATATTCAAGTTGAAGGTCATTGCGATGACCGCGGTGGCATTCAATACAACATCGCACTTGGAGAGAAGCGAGCAAAGGCAGCCAAAAAGTTTATGGTGGATATGGGAGTAAAGGCTGATCGCATTTCTACCATCAGCTTTGGAAAAGAACGCCCAGTTGATCCACGAAGCAATGAGGAAGCATGGGCCAAAAATCGCCGCTCCAATTTCGTGATCACTTCCAAGTAAAAGCTGCGCTGATCCTTCTTTTACTGGCTGGGACGGGCTGCGCTATAGCTGCCACACGTCCTGTTCAAGAAATGTCTGATACGGCCTCGGCTATTCGTGCAGCTCGCGAAGTTAAAGCAGACACTTTGGCTCCAGAGCTCTATCGCTTGTCGAAGGAATGGTTTCAAAAAGCACGGCGTGAATACAAACTGAAGAACTTCAAAGAGGCACTAGAGTATTCTGAGAAGGCTAAGGACTTCGCTGAAAAAGCTGAATTCGAAGCCGTCCAAAACGGCGGCAACCGAGAAAGGCAGACGGAGGTTGATCCCTTTGCCTCTTCGGACAATGGAGCGGACAGCGGTGCTGCTGGAGGTTCAGCTGAGGAAGCTGCGCCCGGCCTCAATGGCATTCCTTACGAATCTGCCGTTGAACAGAAGCAAAAGGAACAGAGCCAGACCACGCCACCAAAAACGGGCCCTTAGTTGAAACAAGGAGTGAAAAAGATGAAAGCTATTCCAAGACCTCTCGTAATTGGTCTGATTGTGGGGCCTCTGTTTTTGGCAAGCTGCTTAAAGACTCGAGCTCAGTTGCGAGAAGATACCGCAGACAAAGATGTGAATCCTGTTGCCCGCGTTGATGCTGGGGGAGGATACGCCATCGATGAAGTAAAAAATGAGATCACTCATCTCACTGGTCGAATTGAGGACATGGAACGAGCTCAAAAGGATCGGGGAGAAGCCAAAGCCTCAGACGCAGAAATTCAAAAATTGCAGGAGCGCATATCAAAGTTGGAAGAATCCAATCAGAAGCTCCTGGAGTTGCTCGAAAAAAATGCAGCATCTTCTGCCTCAGTACCTGCTACCGACCCAGCTGCACTCTTTCACGAAGGCAGAAAATTCTACCAAGCAGGAAAATACGACCAAGCTCTGGAAACACTTGGTGAGTACCTAAAATCCCCACAAGCCAAATCCAAGGAGGAAGCCATTTACCTACGTGGCGAGTCCTATTACCTTCAAAAGAAGTACAAACGAGCCATTGTAGAGTATTCTCAATTCCCCGAAAAATTCTCACAATCTAAATACGTCCCTCAAGCGCTCTATAGGATCGGTTTATCTTTTGACGCTCTCGGAATGAAAACGGATGCTGCCGCCTTTTACAAAGAGCTTGTTGAGCGATTCCCTAAGAGTCAAGAGGCCCAGAAGGCAAAGCGCAATATCAGCGGAAACCCTGCTGTTAAGTCTTGAGAATCGGATCGGGTCCGTCTAGGTTCTCGATCTATGCAGCAGCGTTTCCTTGGAATTGAAACATCTTGTGATGAATGTAGCGCTTCCGTTGTTGCGTTTGATAAGGACGGTCCAGAACCCTTCCAAGTCCTAAGCGTTGCAACCTTCTCTCAAGTCGAGATTCACGAGCCTTATGGTGGAGTGGTTCCAGAAATCGCCTCCCGTAATCATCTTGAGACGATCAATACCCTTATTGACCAAGCGCTGGATCAGGCCGCAACTGATGCTAGTGAACTAAAGGCCATTGCCGTGACCAATCGTCCCGGGCTAGTAGGAGCCCTCCTGGTTGGAGTAAGCGCAGCAAAGGCACTTGCCTATGGGCTCAAAATTCCGCTTATCCCAGTTCACCACTTGGAAGGACATCTCTTAAGCCCCTATCTTGGAAAACAACAGCAAGACCTCTGGTACCGGGACTCCTACCCCATGCTAAGTGCAGTGCTTTCCGGGGGACACACCCAAGTCTATGCTTTGAAAACTCATCCAACAGAGTGGCCAAAGGACGTTCTACCGACTTCCATTTTAGGCCGATCGCTAGACGATGCAGCGGGAGAAGCTTTTGATAAAACCGCGAAGCTTCTCGGTTTTCCTTACCCTGGTGGTGCATGGATCGACGAAAAAGCGAAAGGTGGAAATCCCACACGTTTTGCCCTCCCGCGAGCTTTGCCGCAGAAATCCAACTTGGATTATTCCTTCAGCGGCCTAAAGACAGCCGTTGCCCAACTGGTAAAAGAACTCCGAGCCAAGGATGAACTCGAAAGCTCTCTCCTCGACCTCTGTGCATCTGTTCAAGAGAGCATTGTTGATCAAATCGTCAATAAGCTTAAACAAACATTAGAACTTCATCCATCGCAGGCTCTCACCATTGTAGGAGGCGTGGCAGCAAATTCGCGATTGCAGGAGAAGCTTCGCCAAGTCATCACTGGAACTCCCATCTTCTTGCCAGAAAAAGCCTACTGCACTGACAACGCAGCAATGATCGCAGCAGCAGGAGCCATTAGGTACCATCAAGGTCATTACGCAATTGGAAAAGAACTGCTTCAGCTCAATGCGATAGCGAACCCAGGATGAATGCCATGAATCGATTTGAAGAAAGAAAAAGAAAATCATTTGGTCAGCACTTCTTAGTAGATTCCTCTGTCATTGATCGCATTTTGTCCGCAACCCTTGATTTGAGCACTGAATTGAAATTGCCTAATATCCTTGAAATCGGGCCAGGAAGGGGTGCGCTGACCTCGCCTCTTCTACGCCGCTTGAGTGCCCATCATCACCTCACCGTAGTGGAAAAAGACCGCGAACTCGCCAAGGCTTGGATCGAAACCAAAGACGAAAAACTAAATGCGCACTGTGGTGATTTTTTAGAGGTGGAGCAAAAGGACTGGAATCCGTCCGCTCTACCAACGCTGGTTTTGTCCAATTTGCCTTATTCTGCAGGAACAGCAATTTTGCTTCGGCTGACCGAATACCGAGACAATATTCCTGCCATGGTACTCATGTTTCAAAGAGAGGTAGCCCAACGCTTGCTTGCCCCACCCAGGGACCGCAATCGAGGATCTTTGTCTCTTTTTATTCAAAATTTGTGGAATGTGGAATCCCTGATACGAGTCTCAGCTAAATCCTTTTCCCCACCACCCAAAGTCGAGTCTGAAGTTTTGTTATTGAGGAGGCGGGATCAACCCAAAATCCCGGAGACGGCTCTCAACCTTGATCACTGGAATCAATTGCTGCGAACTTGCTTTCGACATCCCCGAAAAATGATTCGAGCCAACTTACGAGAGCACCCCCTCGGCGAAGAAATACTAGAGCAAATTAGTTTTTCAAACACCCTGCGCGCTCAGCATTTGAGCTGGGAGAATTGGCGTGAACTCGTATTGGCTTTCCGGAATCTAAACAGTAAGGTTTGAAACATGATTCAAAAGATCAAGAGCCAATTCCGACGCAACTTCATCGCGGGCGCTCTTGTCGTCGGCCCGGTAGCTATCGTTGCTTGGGTTGCAAAGCTGCTCTTTGGATTTCTATGGAATTTTGCAGGGACACTTCATCATCAACCCGACTCTTTCATCCTCCAGTCGGCTGTTTTTTTGTTCGTAGTAATCATTCTTTTTATCGGAATCTCGATCCTTGGTTGGGCCTCAAAGCAGTACCTGGGACAACGAGTCCTTCAAATGATCAAAGCCTTGATCGAAAAGATTCCCGTACTTGGTAGCGTCTATGGTGCTCTCGACCAGCTCATCAAGAATCTAGGGGGCGGTAGTGGCAAGCAATTTAGCCGCGTGGTTCTCATTGAATTTCCGAGAAAAGGGGTCTGGGCAATTGGGTTTGTTTCAGGGCCGGTTAAGACCAAAAAGCTCCCCAAGGGGTTAGTCAATGTCTTCGTTCCCGCGGTTCCTAACCCTACTTCCGGATTCCATCTCATGATTGCAGAGGATGACGTCAAAGAAACCGACCTAACCGTAGAGGAAGCCCTTCGCATGATACTCTCCCTCGGCTTTGTGCAAGGAAACTGACGAGTGAAACTCATTGCGGGTAATCCCAAAGCCAAATCCGAGTATTTTATCGAGGAAGTGGTTGAGGCGGGCCTGGTACTCACTGGCACCGAAGTCAAAAGCCTGCGGTCCCATACACCCGACATTAAAGACGCCTATGTCCATATTCGAGCCAATGCTGAAGGAAATTTTGAAGCTTTTCTCCTCCACGCCCACATCCCCGTCTACGCCAATGGCAATATATGGAATCACGCTCCCCTTCGCGACCGCAAACTTCTCCTTCAGCGTCGCCAAATAGACAAGCTCTATGGGCAGATCATCCAGAAAGGGAAGTCCCTCATCCCCTTGAAGCTCTATTTCAAGGAAGGAATAGCCAAAATTGAGCTAGGTCTCGGCGTAGGAAAGAAGCACCACGACAAACGCCAGGACATCAAAAATCGCACGGTTCAACGTGAGATGGATCAGGCCATGAAGAGGTCCGGCAGAAACCGCTGAGACCTCCTCATCCGCATGCCTCCTTGACTCGGGATAGCCACTTTGGTACGCCATGGGTCATGGCACGAATCACTGCGGAAGATTGTTTGGTCGTAGTTCCTAATATGTATGAGTTGGTCCTTGTGGCTACCAAAAGGACACGCCAGCTTTATCGAGGGGCAGATCCCTTGGTTCGAAGCCGCAACCGTGTTCACGTTACTGCATTGCGAGAAATTGCTGCTAATAAAGTTCGTGCCGCTATTCCAGAGGCTTCAAACGGCCTAGACGACGAAGAAGAAAATCCAATCGCAGAATTAAACGCCTTAAACTAAAGCCTATCATTAAGTGTTTAGTGCTCAATTTGATGTTTAATGCTCTATAGCAGGAACTATTCCAGCATCCTTCGGCGGACGACCTAAGAATCGTTTTCGAGCGGTCTGCTTTGCTTTCTCAGACATTTTTTGTTTTCCGCCCTGAAGGGCCAATTCAAGTACTTCTTCCAACCGAGAGACCCAGTGCAGAGTCATTCCATCCAATGCGTACTTGGGGATGTCGACAAGATCTTTTTGATTCGAAGCAGGCAAAATGACGGTGTTGATGCCCGCGCGTTTGGCGGCCAATAATTTTTCCTTCAGGCCTCCAATAGGCAATACTCTTCCGGTCAATGAAAGCTCACCCGTCATCGCAAGCTTTTGTTTGGAGGTTCGACCCGTCATAAGGGAATAGATTGTGGTCGCCATTGTGATTCCAGCAGATGGGCCATCTTTGGGAATGGCACCGGCCGGAATATGCAGGTGAATATCTTTGTTTCTAAAATCGCTTTGAGCCAGGTCCAACTCTTCCGCGAGCTTTTTCTTTACGTAAGTCCAGGCGATATTGGCACTTTCGGTCATGACCTCGCCCATGCTTCCGGTGAGCTTCAATTGGCCACTGCCTGGTAGGTCAGTCGCCTCGATGAATAAAATATCTCCTCCCATGGGAGTCCATGCTAGGCCAACAAGTACTCCTGGTTGGACAATTCTTTCCGCCAATTCATTGGTGAATCGCTTAGCACCCAACCACTTTTGCAAATCACTCGATCGAATAATGATCGGACGACTTGGTCCGGACGACTTGGAGCCGCTGTTGGCTTTGCGTGTAACAATTCGAGTGGCTGCTTTGCGAGCGATGCGTTCGACCAATTGTTGCACCGAGCGCATGCCAGGCTCTCTCGAATAATCGAGCATCATTGTCTTGATTGTTGTTTTAGGAAATTTGAGTAGCGAAGGTCGAATTCCGGTTTTTTCAAGGACCTTAGGAATAACGTACCTCGAAGCGATTTCTTGCTTCTCTTCCAAGGTATATCCTGGAATCTCGATGACCTCCATTCGGTCCAAGAGAGGAGCAGGAATCGTCGAGGTTGAGTTTGCAGTCGCTATAAAAAGAATATTAGAAAGATCAAATGGCACATCCAAATAGTGATCAAGGAAGTTGTGGTTTTGCTCAGGGTCCAAAACCTCAAGCAACGCACTAGCGGGATCTCCCTGATAGCTCTGGCCTAACTTGTCTATTTCGTCCAACATGATGGCGGCGTTCTTGGATCCCGCTCGCTTCAATGCCTGTACAATTTTACCTGACATGGCGCCGACGTAAGTACGACGATGGCCCTTTATCTCAGCCTCATCACGCATTCCGCCCAATGAAAACCGATAAAATTTTCGCCCCAAAGTCCTTGCGATGGATTTTCCGATGGAAGTTTTTCCAACTCCTGGAGGACCAACGAGACAGATAATGGATCCCTTTGGATCTTCTTTCTTAAGCTTTAATTTTCGAACTGCAAGAAACTCGACAATGCGGTCTTTAACTTTTTCGAGACCGTAATGATCTTCATCCAAGATCGCGCGGGCTTTCCTCACATCGAGGTTATCTTTTGTTTCGATACTCCACGGAAGTGCGCAAAGCGTATCTAAATAATTTCGTGAAATATTGTATTCGGGAGAGGTTTCGGACGTGGTTTCAAATTTATCTAGTTCTTCCAGCGCTACTTTTTTTACTTCTTCAGGCATGCCTGCTTCATCGATTTTCTTCCGAAAAGACTTGCTTGCTTTGGTTTTGGGGTCCTCTTCAATTCCCAACTCTTTACGAATGGCTTTGAGCTGCTCCTTAAGAAAAAACTCACGCTGCATGGAATTGATTTTGCTATTCACGTCCTCCTGAATTTTCTTCTGAAGATTGGCGACGTCTTGTTCTTTTCGAAGAAAGAGCAATAATTTTTCAAATCGCTCTTTGACAGCAAGTGTCTCCAAAAAATCCTGACCATCTACTTTGCCAAGTGCCAGGGCAAAGGCGACCAAATCTGCAACCGTACCAGGTCCCGGAGCATTGATCATTGCCAGCCGCATCTCTTCTGTAAAAAATGGGTTGACGTCAGATAGTTTCTTCACGTCGGAGATCACCGAGCGAGTCAAAGCGTCGATCTCAGGTCCGCCGTCTACTTGATCTTCTAAGTACTTGGGTTCGACCAATAAGTGTGGCGACTCCGAAAGTACACGTTCCACTCGAAAACGCCTCATGCCGTGAAGCAAGAGGTTCACTGAACCGTCCGGCAGCTTGATCCGCTTAATGATTTTGCAAAGCACGCCAATTTGGTAGAGATCAGAGATGCTCGTTTTTTCTGTGAGCTGATCACTTTTCAGAAGCAGCAAACCGACGACACGATTGGTTGAAATCGCTTCCTCGGCACTCGCCACCCAGTTAGTCAAAGCAATCGACAGCGGAGCCATCAATGCCGGATAGACAATGGGACCATTGAGAGGAAGCACCATAAGGCTGGGAGGAAGCAAAGGTTCTGGTAAGGTCAGTTCTCTCGGTGCATTGAGGGAGTCATCGTTGATCATGCTAAGCAACACTATGGGATCTAACCAATGGTTGGCAAGGAAGAGCTGAGGAATCTCGCTGAGGCATTGAAATCACTCAGGTTTAGTGATTGCGAACTCTAAGGAAGATTATTTTGGACGGGTAATATCCAAAATAATTCGTGACGGATTTTCCAGGTAAAAGGCCCGAACTCCGGTCATCTTCTTAAGCTGAATGGCAAAGGACCATCGGTCTTTCTCCAGTACGGGAAGAATCTCAAAATCTTCAATGAGCGATTTTTCTCTCAACTTTGCCGCCTCTTCCTTTAATTTTGGGAAGGAAAGTTGCGGATCCAAGACGACTTTCCCAAAAAGGGTAACTTCAACGCGCTTTTTTTCTTCTTGGAGACCTACGTAGAAATAAGGCACCCCCTTCAACGGAGCTTTGTCGCCAAGGTCAACTCCATCAAGGTCGAGGACGATACGATCAAAATCCTTCCCCGACTTCTGGCTGGACCGCCTAATCCTTCGAACAGAAAAGTCTTGGATGGCCCTGTCGCCTCCAGATGTTATCCCTTTCGGAATAAACAACGGAGTCTCTCGGGACTCTGCCACATGAATGTCCTCAGGCTGGATCCCAGCCGGCACTGTCGCTAACGCAGGCACACTCGTCACCAGGAGCACCGAACCCAATACAAGAAATCTAAGGCTTCTTTCCACGCAAAATCCTCCTCAGCGCGTAAACGGCATAGACCGCAGAACCCAGCAGGGTCCCAAAAAACAGAATTTGTGTGAACGGAGCCCGAGAACCTGAGCGAGGCGCCGCTTGGACAAGCTCGGTCTCTGCTTTTTTGCCACTGTCGCCCGCTTCTTCAGTTGTACCGCCATTTTCCTTTTTTTCTTCCTTATCATTGGAATCGGACAGGGGCTTGTCACTTTCTTGTGTTGCGACCAGCTCTCGCAGCCTCACCAAGGTCCAGGGAGTGGCAACAGGGGGGGCTACTGCCCCTTTTGGGTCAGCAACCGTGTGATCATGTTCACTATAGAAGCCGACAGGGGTAGGGTTGATTCCAGGTCCAACCAGGGCCTCTCCGTCTGAGGTCGCTTGGACTTCGAATCGCCCCATCATCATGCTCAAAACTGCAAAGGAGCCATCCTCAAAGGGCTGCCCCAACATCAATACAACGTCCTCATCTACACCAAAAACGGCGGCTCCTGGCACAGTCATGCTGAGCCCATCTTTCTCGCCACCAATACCTCGAATAGCTATCAAAGCGCCCTTCGCAAGTGATCCCTTCAAGACCTCAGTAATTTGCAATGACGTAAAAGTGTAGATTCGATCGACGCCGTCCGAATCCTTGACCCATCGCGACTCAGCCCCAGAAGTGATTCCGCGAACGATAAGTGGTGTCGCTCGCACCTTGTCCGGGAAAGGAGGAACATAAAAGGACGTCGCTCCAGACAATGTGGACGTGCCAAGCATCCAAACCATAAAGCCGATTGAAAAAGATGTGCGCATCGCTTAAAGAATACCTCGAATACCGTTTGTCGCCAAAGATGACAATACTGTCATGACTCGACGCATTTTCAAAGTGGGTTGTTAGCTCAGTCGGTAGAGCAGCTGACTCTTAATCAGCGGGTCGCAGGTTCGATCCCTGCACAACCCACCATTTTGCACACAAGGTGCGGGCTTACTTACGGGACCTGGTGCAACTAATGCAGCCCGTCCCACGTACCTCTAACCACAGCATTTTTTAAATTTTTTTCCGCTGCCGCAAGTACAGGGATCATTGCGCCCAATCTTGGCAGATTCACGAACGATAGGCTGTTGGGGCGGGTGATGATGGCCTTGGCCTTCTTCATGCTCGTGCGCGTCTCCATCCACAAAATACCATTGCTGAGTCTTCTCATCTTTTCGAAACAAGGCAACTTCATGATGCTCCATCATCTTTTCGTGGGCCCGATATTTGGCCACAAACTCGACTTTGCTTCCTTGAACTTTAACGACCTCTAGCCCCAACCATTCTGAGTCCATCCATTCGCGCACAGATGCTTCGTCGAATTCACGTCGCTTCTCAGGTGCCATGGTTTTGCGGATATAATCGAGATGGCCCTTAACGTAAGCAGTGTAGCGAGAGCGCATAAGCGCTTCCGCCGAGGGAGCACTTTGAGTTCCGTTTAGATAGGGTTCGCAGCAGGCTTCATAGTTTCGACTCGTTCCACAAGGACATTGCATTGGGGCAATATACTGTGACCTGTCTTACTGCACAAGGTACGGATTGAATCGGGCGCTAATCTTCGATTTTTTTGAGTTTAAGTAATTCGTAGTGAGACAATGCAAGGGACGCCAGTGCATTTCCTAACTTACCGCTAGCTATATTAAATTGCGCTTCCGTAATATAATTATTCGCCAACGCAATTTTCTCTTCTACCTCTTTTGCCGATCCGATTAACTTATCATGGTCAAGATTCGATATCTGCTCGCGTTCGATCATTGACAACTGTTCCAAATCCGCTCGACTACCGATGTGTCTAATATTTTCAACTGCGTAGGCTATGACAAGTCTAAAAATTCCATTGCCGAGTGAAAATTCACTCGGCAATTTGAAATCAACTAGCCTGATTTCGACTAAATTCTTATTAACCTTAACAGATCCCTCAAAGCGTGCCGCGGTATAGGCCCCTTGCTTAGTTGTATGCAGATCTATTTGCATTTCTCCAATAAGGACCTGAATTGGCCAGTTTCTACTGCTATTTGCCTCGGCAACTTCAATCACGCTAGCTCGGATGTGATTGAGCGTATCATTTGACACGCCCTGCGTAGGATCACTTGCCTGAAATTTCCATCGGTTAAGAAAGCGGCGGACCATACCTGGATTTGAATGCCTAACTCTGACGACGATATTTTTGTATTCCGAATTCCCAAAACCACAAAGACTAGGGTCCGTCGAAGCAAATGCGGACGAACACAAAAGCAAAACAAGAACTCCAAAATATTTCATGTGGCACTCCTCTGTGGAAAGTCAGGGGCGTTATTGGTGACGAAGGATCCAAGAAGGGGCTACCATTGAGGAATCTTGTGCACAACCCTCAAAACTTTGGGGCAGAAGGTAGTCCGTACCTCTAAAAGACGACCGCTAGGCGCGATTGACATGCGTTCTAGATATGTTAGTGCAACTTTCATGTGGCTACGAGTCTGCTTCTTCTTATTAATTGGTATCATCCAGATCTTTTGCCGAGAAGGCATGGCGTGCAACGACGTCTTTGATTCTAATAGAGATCCACGAGGCCGCATCGTGGGATATGGCCCGGGCGGACCAGATGACCCGATCTATGAAAATTTAGGTGAGCATCTTGGTCATGACCTAGATGGCAACGCCATCTACAAAAAAATTGGAACCGTCTACCGTCATGATGGGAGAGGGTTTGTGACGGGTCACTCGGGTCTGGACAGTGAGCCGCTTTACAATGGCGAAGCCGAGTCAAAATATGATGCGTTTGGTGACCGAATCATTCCTCGCTTAAGTTCTGATCCTGATAGCTCCTCGTATTGACAAGACAACGAGCGATTCATTATTAGCAAATCAAAATGTTCATGACGCGCCTCGGGCCAAAAAGGCGACGGGCACTTATGCTCCTAAGGCGCTGCGCGATCCACAATCGCCATATAGGGCTCCTTGCTCCATTGAGCAAGGCGGGGCCATCGTGTTTCAATCATTTCATCGGGTGCAAGCCCCACGACTAAAACCTGTTCGCGACGGCTTCCCCCCTTATCAAGGTAAGGAAGGACAAAGGCAACTGCATCACCACTTTCGCGAAGATGAATGGGCTCTGCAGAACCGACGGTCAATCGGTCCGAAGAAATTCTACCTAGCGATCGGGTCGCCAAAAGTGCAAACCAAGCCCCGGCAAATCCCAGGGTTGGACCAAAGCTGGTCGTTCCATAGTGGCCATTCTCCCAAACGCCCAAGGCTGCAAAAAATCCCATGCCCACAAGCGAACCCAAATTGAGAACCTTCTTCAGCGCTTTTGGTCCTGGCCTTTCGTGAATCTCGACGGGAGCTGGTGACCATAGCATGGGATCAAAAATGGCCATCACGCCATTGTCCCTTCGAAAAACATGTTCCGCTTCTACAAAACGGTCTAAAGAAGCATGCTCTGCCGCAGCCAAAGCATCAGTGATTTCTGCATTCAATTCGGCAATCTCTTCACGCCCTTTGGCAAATGCAAGCACCACTTCACCGCCTTGAGGTTGCTGGAGGCGTCCAACAAATGCTGCCTTTTCGCCTTCGTTCATTATTGGCTCTAAGAGCTTAGACGACTCCAACCGAATAACTCTCAAGGTGTCAGGCCTGAGAAATCCTCCCATGTGGGTGGAGTAGGCTAGGTCTATTGATTCCCGTCTTTCAGAATTGCCACTGCTTATACCAAAGACCGTCTGACAATAGGCATTGACCCCATCTTGATTGGCCAAGACCGAATCCATTGGAATAACTGTAAGAAAGCTCAGAACTAAAACGGCGGAAAACGCACGTCGAATGAACATCACTACCCCTTTTTTCTATTCAAACCACCAACTGGGTTTTATCAGACGAGCCCAGGCTGTCAACCAGCGTGAAATATTTAGTCGGTAAATGGCGGGGAGGATTCTGCTTAGCTATCAAAGGTAAGGCTAAGCAGCGTTGCCTTCACTTGAAGTTGGCTCTTCGGGATCTTTAAAATCAGATTGATCAGGATTCTTCAGCTTCACGATGTCTTTTTGTAGTTCTGCAACTTGCTTTTGGAGGAGGATGTTTTCTACTTCCTTTGCCTCGGCAAGCTTTTGTGCTGTTTCTAGTTGGGTCTTTCTTTCGGTTATCAATTTACCCACTTGGTCCATTTTCACTTTAAACTCATCAACTTTGAGCTGAGCAACCTTCGCCTTAGATTCAGCGTCTTGAAATTTCTGCAAATGATTGAGTGCTACTTTCTTTTGCTCATCGAGGAGTTTCTGGATCCGTTCGAGGTTCTTTTTGGTCGTTTGATGTTCAAGTTCATTCACGTTTTGCGCTGTCTTGTCACTCATTGCTGAGTTGAGTTTTGTCTTGACGACTTCGAGCTCCCGCTTCAGCTTAGTAGCCTCGTCTTGATTCTGCGTCAAAACACTCTTCATATGATTGAATTTCTTCTTGTACTGAGCGTCAGCGGCTGCACTAGTAGCGGCAGATCGTACGCGCTCCATATTCATCGTCATTTGGCCTAATTGATCCTTCATTCTTTGCTGGTCACGATCTTTGGACTTCATCGCTTCATCGCGGCGCTTGAGTTCTTCTTCAAGGACGCGCTCTTTATTATGAAAATCGATCTCTCTCTGCCTTGCGGCCCGGCTCAATTGGCGGCTGAGTTCAACGAGCTTGGCCTTCTCTCTCGTCAGGTCACCTAGAAAACCATCCATAAATTTTCTCATCTTTGGCGGGGCTTCGGCTTTGATTTGTTCGAACGTTTTGGTGGCATTTTCCACAACCTTTGGCAGCTCGCCTGCTTCAAGCATCAGCTCTAAATTCTTTGCCAATTCCTTTGGATCTCCATGGGGAGCGCTCGGCTTGGAGGGATCTGATGCTTCCTCTTCCATCTCAACGGTCTGTTGAGCCATCTTCCTATTGGCACTTGAAGATTGGGGACCGTCTACCTGATCTTCGTCCTCGTCTTCATCCTCAGAGTCCTCTTCTGAGTCCTCTTCATCCTCGTCATCATCTTCTTCTTCGTCTTCCTCTTCTTCTTCCTGCTTCTTTCCAAAGGGCCATATTTTTCTTAGCTTTTTCTTTCCAAAGAGTTTTCCTAATACTGAGGTTTTTTCCCCTTCCTCGTCTTCATCGTCGTCCTCATCTGCTTCATCGTCGTCCTCGTCTTCTTCATCCTCTTCGTCGTCAGTATCTTGGCTTTCCGCGGTGGATTTTACTCGAGTCTTTTTCGATCCGTCGTCAGATCCTTCATCATCGCCATCTTCATCCAGGTCCTCATCTTCGGACGAATCTGAAGCATTAGCCTTCTTTCTTCTACGACGTTTTAATTTGAGATCGCCATCTTCTTCATCATCCGTGCCGGCATCTTCTCCTTCTTGGACCTTGACCTTGCTCTTATCATTGAGAGAGGGTTCGCCATCAAAATGCTTTTCCTCTTCCTCTTGAGCAACGGCATTTTTTCCGCCTTTCACTTTTTGAGCGTCACTCTGAGCAATTTGCCTTTCTTTGGAGAATCTTAATTCTTCGTTCTCAACTTCCCCAAGCTTCTGACCTTTGACCTTGATGGCTTCATTGGCTGAAGTTGCCGTATTGCTCTTAGCGCCTTTGATGACAATTTCTTCGTCATCAAATACTTTGTTGGGATTTTTGTTTTTCTCTTTGACTTGATCATCTTCGCTGTCCGCTTTCTCGTCTTCAGAGGCTTTGATAACTATTTTTTCGCGCGCTTTGGCGGCCGCCTCTTTTTCGGCATCACTTTGAGCAAATTTGATGGCTTCTTTTTCTTTTGCGTCGTCGTCTTTGCGATCTTTGCTTCGAACAGTGACTTTATCGGGCTTGGAATCCTTCGCCTCGTCTTTGTCTTCCTTAGACGGATCGTAAAGAGCCTCGACCTCTTCCTTTGTCGCTCCACTGCGACCTGCCTGAAGTTGGTCTGCCAAAAGCTTTCCGGTTGCAGAGGGTTGGTGCTTACCGAAACTGTCGTCCTCTTTGAGCAACTTGAGATAATCGAGATCGCCTAGCTCCACGTAAGACTTGGGTTTAGGAGTATGGTCGGGAGCAGTCTGAAATTCAATATAGTGAAAGCGATCGGGCAAAGAGACTTGAGATCGGTCCGTAATGTTGGGTAGACCCACCAAAGAGATGATCTCGATACGCGAAATAGAGGGTTGAAATCGCAGGACAACACGGTCCGAGAATTCCGCGGTTTGAAGTAGTATCTTTTCAAACTCATTGCTGGGTTGGCCCTTCTTGAGGCGATCCAAGAGCCCTTTTGGCTGTACATAGCCATCCGACTGGACGGCAAAGGATACGCCAATCGCGAGTTTTTCGGCATCAATTCCGACTTCAAGTACCATCGGTTCTTTGAGTACTTCTTCGGTACTTGTACCCCATTCCTTGCCGTTGGACTGTACGCGATACGACTTCATCAATGAAAAGAGGATCAAGCTTCGAAGTCGAAGCTCGTCCATCGTGCTGGACTGCAATCGGGCTGAAAGAAGATCAGAGATTCTACC
Source organism: Bdellovibrionota bacterium (assembly GCA_963169695.1). Classification (GTDB taxonomy): domain Bacteria; phylum Bdellovibrionota; class UBA1018; order UBA1018; family CAUJDS01; genus CAUJDS01. The sequence continues at coordinate 37,155 of CAUJDS010000023.1, forward strand.
GATATGCTTGGTGGTAAAGAGACTGTCATAGAAAACTTGGCAATCCTCTCCCAGAACTCCAGACACTCCAAAACTTTCCAGACTGCGGGGTTCTACCGTACCAAGTTTACGCATCACAGAATCCCTTCGGACCAAAAATGGATGCTACCTTGGTAGTCTCTTTTACCAATTCCTTTTCTATTCGAATCAATCGGTCTGTAATTTTGTGCGCGACCCTTTCTGGCCGATCTCTGAAGAATGCCCCAGAAAGAGTCTGAACTCTGGGGTGAGGAAGTGATTCTTGAGCCAATTGAAGCATTTCGAGCGTTTCATCTCCTGAAGCCTCAAAAAGTAATTTAGCTCTGCCTTGTGAGACCTGTGCAAAAGTTCCATTGCGAAGTGCAATGAGATACGGAAGGTGCACTCGTCCCATCAGGAGTGCCATTAGGACGACAAAGGAGGATTGAAGAATGGCTGTTTCCATTCCATCAATGCTTCGGTCCCGAGCGATCTGCAATAGTTCTCCAGGTATCGGAGCACAAATTTCTCCTACTAGGGCTGCCAAAAAAAATGGCTCCATGGTCAGTCCTGGTGTCCAAAGAGGGCCGAGGATGCGCAAAATGGCGTCTGATGCCTCGTAGGGTGTGATAGGTAGCGGGACTTCTGGATACAATTCACCTTCGCCCACTCCTGAACGAACTTCACCTTTGGGTACCCAACTCAGAACAGCCTTGACGCTTTGGCCTGCCGATTGAAACGGCACAACCTGGTCGACAAACTCCGGCATAAAAAAATTCTGGCGCTCGCGGTAGCGCGCAAGCTCTTCGGGCGTAAAGAAATCCAGTGGCGCCTTCACCGCCAGAAATTTTTTGTTTCGATTGAACCAAACGTAGACCGGACAAATCATTAGCGCGTACGGCGAAATACTTTCCACCGGGCAACGCCGCAACTTTGTCGCAGTCTCGCGGGTCATCTTTTTTACAGAGAACTCCATACGGAGCGTACTCCCCCGCCTTTCTTTTCGGAGTTTTCCTTTTAAAGTTGAAGGGTTAGGGACAATTCCAAACGAGGTCTTTCCTCATCAGTATTCAATGTCGACCATATAAGTATACTATTTATTCAGTTCTAACTTGGCGAAATGACAGGCTACCTGATGACCTTTTCCATGCTCTTGCAGCAGGGGGTCCGAGGTTCGGCATCTATCTTGTGCAATGGGGCATCGCGTCCTAAATGTGCATCCGGATATTTTCGCACTGGCAGAAGGCAGCTCCCCCGTTAGACGGATCCTCTTCCTAGGGGCTGTCCCTACGCGGGGGATGGCCGACAGAAGTGCCTCCGTATAGGGGTGCATCGGAGATTCGAATACTTCTTGCGCCAAACCTGTTTCAACGACGCTTCCCAAATACATCACTACGATTCGGTCCGAAACATGTCGAATGACAGAAAGATCGTGCGAGATAAATAGATAAGTCAGCTGCAGTTCCTTTTGTAAGTCCATCAAAAGGTTCAAAATTTGAGCTTGAATAGAAACATCCAATGCGGAGACGGCTTCGTCGCATACAATAAACTCAGGCTCCACGGATAAGGCACGCGCAATACCAATACGCTGCCGCTGGCCCCCAGAAAATTCGTGTGGCATTCGATGAAAGGAGTCATTCCTTAGTCCAACTCGGTCCAAAAGGCGAAGCACTCGGGTTTTCCATTCGTGCCGATCCCTTCCAAGTCCATGAATCTGCATACCCTCGCTGAGTATTTCTCCCACGGTCATTCTTGGATTCAACGATCCGTAGGGGTCCTGAAAAATTATCTGAATGCGCTTTCTGATCCCCAACAAATCTTTCCCTCGGAGCTGGGAGATATCACGTCCGTCAAAGAAGATTTGTCCCGAGCTTGGCTTGACCAATCTGGCAACACATCGACCAAGGGTGGATTTGCCGCAACCGGACTCCCCAACAAGTCCTAAGGTTTCTCCACGCACAATCTTCAAACTCACGCCCTTCAGCGCCTTAATTTTTTCTCCAGAGCTCCACCACCACTGATCGTCCAACTCAAAGTCTTTTGAAAGAGCGCGTGTTTCTAAAAATGTCTCCATCACTCCTTCCAATCCTTAATGCACCTATATTTGTGAGATGCCTCCTCCGCCAAATTCCTCAATGCCGGCTCTGCCTGATCGCAAAGGTCGATTCGATATTTACATCGATCTGAGAATCGGCAGCCCGTTGGAGAACGAAGTAAATCTGGAACCATTCCGGGTATCGCCTCCAATGAATCTCCCCCACCACGCGTAAAGGTTGGGAGACAACCCAAAAGTCCTTGCGTATAGGGATGCCGTGGATTCTGCAAAACCTCTTGAGACGTACCCGACTCGACGATACTCCCTGCATACATAACAATCACTTCGTCACAGTACTCTGAAACAATTCCGAGATCATGAGTTACTAATACGATAGACATACCCATCTTCTTCTGTAGATCCTTCAAGAGGTCTAAGACTTGTGCTTGGATCGTAACATCCAAAGCGGTAGTGGGTTCGTCAGCAATTAAAACATCCGGTTCACATGCCAGCGCCATTGCGATCATCACCCTTTGTCGCATGCCACCGGACAATTGGTGAGGGTAGCTTTTTAGGCGGGCGATGCCGTCAGAAATTCCAACGAGCTCCATTAGCTCTAAGACACGGGCTCTGGCAGCATCCCTTCCCATATTTTTATGAATGCGCAGGACCTCAGCAACTTGGTCCCCCACCGTAAACACAGGATTCAGCGAAGTCATAGGCTCCTGAAAAATCATAGAAATGGAGTGCCCCCTGATCTTCCTCATTTCGGACTCGCTCAATGAGAAGAGAGACTTACCATTGAGAAGCACATCTCCTTGAGTGACGCGGGAAACAAAGGCTGGCAGCAAGCGGAGAATCGAAAGGCTAGTAACCGACTTGCCACATCCAGACTCCCCTACCACACCCAAAATCTTTCCCCGTTTTACTTTGAAGCTAATGTCATGAACGGCTGGCAGAATTCCTCGCCGAGTTAGGAATTCAACATGGAGATTTCGAACTTCCAATACCGAGTCAGTTTCCACATTTCATCCGATCAATTGAGGGTCCAGTGAATCTCGCAAAGAATCACTGAGAAGATTCACCGCGAGAACTAATATCATTAGTGCTAGCGTCGCGGCGCCCAATTCCCACCACACTCCTCGACCAAGCGACAACTTAGAATCATCAATCATCAATCCCCAGCTGGGGCGGCCTTGCGCGCCAAGACCCAAATAAGAAAGTACGACCTCTGTCTTAATTGCTGCCTGAAACATCAATGAAAAATTAATCACGACCTGATGAAAGACATTCGGAAGGATGTGCCGAAAGATACGAGACATATGGCTTGCACCAATGGCCTTCGCGGCCAAGACGTACTCCCGCTCTTTGTGCTTAAGAAACTCTCCACGAATGATACGGCACAACCCCACCCAAGACGTAAGTCCAATTGCTAGACAAACAGTAAGGAGCCCCTTCTCCAAAACAAATGCAATCGCAATCAAAAGCAATATGCCTGGAATCGATGAAAAAACGGTATAAAACCAGACGATCCAGTCGTCAACCCAGCCACCGAAGTACCCAGCAAGTGCGCCTAAGATAAATCCGATCAAAACAGCAACGAGTGACGACCAAAACCCTACCAATAAGGCAGTCTGTGTGGCTTGGATTGTCTTAAAAAGAACACTCCTACCTAGAATGTCTGTTCCAAAGATATGAGCTAGCGAGTCGAAAGACGGTGCTTGATAGCTTTGCGCTATAACTCTGTCCCAAGGACTTGCAATGATATGGGTCCAAGAAAAAACCGCCACTCCTATATAGAGAAAAACAGTGACCAAGCTCAACAGAGCCATTGGGTGACTAATAGTCCTAAGAAAAGCTTCTCGCCAAATTCGTTTTGAAACCATTAGCGCAACCTCACTCTGGGATCCACGAGAGTGTAGATGATGTCCGTGAGTAGATTTCCAAAAACCATCATAATACTAATCAGTGTCGTAGTGGCCTTAATCACCGGGAAGTCACTGCTTCGAATGGCGTCCACGGTAATATATCCGATCCCAGGAATACTGAAGAAGCTCTCCAGTAAGAAGCTCCCTAAAAGCAAGAAAGGAACTTGAATGACTACATAAGTTACAATGGGTATCATCGCGTTCTTAAGAATATGCTTATAAAAGATAGTGACTTCACTTAAGCCTTTAGATCGCGCAGTTCTGACATAGTCTTTATATGCCTCGTCCAACAGTGCCGCTCGAAAAAACCGCACATCCCAACCTAGACTGACCAATACCCAAATAAGGACCGGCATCGCCAAGTATTTTAAATTCGCTGGGAACCCATTCTCATATCCCGAAATCGGGAACCATCCCCACTGAAACGCCAGAACATACTGACCAAAAAGAATATAAGCGAGAGCCGAAACACTCATTCCGACAACGCAAATAAATCCTACTCCTCGGTCAAACCACCGGCCACGATAAAAGGCACACGCAATCGAAATGATAAGCGACAAAATCAGGGTCGAAAAGAAGCCTAACGATGCAAGCAGAAAGGAAGGCCCCATTCCATTCCAAATCATAGAGCCAATATTTTCGCGTGTCGCAAAACTTCGGCCAAAATCGAAAGTAGCAACCTGCTTCAGGTAATTCAAAAATTGCAATCCAAGCGACTGATCAAATCCGAGTTCGTGTCGAAGCTCTCGCACTTGCATCTCGCTTGCGTGCTTGCCCAACATGATGATGACGGGATCGCCAGCAACCCCATGAAATAGAATGAATACAATGAGCGAAACACCAAAAAGAACTGGAATAGTGTAGAGCAATCTTCGGACCAGGTAACGTCCCATCAGTCCCTATTGTAACTTGGCCCGAATTGCAGGATCAATACGATAATACTTTTGATTCGCATTTCCGAATGATCCATTTTTGACGTTTTTTACCCATGGGTGCACCACTCCATAAGTGATGCGATGAGACGAGAATATAGCCGGCACGTCTTCTGCTACCATTCGTGCCATCTTTTGATAGAGCTTGTTCCTAGCAGCTCCATCCGGAAGCCTAAGGGCCTGTTCATAGAGAGAATCGAACTCACCATTCTTATAAGAAAAGTAATTCGTACCGAATTCGCCAATGTTGCGACTATAGAAGAGCTGAAGAAAGTTCTCGCCATCGGGATAGTCAGCACCCCAACCCATGCCAAAGAGTTGCGTTCGATGAGCGTGAATAGCCTTGATCAAGTCTGGCCAGGTAGACGGTACGATTTTCAGTTTCACTCCGATTGCTCCTAGTTGACGAATCAAGACCTCAGAATACTGGCGACCCGTCGTACTTTGCTCTTGGTAATAGACAAGCTCAGGCAATCCCTTTCCTTCAGGATACCCTGCCTTAGCCATCAGCTTCTTGGCTTCAATCAAATTAAAAGTTCGATTCGGATTTTTAAAACTGGGGTCATATCCAGAAACTCCCGGAGGAATGGGCCCAAGTGCTGGGACAGCACGGCCATTGTAGAGAAATCGGATCGTTTCTTCCTCGTCAATAGCTCGGCTGATGGCTTGTCGAAGGGTCTTGTTTTTTCCTAAGATGGGGTCCTCTAGATTTATCCCCATAAAGGTCAAGTCAGACGCTGGCTCGCGAATGAGTTTCACACCCGCTTTGGAAAGCTCTGGTCTAAGATTTCCTACCTCGTCTACTGCGGACGAAAAATTGTCTTTTGGAATTCCGGCAACGTCCAATTTCCCAGACATGAAGTTGAGCCAGTTGGGTTGATCTTCTTCAATGATATGAATAACGACTCGATCATTGCGAGGCAATGGCTTACCAGCGTCTTCCAGTAATCCATTTTCTCTATCCCCAGGTGCGCCTTCTTTAGGATAGTATTCTTTTCGGTAGTTGGGATTCCGATCCAGGATGATCTTTGAATTGAGATTGCTCTCTTTCCGACGATAAATATAAGGACCTGTGCCTACCGGATTTCTTGCAAAATCTTCCCCATAGAGGTCCACCGCTTCTTTTGGCACGGGTGAGGTAAACGGCATTGCTAAACTAAAAAGAAATTGCTCGGAAGAAGCGGTGAGAGTGATCTGAAGTGTGTGATCATCTAATGCTTTCAGCCCAGGCACATCCAAACTGTAATCCGTGAACTTCGATTCTCCCGCTTTTTTTCGCCAGTCATTCAATCCAACAATTTTGCCATCAAAAATCCACCAGCCACTTGATCGTACCTTAGGATCGGCTAACCGCTTCCATGCATAGGCAAAATCCGAAGCGAGCAACTCTCTCCCTTTTCCTTGAGTTGCAACAAAGCAGGGATCGTCATGGAATGTTACGCCCTTCTTGATTTTAAAGGTGAGGGTTTTTCGATCCTTACTGATCAATGGCATTCCGTCTGCCAAGAGACCTTCCAAGACATAGGGCCTTTTGAGGTAATGATACTGAAATAGGGTCTCGTAGATTTTCCCAACAGAAAGATTGGAGTATCGATCATCTGAGTAGGCAGGGTCCAAGGTCTTCACCCGTGCAGGCATCGCTACATTGACGGTATTAGGCGGATTGGCACTTGGCGGGCTGGAGCATGCGACCCCTAAAAGGCATCCAAGAAATAATACTAATTTAACCACCTTGCTTCTCTCCCTTTTCGGTTACTTCCCGCCTTTTCCATCGAAACCTAACTTCTCCTGCCGACGACTTTGCAGTCCACGCCTGTGGCAAACGCGTCTTACTGTCTGGCTGGTCAAATTCAAATTGCACTTCATACTCCCCTTTTGGAGTTTTCTTTTTCCAGTGCACACCCTCTGGCCACGGACGAGCCGCAAAATTGCGAAATGAATATTCAAAGGTCTCGTGGCTTCGCTTTAGATCCAAATGAAGGTGGTGGTCGCCATCAACATGAGGTACAGCGTCCCTCAATGCCGTGGAACTTGGGCAAGGGATTTTTCCAAGAAAAAGCACTGCTGCCCAACGCAATGGAATACCTCCCCACGTGCCCTTTTTTACTTGTCGAGCCTTGCCTGGCAAATTGAGTTCAATCTCATCGCCACGAATTTTGATAAAGGCTTCTGTCCCACCAAGCAAGTTGGTGACTTCTACGTCGAGGGTACCCTTTGTAACACGAATTTGAGCGGGAAATTGTCCTGACGCTTCTTTTGAATGGGCATCCAGCCACGCAGAACCTTCAATAGCCTCAATTTCACTGCCCAATTCACATGCTTCTCGTAGTAGCACTTCCGGACGAGTTTCTTCCATGGGCGTGAGCGTTGCACACCCACTTACCAGCACAAGGAGACAAAAGCTGTAACGCAAGGAAAAGGTCCAAGTCAGAGGTGACATAGACGCAGGCTATCAGTTTTTTTCTTCGCCTGCTAGGGATCGCTCGTCTTTTTGGGATCGCTTTGCGATTTCTGTTCGAAGGGTTTCAATTTTATCATTGATCTTGTTTTTGAGAGATTCGTCTTTGGAGAGCTTACGTGCCTCCTCGTATTTCAAAACTGCTTTCTCAAAGAGATTCATTTTGACGTAGGCGTCAGCCAAGTGATCGACAATCGTGGCTTCATCAGGTTTCAATTGGACGGCCTTCTCCAATTGGACCACTGCTTCTTTTGTGCGACCTCTCACAAATAAATTCCATCCCAAACTGTCAACGATATAGCCACTGTCGGGACGCAACTTGATAGCCTTGCGAATATATTTTTCAGCATCCTCTAGTCGAATGCCTTTCATGGTCCAAGTATAGGCTATATAGTTGAGGGCGTCAGCATGGTCAGGGTTCATCTTTACGATAGCTTCCATTTCCTGGAGGCTCTTATCGATTTGGCCCTTGCGGTCATACATGCTGCCTAAATAGTAGAGAATCTTTGTTTCGTCCGAAAACTTTGCTTTGGCTTGCTCTAGAAAAGCAATCGCAGCGTCCAGATTGCCTTCATCTTCTTCGAGACTTGCCGCAAAGACGTAAAAGGAAGGAAAGTTGGGAGCCTTGGCAATTGCCTGCTTCATCGTGGCTCGAGCTTCTGACTTTTGGTCCATCTTCTTTTGCAAGAACGCAACATGCAACGCTGCATCCTCGTAGAATTTGGACTCGTCTGGAATTTGCTGAAGGTAGCCAATCGCTTTGGTTGGCTCATTCGTTTCTTCGTAAAGACTTCCAAGATAATAGAGGACGCGCTCGGAGTTAGGATTCTTGGCAAGGATCTCGGAAAAAATCTGAATCGCTTCCGGATACTGCTTCATTTCCATTCGAACCAAACCAAGTTTGACTCGAACGTTCATGTCGGTGACGTCACTTGCTCTTAAGGCTTCAAGGAATGGAATCGCTTCCTTGTATTTCTCGTTTTTCAAATAAATCGTCGCAATGCGTCCTGCTATAGCCGGGTGTTGCGATCGTTCATAGAAATCCTCATAGACTTTGAGGGCTTCCTTGTTGCGACTGCTTCCCTCATAGAGCGATCCTAGTGCCAACGCTGCCTGATAAAATCCTTTTTGAAGGCTCAGTGCTTTCTTAAATGCCACTTCAGATGGCTGAAGGTGCTCAAGCTGTTGTTCAATTTTGCCCAAGTAATACCAAACTGCAGCTGACTCTTGGTTTTCTTTATCTGCTTTAATAAACTGACGCAGTGAACTGACGGCTTCCGCTGGACGATTCTCTTCTAACAAAACCTGACTTCGATAGACTGCGGCTTCATCATGCGAGGGATCAAGCTTCAGAACTTCCGTGTACTCCCGCAAGGCTTCCTGATTTTCGCGCGCAGAAGAATAGAGCCCCGCCAACATCAGTCTGGCATCAATAAGCTTGGCATCAAGCCGAACGGATTCTTTCGCTTCCGTAAGGGCATCACTTAAAGAGCCCTTCTTAACATACTCCGCTGCTAGCCTTAAATGGATGAGAGACGAACGTGGGTCCGAAGCTGCCGCCAATTTATACTCTTCGATAGCGCGGTCCGCATTTCCCTCTAACGAATATGCCTGGGCCATTCCAAAATGCGACTCTGCGAGCGAGATTCGCTTTTGTTCTTCTTCTGAAAGCTTAACGTCTTGGGTGGCGATGACCTTGCTCTTGGCTTGGCTCGTTGCAATTTGGTCAATTTGAGCGTGAATTTCTTCCGAACGCATGGATGCGCAACCCACTTGAAGAGCCAAGATCATTCCTAAAACCGAATAAACCTTTGTGTGCATTCTCTTCCTCATGAGTTGGGGCAACGCCTCCTGAGTTCCAGATCGACGCTTTTGAGGAAAAGCTTGAAAAACGACTCCGATTTTGGAAAAAAAAGTGAAACACTCCCGACCGGCACTTCTTTGACGCAATTGGTGATCGCCGCGACGAAGATCACACAGTAGTGATGATTGGGCTAATCACTGCCATGTCATTTGAAACTCTTCAGCTTCCTTGACTTTACTGCGGTGGGTTGATATTTCTATTTTGGGACACCGCAATAGAATAAATTTTCGAATGCGGAGCATGGAAGAGTCGTTGGGGGATGAGGCAAGAGGAGAGCTTGCCGTCTAAAAATGCTGCGGGATGGTCTGCAGGTTTTTGGTGTAGACAGGATAAAATGTACAACCTAGTAAAGTAGGGGGAGAGAGAACGTCATGAAAGAAATGAAAATTATTAAACGGTATCAAAATAGAAAATTATACGACACGCACGAATCTAGCTATGTGACGCTAGACGAAATTGCGAAGATGATTCGCAATGGCGAAGATCTCCGTGTGATCGATAACAAAACAAAAAACGATATCACTTCTGCAACCTTAACTCAGTTGCTTTATGAAAGTGAACGTCGCGCGAAGACTCAGCCTTCCGTTGAGCTACTTAAAGATATCATCCGACATGGAGATGGTTCTTTCTCTGGCTTCATTCAGGCGAAACTCAATATTGATGTTTCTCGCTACAGCGATGCAGCTGCAGCTCGGCCAGAGTCTGAAGTTCCGGCTCTGAATCAGTAATCAACGTTTTGAGACTAGATTTTTGAATGACCCAATTCTGGATCCCTAGTTGCGGATTCGGGGTTGGGTCGTTTATAATCTGGAGGTCTCATAACTTTCTTCTCATGAGGAGGGGAACTCAGTGCTGAATAACAAATCAAATAAATCAACTATTACCGCTCTATCAATCTTAGCAGTCTTAGGTTTGGCCTACCCATATTCAGTTTGCCACTCTGCAGAAACTCCTTGGGCAAACGCTCCAACCTGGACCAAAGAGTCTGGTCGAAGTGGCGGTACCCATTCGTCAGTGGAAGGACGAAGTGGCGTAGCTCGAGACGCTCGCGCTCTCAGCCCATTCTCACCCGGCAGCAACAACGTCGCCTTGGATATTGGACAAGTTTTTTTGATGGGAGATCTCGCTGACAACTATCAGGATAATATCGGATGGCGAGCGCACTACACCTATGGCGTAAGCGATCTCTTTGGGTTTGATACTAGCCTAGGATACTCCAGTCACGCGGACGGCAAGCTGTCCATGGCTTCCCTTTTGGCTGGATTGCGAACCAATCTGACCTGGATCGATCGAGTCATTCCTTACTTGGTATTTGGATTAGGATTTTATCGCCCTAGCTACGCTGTCAATGACCAGGGACAAAATGTCTCAATCGCGCCAATCCTGTTTGGTCTCCATATCGGACCCGGAATCGACCTGCAGGTTAGCCAAAACGTTTATTTTGGTACGTCTTTGACCTTCCACGATATGTTTGGAACGAGAAGAACGCTGGCAAGTGGCCGAGTGGAAGAAATTGGTGGAACCTTCACATCGTTCCTCCTACACGCGGGCTTTACTTTTTAGGCGACAAACTTTCCATCGCGGTTCGAATAGCTTCCTCACCAAGAAGATAGACTTTATTGCAAAAATCGCATCGAACTTCGAGCTTACCGTCTTCCTCCAAGGCTGAATTTAACTCCTCAAGAGACAAGAACCGTATGGCTTGTTCAACCTTTGCGTGGGAGCAGTGGCAAAAGAACTTCAATTCTCGCTCCTCCAAAATAGAAAGCTCGCGATCATGAAAAAGAGTGGCAAGGACCTCTAAGGGAGATTGTTGCTCACTCACCAATGACGAGAAGTCGGATAGCGATTCGATTCTATCTTGTGCCCATTTCAGGTCCTCAGGATCTGCTCCGGGCAAACCCTGCACTAGAAACCCCCCAGCCGCCACGAGCGACCCCGAGTTCCTGGGGTCTGTCTTTACATGAATACCTAGAGCGGAGGGTACCTGCTCACTCTGATGCCAGTAAAAAGTTAGGTCTTTTGGAAAATAGCCCGTGAGAAGAGGCACGGTACCAGAATACGGCGGACCCTCGGCAGAGCCATCCGCCCCCATCAAGGCAGTGCGAAGCACGGTAAGTAAACCTTCTCCCCATGGACCCAAATTGTGAATGGGAGAAATTTTGGGAGCATTTGCAAGTTGATCTAGCTTTCTTTGAATCAGGTAGCCTCGGACTCGGCCTTCATGATCCGCATCCACAATTGCAATCCGTCGCATGTCTTGCACGCCTTCCACTCGAAGGTTGATCCGCTGATCCTGCTTCAAGGTAGACGCCAAGAAGAGGGCCCCTATTGCCGTCTCCCCTAACCGCGACAACGCCTCTCCCCGCAAACCATGGGCTTCTCCCATTTCATGTACTAAGGCCCGGGCTTCAATCCCTACGACGCGGATTTGAGCACCCACCACCAAACACTTCTGCCATCGACTTGCTGGAAATTTTGATTCAGTCATAAATTGGAAGGAACCTTACCTCTGATCCTTGAAAACAAAAAGGGCCTCGAAAGCGATGCCTTCGAGGCCCCTGGGCTACCCCAAAAAGAGGTAGTCGAAAAATGGAGGAAGGAATTACATCATGTCCATTCCGCCTGGCATGCCGCCATGACCTGCTGGACTTGCTGATTCCTTCTTAGGCTTTTCTGCAATCATGGCTTCTGTGGTCAACATCAAGCTTGCAACGCTAGCTGCATTTTGAAGTGCACAACGAGAAACCTTACTCGGATCGATAACCCCTGCCTTGATGAGGTCTTCGTAAGTTTCAGTTTGAGCATTAAAGCCCCAAGCTTCACCGCCATCCTTTTTAGTCAGGATGTTGTTGATTACCACAGAACCTTCGACGCCTGCGTTTTCAGCGATTTGTCGAATAGGCTCTTGGACAGCTCGGCGAATGATTGTCACACCGGCTTCTTGCTCAGCTGACAGACCCTTCAAGCCATCTAATGCACGAGAAGCACGAAGAAGAGCTGTACCGCCACCAGGGACGATACCTTCTTCTACAGCAGCGCGAGTTGCATTGAGCGCATCTTCAACGCGTGCCTTTTTCTCTTTCATCTCAACTTCAGTAGCAGCGCCAACATGAACAATCGCAACACCACCTACGAGCTTAGCAAGACGCTCTTGGAGCTTCTCACGGTCGTAATCGGATGAGGTTTCTTCGATCTGCTTGCGGATGGTCTTTACTCGACCTTCAACTTCAGAAGACTTTCCAGCACCATCAACGATGGTTGTGTTGTCTTTGTCGATTCGGATCTTCTTGGCGCGGCCTAGGGTATCCAAAGTCGCGTTTTCGAGCTTATGGCCCATGTCTTCAGAGATGACTTGGCCACCCGTTAGTGTCGCAATGTCTTGAAGCATTTCTTTGCGACGATCGCCAAATCCTGGAGCCTTCACTGCAGCAACTTGAAGTGTTCCACGGAGCTTATTCACAACCAAAGTTGCAAGGGCTTCGCCTTCTACTTCTTCTGCAATGATCATCAATGGACGAGACTGCTGAACAACCTTTTCCAAGAGTGGAAGAAGGTCTTTCATTGAGCTTACTTTCTTTTCGTAGATCAAGATGTAAGGCTCTTCGAGAACAGCTTCCATTTTCTCTGGATTCGTCACGAAGTAAGGAGAAAGGTAGCCACGGTCAAATTGCATACCTTCTACTACTTCGAGAGTGGTTTCTGCGGTCTTAGATTCTTCAACCGTGATAACGCCTTCTTTGCCAACTTTTTCCATTGCTTCTGCAATGATTTTTCCAATTTCTGGGTCGTTATTGGCAGAAATCGTTCCTACTTGAGCTACTTCTTTCTGCTCTTTAACAGGCTTAGAAATTTTCTTTAGCTCGGCAACAATGGCTTCTACTGCCTTGTCAATTCCGCGCTTCAATTCCATTGGGTTATGACCAGCGGCAACGATCTTTGCGCCTTCGCGATAGATCGCTTGAGCGAGAACCGTAGCCGTCGTCGTGCCATCACCGGCATCGTCGTTGGTCTTAGATGCAACTTCACGCACCATTTGAGCGCCCATGTTTTCGAACTTGTTTTGAAGTTCGATTTCCTTAGCAACCGTCACACCGTCTTTGGTGACGTTAGGTGCACCGAATGATTTTTCAATCACAACGTTGCGGCCCTTGGGTCCTAAAGTAACCTTTACTGCATCAGCTAGAATGTTCACGCCGCTCAAAATGGCTGCGCGAGCATCTTCTGAAAATCTAAATTCCTTTGCTGACATAATTCACTATCTCCTTATTTCTTAATAATTCCGAGAACGTCGTCTTCTCGCATCATGAGAAGCTCTTCGCCGTCAATTTTGATTTCTGTTCCAGAGTATTTTCCGAAAAGAACGCGGTCTCCGCGTCGAACATCGAGGGGACGGAGTTTGCCATCTTCAGAAATGCGGCCGCCGCCTACAGCGACAATCTCGCCCTCTGCTGGCTTTTCTTTCGCAGAGTCTGGGATGATAATTCCACCTTTAGACTTTTCATCTTCAGAATAACGCCTCACCAACACACGATCGTGCAAGGGCTGAACTTCCATTGCGCAACCTCCTTCTATAATTTGAATGTTTATCGTTTGACGTTCTTCGCTTTGGAGACGATTGGACGTGAGCAAAAAAACCGCTCACACAAATAACCACCAAAATGAACCGTCGCTCGTATATTGATCACGGTACAGGGATTGTCAATGATGGAGTCCCGGTAGAAAATGCAACTATTTGAATGGAGGCTCATCGCAGCTAGGACTGCGCTGGGGCGTAGGGACTGAATTAACTGAATTGAATACTTTACTTGTTTTATAAGGTACTCTAAAATGCTCAAACTTATGCAATTACGAAAAGCTGGTTATGTTCTCGCGGTGCTGACGGTTCAAGGCCTAGCAACTCTGACTTGGTTTGGGTCGGCTCACGCTGGTGAAGCACTAGAAACCTACTCCGCAGTGGACGAAAGCACTCAAACTCTGGAAAAAAATCCAACGCGTATGAACGTCGAAGCGGTTTCCGTCCCTGCTTGGAACTTTGCGAGCGATCAGGACGAAATAAAGCAAACACTGGAAAAGAAAAAGACCTTTCAGACAAGCAAACGCTAAACTCCTAAAGTTCCAAGTTGCGTTTTAACCGTGAATCGCATAGCGATTAAGGAAATTCATTTCAGACCTGACTGTGGGACGGTAGCTCAGTCGGTAGAGCAGCGCCCTGAAAAGGCGCGTGTCGGCAGTTCGATTCTGTCCCGTCCCACCACTAAGCGAGAAGGGCTCTTCTCAGTTGATGGTGGGTCACCGTCACAAAGCACATTAGGAACAAGCATTTAGCAATTGGAGCCGATAGTTATTGAGGTTGTGATAGCCGTAAGCCCTTCTTCTTACAAGGGAAGCT
>CAUJDS010000024.1 GCA_963169695.1 Bdellovibrionota bacterium
AAACGTAATGCTCTGCAGCCAAGTGCTGACCGGATGAAAGCTCTTGGCCGTGCACTGAAGCTTACCTGGCAGGCCTATTTTGAAAGAGAAGTTGCTCGAGAGAGTGCGGTGATCGCATTCTACGCCATTCTGTCGCTTGCCCCTCTTTTGATTTTCTTGGCGACCTTGGCGAGTCAGTGGATTAGTCAGCAACATGTTCAAGAGCAACTGGTGGACTTCACGCGGGCTTACCTGGGCATGGATCAAAAAGGCCTTGGCATCATTCAACAGGTCCTTCGTCGTGCGGGTTCCGTGCGATGGAGTTGGGAGGCGCTACTTGGATTGGGGCTTTTATTGGTAAGTGCATCCTGGGTCTTTGGCGAACTAAGGACTTCCTTGGCCCGAATCCTAGTGATCCAAAAAGAAGAAAAAAAAAGTCGCTTGGCTTATCTGAAAAACCTTATTCGATCTATGGGGTTAGTTTTTGCGACGGGCTTTCTGGGAGTTATCTTCCTGCTTTTTAGCCCCCTTGTTTCGATTCTCAGTTCTGTCTTGAAGAAGAACCTGGGCTCTCCTTGGTTTTTTGAGATTTTTGGAACTGTGATTTCCTTAGGCGTGCTCAGCCTTTCTTTTACGCTTATTTTTCGTTGGGTTCCCTCTAGTAGGTTTTCGTGGAGGTCGCTACTCTCCGGTGGGGTCTTTACTTCCGTCTTGTTTAGCTTAGGAAAGACGGCTCTCAGTCAGTACTTGATTCGCAACTCCACCGCCTCGCTGTATGGAGCCGCCGGCTCGCTTGTTTTTCTTTTGCTCTGGATTTTCTATTCTACCCAAATGGTTTTGGTGGGGGCGTGTTTTGCTAGGGCGCTGGAAGAAGGGCCAGCTCGAAGAAAAATCTGACTCAAGTTTTTTTAGTGATACTATTGAAACCCTGGACTAAGTGAGATACGAGGAAAATATTGTAAGGAGTTTTCAAACGATGTCGATTCTAGCACTTGGTTTTGATCCTACGCCTAAAGTTGGTGACCCCTCACTGTTCACGTTCTTCACCACCCTCGCTCTTCCCACCTCATTTTTTTCTCGGCTACGCCTACGTAGCTCGCGCCTTAGGCGTTAATCATCTCTCCCCTTTCATTTCATACTCATTATAAAATTTTTTCGACTCTTTAGGAGTTTTGCTTTGAAACAGCTCTTTTTTTTATGGATTTCTGTCTTTTCTGTTGGTGTTGGCTGGGTGCCTTTCGGTTGGAGTCAGGAGATTGGCTCTGATTCCTCGGTGGAGCAGATCGAGGAACCCGTTTCGGCAACTGAGGGAGTCGCACACGTCGTAGAGGTAGATTTTGGAAATCCCGATTCCGTCGCGAGCGCTCGGCATCGGGTGTCTGCCCAAGGAGGTTCCCGCGCTGAAGAAATGTTCGATGCCTTGGGTTGGCTTTATGCACGTCCAGTTTTGAATACCGGTATGACCGCGTTGGCGCGACTGGTGGTGATGTATGCGGGGACGAGTGTTGTAATGTCCTATCACTCCCATGCCGCTGGAGATTTTGAAACGGTGGGGCGCCCTATGGCCATCGCGCTGTCTCTAACGAGTTTTACCCTTCAGCTCGTCAACAAGCCCCTCAACGCGTTTCTCGCAAAGCCTGAGACTGTTTTAGGCAAGGCCTTTCGATGGTTCATCGTGGACTTTGGGTTCTACTCAGTTGACATGGCAACTGGTTTTGCGACGGGACTTTATGAACCTACTTTCATGGGTTTTGTTATGGGTGCGGCTTTCTCAGGGGCAAAAGGAATGGCGGCGCAAGCATTGGCAGACCTAGCCAACGCCAATGGCGAAAAATACCTCAAAGCTCGGGCGACCACGCAAAGAGAAGTGAATAAGATTCGATTTCGAGCCGACGTATTGACCGTTGCGATATCAGGAATCACTACAGCATTTACTATTGCGACCAATGCTGTTCCAAAAATCGGTTGGCCGTTGCTGGTCGTTAGCGGACTTACGGGTGCTGTAGCCTATATCAATGTTGAACGAAGGCTTGGCAGGAAGCCCTGGAGTGAAATTCGAGAAAGCCTGCTGAGTCCTTGCCGAACCTTGTTTCAAGGAATTTCTTACCTCGGCTATCGTGGGGTCTATTGATGAGGACTCTTCTGAGTCTGTAAAATATTCCCTGCCCTAGACCTCTGAATGAGAGCCGGCTATAGGTTTTAGGTGGGGGGATTGGGTGATGAAGGGGGCATTGAGTTTCATTCTGTGGGTCGGCATTGCTTTGCATACGGCCTATGCGCAATCCAAGTTTGATGATCCAGCCTTGGGTAATCTCATTTCACAGTGGGATCTTCAGTGGGTCAATGGTCAGTGGAGCGCCCAGCCGCAACCGCTAGGACTCTTGCCGTCACCCAATGAACCGACGCTTCTCGGGCTATCAAAAGATCTCCTTCCTCCTATTCAAGGAAGCTTGGGAATGCGCCCAGGCCTTGTACTCAGAGATCAACCCATCGATTTAGTGCTTCCAACGGTGGCCCCTTGTGACCCAAGCAAAGTTGAATGTTCTTTGCCGGAACTTTTTCCTGTCAAATTTGACTACCAAGGGATGCTTCACTTAATTTTTTGGGATGACACGCGCTATGCCCAAGAAAACAGTCCATCCTTGCATCAGCTTTGGGAGGCACAGACCCGTGTCCTCGTAGAAAAAATCCTAGCGATGGGCGTGCCACCTCAGCAAATTCGAGTCGTCGGAGTGAGTAGCCTATGGCAATTTCTTGATGAAGTTCGACGAGAAAACATACCTAAGCGCATCTATACCTTTGGACATGCGGATGCTCAGCAGATTCTCTATGGTGAAACCACCATTGACCTAAGACGCTATTACGGGTTCCTTACGAAGGCAGGCGTTCGCGTAATCACCAATTATGGCTGTAGCTTTGTTGCACAGAGGCAAGAAGAAGTTTTCGGCTTTCGAATGAGGCGATCCTTTACTGATCGGTTGACGCCAGACTTGGGTCACTCCAAGCTTCTTCTCTATGGGCATACCCAGGTGTCGTATGGCGACCGTGACGATTCTCCTGCGGACCCAAGCAATCCTTTGGTGCAGGCTGTTTTAGAGTGTGAAGTAGACGGGAGTGTCCTCGATGACTCATGCCTTTGGAGGGGACTCCAACTTCCAGCTCAACTCACCCTGATTCCAGATAAACCACAAGAGCCAGGGTGGGGTGTTCTCTTAAATATGAAGTGATTTTAGTTATTTAACGCAAAGTATTGAACAATAAGCGCATTCAGAGAACAGAATGTAAGCTTGCTTTATAAAAATTCGTGCCAAAATAGAAGCAGGGCTGAAGAGCCAATGGCTTCTTGAGGGTTGTTCGATGAAATCGGGCAGGCGGGTCCTGAGGTTCGCTGTCAATGGGCTTCTGCTGACGGCAGTACTTTTGTCAGGCTGTGCAGTAAAAATAAAGCTGAATACGCCTGAGCTTGCTACGACAAGTACGGCAACGACTACCTCGACTGCGGCATCTTCAAACCTTACGGTCGCACTGGCAAGTACGAATCCGAGTTCACCTTCTAATGCATCTACCGCGCCGAGTATCCTAGTGACCTCTGGAAGCGATGTTGCCTTGGTGAGAGTTTATTCTGACGCTTCTTGTAGTACCTTGCTTGCGTCAGGAGCGACGGCAGACGCAGCGAGTCCCGGCTTGAGTATTGCTGTAACTTCTAACACGGTGACGACACTCTACGCTAAGGGGTTTTCTACCGGATTATTGACCAGCTCGAGTTGTACACTCATTGGTAGCTATGAGCATGATAGCAACGCTCCAAGCGGACCTGGATTTGTGAGTACGACACCTTCGTCTCCGATTAATTCCACAACAAGTATTACGGTCGTTGGTACCGCGCCTGCAGATGCAGCTATGGTTTATCTTTATTCGGATGTGGGTTGCACCTCGCTTGTTCAGTCCGGCACTGCAGCGACTTTCACCGGAGCGGGCCTTGGATTTACAATTACGGCAAATAATACGACGGGGATCTATGCCATAACGACGGACGCAGCCATCAATACCTCAGCCTGCACTTTATTGGCAAATATTGTACATGATAATATTGGACCAACGGATCCTGGATTCACGAGTACGAGCCCCTCTTCTCCAAGTGCAAGTGATACTTCACCTGAAGTGATTGGTACGACCTCTGCTGACACGGTCACGGTTAGTCTCTACAGTGATGCCGTATGTACCACTCAAATTGGGACTGGAACCAAGGCTACCTTTATTGGAGCAGGGATTACGGCGACGGTCAGTTCTAATGCGACAAACACGATCTACGCCAAAGCCGTTGATTCGCTGGGAAACCCCTCGAACTGTACCTCTCTTACAAGTTACGTCCATGACAATACCGCTCCAATCGCTCCAAGCTATGTCTCTTCTAGTCCCGCCACCCCTAGCAATGGTTCTACAACAGTAGCAATCGTAGGGACTGCTTCGGGAGATACTGTCACAGTAAAGACCTACAATGATTCAAGCTGCACGAGCGAAATTGGAAGTGATACACGAGCTGCATTTGTAGGAGCTGGGGTTTCATCAACCATGACAGCAAATGCGACAACGACTGTATATGGCAAAGCTTTTGATGCACTTTCGAATGCTTCCGCCTGTACCAACTTCGTTTCTTACGTCCATGACAACACGGCACCTACGGATCCTAGCTTCGTAAGTTTTACCCCTTCTTCTCCTAATAATTCCAGCACGACCCCTTCTGTCGTGGGTGGTGCTTCCGCCGATACGGCTACGATAGAATTATTTTCGGACGTAGGTTGCTCGGTTTCATTGGCCAGTGGAACTCGAGCCCAGTGGGTTGGAGCCGGAATTGGAATCACCCTGACCGCCAATACCACCACGGATATTTACGCCAAGGCCAGTGATTCACTCGGCAACGCAGGGAATTGCGTTGCTATGGGGACCTACATTCATGACTCAGACGCTCCCGCAGGTCCTGGATTTACTTCTATGACACCTCCTTCTCCAGCAGCAAATGCGGCACCCGTGATGGTAGGGACTGCGCCAGCGGATGCGGTCAGTGTGACGATTTATAGCAATGCAGGCTGTACCGTTTCAGTGGGTACCGGAACAAGAGCGGCTTATGTTGGAGCGGGACTAACTTTGTCTGTATCTCAGAATGCGACGACCTCCATCTATGGTGCTACGCTCGACAACGCCGGCAATTACTCTGGCTGTACTCTCTTGAGTTCTTACGTTGAAGATGAAACAGCACCAACTAGTCCCGGTACTCCAAGTCATGCGACTTGGTCCAATTCTACAACGGCATCACCTTCCATTACTTACACGGCATCCACGGATGCGCTTTCGGGAGTGAGTGAGTACCAGTACAGTCTCGGTACAAGCGCGGGTGCAACAGGTGTGCGCGGTTGGACCACTAATGGCACCAGTACCAGCCTGACGGCATCAGGTCTCACTTTGGCCAGCGGAACTACCTATTACGTCAATGTCAAAGCCATCGACGCTGCGACCAACACTAGCTCCGTCGTGAGCTCAACGGGTTGGACAGTCGATACAGTATTACCAACGACACCGGGCGCCCCTTCTATGAGTGCCTATTCTACTTCAACGACCGCACGAAGTGCTACGTGGACAGCCTCAACAGATGCTCTGTCAGGACTGCAAAAATACGAATACGCGATTGGCACGACTTCAGGCGGTACTCAGACTCGCAATTGGACCAGTACCGGAACTACCGCTTCCGTTTCCGCGACCGGTCTTGCACTGGTTAGTGGAACTACTTACTATATGAGTGTCCGCGCTACCGACAATGCCGGTAACGTCTCAGGCGTGGCGACTACTAGTTGGATTGTAGATAATATCCCACCGACGCTTGATATATTTGCACCCAATGACGGTGATGCTGTTCCCGGGGACTATAGCGTCGAAGGAAACTGTGAACTCGGTCTGACGGTAACAGTTACTGCTCTGAATGTAGATACTGGATCCAGCGATACCTTTATCATAGATCCTCCAACAGTTTGTTCAGGAGGCAATTACTTAATTACCGTGAGTGATCCTGATTCTGCACCGGGAGAGTGGATCGAGATCACTGCTACCTCAACCGACCTCGCCGGCAATACGTCTACCTATGTAATAACAGTCAAAGCTGACCCGTAATCGATGGATCTCAATTGACAAAGCTGCTCAAGATTGTTTAGCTAGCCCTCAAAAGAGGTAACTTATGTTTCAAAAATGGAATTCACTAATTGGAGTTGTTTTATTTTCTAGCTTGGTCGGTGGCTGTAGTCACGGCAAAATCTCCGTTGATCAAGAAGCTACAAGAGGCGTCGCTGATGGCGTGTTTGAGATCACTGCGGAGTGGGTCAAGCCTAAGAGCGACAAGTACGATATTCGGCTGAAGCTCTACAATCCCTCCGAAAAAGGCATCATCGTTCTGCTGCATGATTTGGCATGTTTTCGTGGCACGGCATCCGGTGAGTTGAAACATACGTTTTTCAATACGGGAGAACGCACCATTGATTTCAAACCTGGCGAGACCAAGAAAATGAACACGGTCTGCCGGTTTGAAGGACGCGAGCCCAAGGGTGAATTTCGAATCGTTGCAAAGCGAGTGTATGAAGACAAAGATGGCGAAGGTAAAAACCGCGGTAAGGTCCTAGCCAAGGACGTTACTTGGAAAATGGCGGATACAGAAGAGACCAAATAATTTTTTTTATTTCAGATTTGGGCCGCCCAGCAGTAAAAATGCTCGGCGGCCCATTTCTTTTTTAACGTTTCATAAATGCCGCTTCACACCTTCTCATTCTAAAGTAATCAAACAATCCGTAGGTCAGGACGACGGCCTGAGCCATCTGTCCACCTGGTACTTCGATCGCAGCTAGTGTCGCTGAAGTAGCACCGGCTGAAACAGCGAGTGTCCTAAGGTCCAGAAAGAAGCGGCCTTTGGCTTTCTCTTGAGGAAGTTCTTTTTGCTGAAGGATTCTGCCACGCGTACCTATGGCAAGATCCAGTGGCATCTGGGTCAATGCTCCACTCACTGCGCCACGAAATGCCGAGACCAAAATATCCATCGTGCTTCCTATCGAAAGACCAGACAGCGTAGCTGCGCTTTTTCCAAGTGCGTAGAAAAACATATCGAGCCCCAACCATCGCATTGCCTTTCCGTGCGCAGTCTTTGGACTATTTACAAAGCCAATTACAGCTTGATTGTAGTACTGGCTAATTCCTGAAAAGGCACCCATTGCAAGCGCAACCGGCAGTATTTTGCCCGGTGTTGCATCGGGTACGGCAGAAAGAGTCCAAGCCAGTGCGGTAGCATTGAGGCTCATGCGAGCAAATGCAAAAGTGACTCGATACAGCTTTTCTTTTAGATAGAAGCGTCCGAGGTAGCCAACGAGTTTTCCAACTTCCCTTTGAGCTATGGGGTCTTCTTGAAGGGAATCCTTCAACGCCGCCTGAGTGGTTTGGAGGTCGCTCTCCTTCTCAAGGTCACAGCGATACTGCAGAGTACTCAATTCGATGGGGGGTTCTTGAGCAAGAGCAAACGATAATGGAAGGCATAGAAGTGCCATTCCTCGTAGGAGGTTCATAAAAAAGTTCCTAAATAAAATGCGCTGAATTGATTAAATTGGAGCGCTTAGTTAAAAATAGAAAATGCGAATATTAAAAGTGGCGTGAATATTTAGTTGGCGCGAGGCCAATGGTGGAGAGAGTGAAGGCTGTGAATGGTGAAATAGTTTTCTAACATCCCAATTCAGATCTACTGTTTCTTTTGTTTGCTGTCAATTCGCCGGCGGCAAAATAGCTACAATCGCCATGTAGACGGAAGGGGGCGAAGGGTGATCCGAGGATTCGGCCACCATGCCTGCAAGAATAAGTAGTGATCGGTCTTGAGTCGTATCCGAGGCTTTGTCGCGATGTCTATAAGGCATTTCAATCACCACGGTGTCGCCAGGATTTTTGAGTGTAATTGTTTGACCGGTTGATTTGCGTGGATGCGCACTCAGTACTTTCATCGAAGGTGTCGGACCCAAAATAATTCTTGGACCGAAGGCGAGAAGACCAGTACTGATGAGTATATTCTGAAATGCAGGGCCGCTTTCTCCAAGTGTTGCTTCGGCATATCCCGCGCCCAGGAACATTGATCCAAGTAGGCTTAAGGCATCAATACCCTTTGACCAATAGCCAGGAAGTAATACACGAAGATCGATAGGCGAAAGGACTTCATGACCTTGAACGCCAGATTGATTTACGAACTGAGTACCTGTACCAAGTCCAAGGTTGGCTTGAAGAATACGCTCGAATGCTGCTCCTCCAAGGATGCGATTCATTTCTCGAATGCCACTTATGCCTCTGCCAAGTCCAAGAGGGGTTGCTGATGGAGATGGGCCTTTCAGGCTGGCCAAAACGTTGCGGACAGCATGAATGAGGTTCTGTCCTTTTAATTGCTCCACCGTGAAATACGGCTTAGGTTTGAGGTCGTCAGGATTGCGGTCAGTAGCTGGAACTGCACGATAAAAGCGTAGCTGCTGGTTTTTACTTTCCACAACAGAAACTTTAAAAAGCCGGTACACCTCTTGAAGCATTTGGATTTTGCCGGGCAAAGTCGTGTGGTGAGTCCCAGAGAGGAAGAGAGCTCGACAATAATCATCATGGGAATTCGTCTGCAAACTCCACGCAATTGATTGATTGTACCCTGTGACAACTAAGGCAATGGATGAAAAGAAAGAGACTCGCCTTAATGCCCTTCTGAAATTCGATAAATTCATGAAACAAGTCCCTAAGGCCCTATTGAAGGCCGGAATTCTTGACTAGCGTCTCAGCCTAATTTTGTCAATTTAGTCGATTTTCCTAGATTAAAGGGTGCTCACAAGGATACAGGACAAGGCTGCTATGACATTATTTACAGAATTAGACCTCTTACCGTCACTTCAGAAAACCCTCGCCGAAAAAGGCCTTGTCACCCCGACAGAAATTCAGGCTCGGGCCCTGCCAGCCTTACTTGCAGGCAAGTCCATTGTTGGCGTCTCCGAAACCGGAAGCGGCAAGACTTTGGCCTTTGCACTGCCTATCCTACATGCCCTCAAGACGATCGAGTCAGAAACACAATCCGTTGAGAACTTCGCTCAGCCCCGGGCCGCGATCATTGTTCCGACTCGGGATTTAGGTGAACAGGTTTCGAGGGTCTTCAAGACTTTCACGCACGCTACGCGCCTACGCGTACGAGCGGTTCTTGGTGGCACGACGCTCGACATTGCTAAACGCAATATTGATGGGCCTTTTGATGTATTGGTTGCGACTCCGGGACGGCTGATCAAGCTTTTGGATCGTAAGCTCATTGACCTTAGCGAAGTGCGGACTTTGGTTTTTGATGAGGCAGATCAGATGCTTGATAAGGGATTTTTGCCCGACGCAACTCGCATTGCAGAATCCTGCCGCGCCAATCGTCAAATGGTTCTGTTTTCTGCAACAGTCCCTTCGACTGTGCAATCGCTGATTGATCGTCTTTTTATTGGAGCAGAGTCTATTCGTAGCAAAGGAAGTCACAAAGTAGTGGCAACTTTGACGACCATGAATCGCAAAGTTATTGATGGCAAGCGTTGGCCGGTGCTTGAAGCACTTTTGGCAAAGCCCGTCGAAGGTGGAACGGTTATTTTCACCAACACGCGTGAGCAATGCGACATCCTTGCAGAGCTACTAAAAAAGCAGGAGATGCCATGTCTTGTTTACCGCGGTGAAATGGATAAGGTCGAAAGGCGTGCCAACTTGAAGCGCTTCCGAGAAGGGGAGATTGGTCTTCTTATTTCTACGGATTTGGGATCTCGCGGACTTGATGTGGATCATGTGGGTCGAGTGATTAATTATCACCTTCCGCAGCACCTTGATAACTACCTTCACCGAGTAGGACGAACCGCGCGCGCGGGACGAAAAGGTTTGGTGGTCAATTTGGTTACCGAACGAGACGCTCCTTTGATGGCAAAGATCAGTCAAGAAAAGCCTTCGTTGCGACCAACCCTTCGCAGTGCAGAAGAACAACCAGCTGTGGGTATGATTCGAAGAAGAAGTGAGAAGCCTGCCTTTGGGCGTTCGGCTCGAAGGTCGGATCGCGCTCCTTTCAAGGGTGCTGATCGAGGCGGCCGTGGGGGCTCCTTCGGACGACCCTCCGCTCGCCGTTCAGAAGGATCCTCTTATAGAGACAGAGACTCAGATTCAAGACGAAGTGAGCGATTCTCGTCAAGGCCATCCGCTCGCCGGGCAGCGATCCTTCCTGTTTCGGATTTTGTACAGAGTGGCAATCCGCGTCCAGTCATTAGGTCAGCCGTTCGTGGAGCGGCAATCTTGCCAGTCAAGGCTTCGGTTCGAAGTGGTAAGCCCGCCATTCGGCCCGTCGTTCGAAGAGCGGCGATTTTGCCGGTGAAGGGTTCATCTCACCATGCCGTGGGTGGTAAGAAAGTCATTAGACCTGTTACTTCACGCAATCATAGATCGTAGTACTTTTCGAGTGCAGGTAGGTGGGACTCTGTCTTACTGCGTTCTTAGTTTAAAAGTACTTTGAGGGTTGGATCAGCGATTTCTTATTTGAGGTGCCGGCTCTCGCATGTAGTACCAGGTCGCTGCAAATTGAATCGCAACTGCGGGCGCAATGAGCAAGAGCAAGGCTCGCCAGCCAAGGACATAGAGTACCCATCCGGCCGAAAGAGACCCGAATGCCTGAAGTCCAAAGACGACGGCTTCATTGAGTCCTTGGACTTTGAATCGCTCGGAAGGACGGTAAGTCGTTGGCAGAAGGGTGGTTCCTCCAATAAACATAAAGTTCCAACCAATGCCAAGGAGGATGAGCGCACCCTCAAAATGCATCCATTCGGCACCAAGGACTCCAATTCCTAGACAGAGCAGATAAGCTACGGAACCCAGTAGCATCATTCCGCGCAGGCCCAACCAGCGGATGGTTCGGGCGGCAAAGAAAGAGGGAAGGTACATGGCTAGGATATGACTTTGAATGACC
>CAUJDS010000025.1 GCA_963169695.1 Bdellovibrionota bacterium
AAGCCTTCAACAACAAAGCTTCCCTTGTAAGAAGAAGGGCTTACGGCTATCACAACCTCAATAACTATCGGCTCCAATTGCTAAATGCTTGTTCCTAATGTGCTTTGTGACGGTGACCCACCATCAACTGAGAAGAGCCAACCTAATTTAGAATGGTGGACCCGAACGGGATCGAACCGATGACATCCAGCTTGCAAAGCTGGCGCTCTACCAACTGAGCTACGGGCCCACGCAGATTGGCAACTGAACTCCCTTATTTAGGAGAAAATCTTGCAAAGATCAACACAAACATGGAATAGTGCTCGAGCACAAACGAAGGTGGAAATGACGGACCTAGCCAGAAAAGCATTAACACGAGAAAACTACCGAGGAGGTTACCTCGTGGATTCTGAATTGATGGGAGGGGTGACAGAAGACCCCGACACGAAGGGCCAGTTTGTATCCTTTATCCTTAGACCACTAACGGGCGAGAATCTCTATTACCAGTCCTATCCATCTTTGGATGAGGCGATTTTTTCGATCAATGAAGTAAATCGGCCTTGGGTTTTTGAGCCGTTTGGATCCGGCTGCGGTGGAACCAAGTGCGAAAAAGGCTCCTGCGATCCTGTCTCCTGTCCTGCGATGGGGCGCTGCTAGACCTCTGCATACTCAATTTCAGACTCTCGCAGTCTCACTATCCTGGAAGCAAGGCCCGTCGAGGAATTGATCTCTACAATTACTGCACCATATCCCGCAGGACCTTCGGCTGGCTCAAACTTTACTGGCCGCTTGGTTAGGAAGCGCCGAATTGAGGTCTCCTTCTTCACGCCAATGACAGAGTCAAAGCATCCCGTCATTCCAACATCCGTGATAGCGGCAGTGCCACCTGGGAGGATTCGTTCATCTGCAGTCTGAACATGAGAATGGCTTCCAACAACGGCACCGACTCTTCCGTCCATGTAGTGAGCAAAAGCCTGCTTCTCCGACGACGCCTCGCCATGAAAATCAACTAGCACTGCTTGAATGCCTTCACTACGGAGTGACTGAAGCTCTCTGTCTGCTGACTGGAAGGGGCAGTCTAAGGTATCCATAAAAACACGGCCCATCACTTGAATGACACCTAATTTCTTATTGGGACTCTTGCGAGATTCAACCCAACACGAACCCTTACCTGGACATGGATAACTAGCTGGGCTCGGAAAATTGGCGGGACGAATGATCCAAGACGTCTGCTCCAAAAAAGGAGAGATTTCCTTTTGATCCCATACATGATTGCCAGTAGTCACAATATCGACGCCAGCATTCCAAAGCTGCATCGCCAAGTCAGCGGTGATTCCTCTGCCATGGGCAAGATTCTCGCCATTCACAATCACAAAATCGATTGGGTGATTGCACATGATTTTTTTCATTGCGGCGAATAGTCCCATTCGGCCAGGCTTACCAAATACGTCACCAAAATAGAGTAGGTTCATCTTGCTAGCATGGCTATGTCGATTGGACCTTGCAAGTCAAGGGACCTGAGACGACGAAGCCAAAAGGTTCTTTATTCGGTGATTCTGGTACTCGCGTCTTTCGGATATTACCCAATCCATAGGCTGATCATGAATGGCTTGTTCGAGTGTAGGCGAAATTTGAAAATCAAAACAGATCCCAACGCGATAGGCGTCCGGACAGCGCTGGAGGTAGCGATCATAAAATCCGTACCCATGCCCAATTCGCTCGCCACTTAAACCAAAGGCCAATCCCGGCACAAGAACAAGCTCGAGCGCCTGGGGCGGAAGGATTTTTTTTCCACTCGGTTCTTCGATTCCTGAATCTGTTTTTTTCCACGGATGTTTTTCGAGATCTTTTTGAGTGACCGCAATCATTTCCATCGCTCGAGACTTGAAGTCAGAAATGCGCGGAAAATGCAGTTCACTATTTTTCTTAAAGAACTTCTCGATGAGGAATTTAGGATCCACTTCACCTGGAAGCGCACGATAGAGAGCAATCTTACGTTGGACGACATTTTTTAGGGATAACCAAAGCCGCTCAGCGATCTTCTCACTAACTGCAGCACATTCCTCAGGACTTAGCGCCTTGCGTTTGGCCTGAATATCCTGCCGTAGTTTTAGGAATTTTTGGTTGTCTGACATTCTTCTTGAATCAGATCCCGCAATTCTTTGGCGGTACGCTGAAAAGCCTCTTGATGCTCCACGACCTTGTTTTGGCTCCGCACCATATCTTCGGCCAAATTCAAAAGTGCTAGTACCGCAATTTTGTAGGGAGCTGCTCGAGGCACTTTCTCTTCAACTTCTTTGAGTTTTTGCGCAGCAATAAGAATAGCGGCTTCGGTTTCTCGATTGCCAGCATTGGCCTTCAGGGAGATCTTCTCTCCCATAAATTCTAGTTCCAACGGAGGACTCGTTTCGTTTTCTGTACTCATCCCTAATATTGTACTTTAATTTATGAAAAGGATTCAACGATTACTGCGATGCCTTGACCACCGCCAATGCATGCCGATCCAATTCCAAAACGCTTCTTATTCCGGCGCAATTCATAGAGCAAATGCATGACGATACGCGTCCCTGAGGCACCCAATGGATGACCAATTGCGATAGCGCCACCATTGACATTGAGCTTTTCGGGATTCAATTTCAGTTCTTTTTGAACTGCGAGCGACTGAGGTGCAAATGCCTCATTCACCTCGATCAAGTCCATTTGGTCTAATGTCATTTTGGTATTTTGAAGGGCCTTGCGAATAGCGGGTGCTGGGCCAATGCCCATGATTTTTGGATCACAACCCACCGTGCCAAAGCCTACCAATCTTCCTAATGGCTTTTTTCCCGCCTTCTTCGCAAAGGACTCGGTTGCAACTACCATCATCGCAGCACCGTCGACGATGCCACTCGCATTTCCAGCTGTAACAACCCCGTCCTTCTTGAAAAGGGGCTTAAGCTTGGCAAGGCTCTCTGCCGTTGTTTGCGGACGAGCATGTTCATCGCGATCAAATACGGTCTCGTTTCCTTTGCGGTCTCGGAGAGTCATCGGGGTAATTTCGTCTCGGTAGGCGCCTTCATCCACACCTTTCTTTGCAAGAACTTGGCTGCGAAGTGCAAAGGCATCCGTCTCTTCTCGAGATACCTGATACTGCACGGCCAAATTTTCTGCGGTAATTGCCATGGGGGCTTGGGCATAGCTATCCGTCAAGGCTTCGGTCAGGGTGTCGACGAGTGCACCATTTCCCATCCGCATCCCCCATCGTGCGCCCCAAACAGAATAGGGAGCCATACTCATATTTTCTACGCCACCCACCAAGCAAGCCTGGGATTCTCCTGCAAGCATCTGTCGGTAGGCCTCAATGATTACTTCAAATCCGGATCCGCAAAGACGATTCATTCCCAGTGCTGGTCGATCGATGGGCACACCACACTTCAATCCAATATGGCGAGGAGTATAGATACTATCGGCTGCAGACAAGAGTACATTGCCTACAATCGTATGATCCATTTGATCTGGAGCCAGACCAGCTTGCTCCAATGCCGCTTTTGCTGCAAACACACCTAGATCAGTAGGATGATGGTCTTTTAAAGTTCCACCATTGGTGCCAAAGGGAGTTCTTTTTCCTGCCAAAAAGACCAATGATTCAGACATTTTCTAGAACCTCCACACTATCAAATTTTTCTTTCTCAAAGAGTGGCTTGAGAATGGTTTCATCCCCCGCCACTGCCACTACCGAATCATTAAGGGAAAATCGCTTAGCTACTACCTGATTGACTGATTCCAAAGTGATCTTCTTCATGGCCTGTTTATGCTGGTCAAAACTTAAGTAAGGACGACCATGCACATGCTCCCGAATCTTCCAGGCTAACCGCTTACCAGAAGAGTCCACTTGCAAAGCATAACCTTCGGTCAAAGCACTTTGAGCGAATTCAAATTCTTCCGCATCCAATCCCTTGGAACGATAGTCCGAAAACAACTCCAAAGCTTTGGGAATCGCAAGGTGTGCAAATTCGGACGAAGGAAAGGTGTAGATAGAATAGAAACTCGTGGACGCTTGCCTGCCCATCAGTGATCCAAAACCACTTGAGGCGCCATAGGTCCAGCCATTCTTTGCTCGCAATTCTCGGATTAGACGTGATGTAAAGTCTCCACCAAAAATAAAGTTACCGATTTCTAATTCAAGGCGATCCTTGTCATTGTCTGCAAATCCTGGAACGCAAAAGAAAACAGGCGTGGTAGACATCTCTTTCTTATGGACAATGACTGCCTTTCTTCCACGCACTCCAAATGCCGGGCCAGATCTTTCATTTGCTTTGCCACTAGGCAAAGACGACAGGACTTGTTCTAAAGCAGATGTCTGATCTAGGTAGCTCTGCTGAGCCACCATTGCGACAAAACATTCATTCGATACAATGGACTTGCGATAATGCTCGCTCACCTGAGCAGCACTGATCCTAGCTAAAGTTTCTACCCTGCCTTCGGGGGGAGCCTCATAGTGCGTGCCACCCAGCGCTTTTTTAGTCAACGCGCGACTCACCAAATACCTTGGATCCTGCAATTGCGACTGAATTTCTCCTTGAATTAAAGTCTTGAGGCGTTGAATAGCGTCTTCGGAGAAGGCAGGCTCTAACAGCATTTCACGAAATAGGGCCAAAAACTTGAGCCAGTTCTCCTGTAGAACTGTTACGGAAAACACAGTTCGGTCGTATCCCGCACCTACCGATAGCGAAGCTCCGAGCCGTTCTATTTCTTGATTGAACTCCAACTGTCCCTTTTTTTTGGTCCCCCATAAGAGAGATCGTGCCATAAGGTTGGCAATACCAGCTTGCTCCACTGGATCATCACTACTGCCCACATTGAAATAGATCCGAAAATGAACTAACTGAGTTTTGGTGTCTCGCTCGGTGATCCACTTCATAGAGCACGTCCGATAACTATGGTTCTTGTTTGCTTTGAAAAATAAGTGCCTACGACTTTATGAATATCGGTAAGTTTGAGCTGGCGAATTTTTTCTAACATCTCAAACCCATAGAGTGGATCTCCTGCCGAAACTAAGTATTCTCCAAGAAAACTGCAAACTTCTGCTTGATCTTCCCAACCTTGGTAGACATCAAGTAAAAGTTGATTCCTACCTCTTTCAAGTTCCAATTCTGTGAAAGGCTGATGCAAGAGTCGATCACTGTCTTCCAGTACAGTTTCTACGTCATTGTCCGGATTGAGCTCAAAATCGATAGTAAACAATCCAGGGTACTCAAATTGATCGACATGTGCTGAAACACTATTGACCCATGTCTTTTTGTTGATCCATTCGTAATGCAATCGAGAACCCCGCCCATTGGAAAGCAAGGACGCTAGAAGCAACAGGGCCGGCATATCGGGGTGGTTGACACCGGGAGTATGAAAAGAAACAAGGGCCTTTGGCTCAGTGATTTGTCCATGCTGAAATTCGGCACGTCGTTCCGTTGATTGAGGCGGCTCTACGGGTGGCGCAACCTTTTTGGGCACGCCGCCTTTCTTGATACCTGCATAATATTTTTCAGCAAGCGCAATAGTCTCAGCGGTATCGACATCCCCGCAAATCAGCAAGGTTGTTCCTTCGGGATGATAGTATTTGGAGTAAAAATAATTGGCGTCCTCTACCGAAAAGGACTGGATGTCTTCTTCGGATCCTATGACCGTGCAACGATAAGGATGCACCTGAAATGCTGTAGAATAAAGGTGGTCGTAAGCAACGACATCAGGGTTGTCTCGCCCCATTCGATATTCACCAAGAACTGCGCCTTTTTCAGTTTCGAGAAGCTTATGATCTACAACCAAATTCTGAAATCGATCCGCTTCCAGGTCCATTACCTGTTCCAAATTGCCGCGACTCATCACTTCATAGTAGTTGGTGCGATCATTCCAGGTAGTTGCATTATTATGGCCGCCTGTGCGTGTAAGCATGCGATCAAAAACGCCGTCCGGAAAACGCTGAGTGCCTCGAAACATCATATGCTCAAAAAGGTGAGCAAGGCCGGTGCGCTTAAGTCGTTCATCCATTTTCTCGGCCAATGCACCCACGCGGAACCAAGTTTGATAAACAAAGCTTGGATCGTCTCGGTTTTCTACCACCATCAAGTTGAGGCCATTGGGGAATTTGACCCACTTTAAGGGAAGGCCATTGGCGAGTGTCAATTCTTTGACTAACTGAGGCCCATTACTCATAACGGTCATCTCCCAAGTTCTAGCATGTGGGTTGGGCAATATCTACCTCTTGGACTGATGGCCCAATCCTTCTCTATAATAGAGAGAAGAGGCCGCGATGTCTTCTACAATGCGCAATGTCCAAAACGAAGAAATGAAGCTGAAGAGCTACCTCGAAAATATCGAGCGGCGCAATCGCACGGACGTGCAATCTCTTCAGCAAGATCACGACAGAGAAGTTGCAAATCTTCTGGACGCTAAGCAGTACCAACTAGAGCAGGTCAAGCATGCCTATGACGTGCAAATCTCAGAAGAAGGCATTGCCCTTGAGGATCGCCTCCAGCGGGCCCGAGAAGAAAACGCAGAGCAGATCAATAAAGAGATGCAAGTCGCTAAAGAAACGACGGCCCGAATCAAAGCCAACACTCAAAAGGAAGTCGACGAGCTCCAAAAAGAAAAGGAGCGCCGAATAGAATCGATTCGAGCAGAACTGCAGAAAGAGTCTGACACGCTCTACCGAATGTCCAAACGCAATTTTCACCAAAAACAAAACACGACGGAGTCTACCTAATGGCAACCTACAATCGATCCGCTCGCCTCGCTGATAAGCCTAGCAATCAAAGACCCAACGGCACTGTGGCTGCAGGAAGCTTTGAAGATGATCCGACTGCGGAAGAGTCAAAAGAAAAAATGGTGCGAATCAATGGCTACCAACAAGTTTTAGAAATGCTGCAGGCAGCGGATCCCGAATTTAGGCGTTCACTGCTTCAACGAATCACTGCGAAGAATCCGAAGTTAGGTGCTGAACTTCGACGAAGCCTTCAAATTTAGTAGGCTCCAGATATCCTCAAATTCATTGCTTGAGTTTCTCGCAGAAAATCTTTTATGCTTCTCAGAGTTCTTTTATGCCTTAAGGCTTCGAATACTACGATGCCTGAGGGATTTTCAGAGGTTGGGTCCACAAAAGCTACCAATAAATCTTTAAGAATATAGCGTTGGCCTTTAAATTGATTCTCACTCATCAGGAAGAGCGTCCCTCTGACTCTTTCAGGATGGTCAGCAAAGTCAGAAATCATCCGAATCTCTGAAGTACTAAGCCCTACTTCTCCATTTTTACTTATACGATTCACTTCTAGGCGTTCGATCAGGGCAGCCTTGCCGATTGAAAGATTCGCAACGACACCGACTTCTGAAGCTGGATTGAGATCCTGATGCAAAGATGCAAGTCGAGTTGCAAATAAGTAGCCCGATTCTTTCGAGGCAATGGGCACCCCTTGTCGTTGATACCTATCTGGTTCTCTCGGTGTAAATACTTCAAGTCGCTTCGAGAATTGGCCACCTGGAGCCCCTAATACATCCATTCCACCTGGATTGGATGCCCATGGTATTTGACCGTGTCTCCTTAAAAGCAACATCGTTAAAAAAGTAGCCGCAGTTCTTGTGCGACTCTCAATCCGCTCAGGACTGTCAAAAGCTCCTAAACAAAGGTGCAACTGAAGAGAACTGCCATAAGACTCAGCAGTCGGCACTATCAACAAGAATCCAATGATCCACCCAAATATGTATTTTCTTCCCGACATCATCCTTTGAGACCAATAACTTAAACCGCACGGGATCTCAAGTTAGCGTGAAATAATTCCATATCTCAGGCCGCGGGTGCTTATTCTACACTGAGAAAACCCCAGTACTTCCATAGACCGCCAAAGGATCATAGCTCCAGCCAGCAAGACCTCTGCTCGATCATGCTCCACTCCTGGCAAATATTGACGTTCTGCTATCGTACGCCATTTCAACTCTTCAACCATACGGTGCACATCCCCAGCGGTAAGAATACATCCATCAATGGCCTCACGATTAAAAGCCTTAAGCCCCAAAAACCACGAGGCAAGAGTCGTTGCAGTCCCTGCTACGGCCAATAACTCGGTGCCTTCATCCAAGAACCGACGCCAGGATTTCAAGGCCTCTAGCTCTTGGTCCACTTCTTTTTGACACTTCCAGAACGCTTCATCGGTAACCGGATCAGAATGAAAATACCGCTCAGTGAAGCGCACTGAGCCCATGTCTACGCTCAATCCACCCTTCTCAGACATCAATTCTGTGCTCCCACCACCAATGTCAATGACGGCGGTTTTCTTTCGATCCATGCCGGGTAGCATGGCCCCTAGAAAAGATGCTATCGCTTCATCTTGTCCGGTCAGTACTTCAAACTTAAGTCCCGTTTGATCAAAGACCGTATCAAAGAACGCTGCTCCGTCCTTCGCGTCGCGGGCCTGCGAGGTTGCAACACAAGTAACCTGAAGCAATGGGATTCCTTTTGACTGTAATTCTTGAGCATACTCTCTGAGACAGGCCAACGTTCTATCCTTAGCATCTGGATGCAAAACGCGACTCTTATCGACGCCTTGCCCAAGTCTCACCACTCGGGAACGATCCAAAACGATCTCTCGGATTCTGGATTCAGCCTCATCCCAATCTACTATAAGTAGCAGACAGGTATTGGTACCCAAATCTATGGAAGCTCGATAATTGCTCACTTAGAATTTTAGCCCTTTAAATAATTTCTGTAACTGTGCTGGCGCTTGCTTCTGAATGACTTCACGAGCCTTGGACTCCGCTTCTTTCTTTAAACGCGCAGATCCAGCCTTTGTCACGTTGTCCATAGCTACTTTGGCCAGGTACTCCGGAACTTCTGTATAACTATAGCAAGGCGCTGTGGCCTTACATCCCACTGTAACCGGGAATTTCACTTTGCCATCAGAACCTGCGAGGACATTCGGCACATTGGTTCCAGCAATATCTACCGACAGGTCGTGAGCCTTGGTCAAATTATACGTGTCCACGATTTCCCAACGAGCATTGAGTGACTCATCGAGCAAGTTGAGCGAGGTAGATCCCATAAGGTCAATTCCTTTTCCGGCTTTGGCCTTTGCCAAGAAATCGGGAGAGTTGAACTTGCCATCCTTGATCGAAAACGTCGCAGTAATGCTATCGTACTGCGTATTGACATTAGGCAACTGACCTAGTTTTTTGCCCTTCAGTTGAGGAACTCGGTTGGCAACTTTATCTAAGGAATTATTGATCGCTTCTTGAGTCATTTTACCCACATCAATTGTCGCAAAGACTGCTTCGGCAACCTTCAAATTTCCCTTGGCATGAAGAGAACCCTTCGCCATGGCTGGGTCAAAACTTACGCCACTCCCTTCCATTGCGAAATCCATCTTTCCGTAAAATGTATTTTTGAATAATTGAAGTTGGGATTCCACAGCTTGCTTAAGATTGAGCTGAGTCAACTTCGTCGAGAACCGATAGGAAGGATGTTTTGGCCTAAGATCGGCACTTCCTTGCGCACTGATGGAACCGCCAAAAATTCCCATACTGAACCTTGACAGACTCGCAACGAGGTCCGAAAGCGTCATCTGGGCCTCGATCGGTGTAAGTTGAATGCCATAGGCCTTCAACTTCTTCATCGATATATTGATTTGTCCACTGGCACTCCGTGCAACTGAATTGCTTCTCAAGGTACCTAGCGAATCATCTACCGATGGAGCGTCGGAAGCGGCGCCTTTAGAGGCGCCACTCTTGGACGAACCTTGCGCGCCGTTTCCAGAAGAACTAGCGGAAGACCCACTGTCGGATTTGATTTCGGGAAATTTCACCCATTGATCAAGGTCCATGCTTTGCGATTGCACATCGATCTTAAATCGAGGCTTTTGAAACGATGCCACCTGACCCATAACCTTGAGATCCGTACCCGGAGCCTTCATAGACAGAAATATTTTTTCGATCTGGTCTGTCTTGAGATGCAGCTCCAATTCAAACTGCGGCTTCGCCTTAAAGTTAGGATGCGAAACAGCAAGGTTGCCAATTGCCAAATCAGCGACGTAATTGAGACGCTCCACAGGTCCTTGGGCAGTAGCCGCCAAAGTCATCACACCGGTCAAACCCAATCCTTCAACCGAAGGCAGCAATTCATTCCACTTTGAAAGGTCGATGGAATTAGACTTGGCCTGAAACTTTACTTGATTGCCACTTTGATTGGTAACATCCCCTTCAAAGGTCAAGGATGCATTGTGAAACTGGAGTGCTCCTGCGTTCAATTGAACGGAGGTCTCATTCACTCTAAACTTTGACTCTAAATGCGCCGGAATCGATTTGGACTTCTTGAAGCTTCCTGGGACTTCAATCACGAGACCATCCAAATTGAGTTTCAAATCACCCTGGGCTCCTGCAAACTTCTGCCCTTGCAATTCGGGACTCAACTTTGCTTCAATACGAAAGGGCCCGGATACAGAAAACACCCCACCCATTTGCGTATCAATATCACCGTAGAGCTCAATGGATGATTTGCGAGTTAAAGAGAGATCTTTTGCTAAGAGATTCAGCCCACGAAATTGATTCTTCAATCCCGACTGCTTATCTTGATAGTCCAACTGGGCGTCACGTATATCCAAGCCAAGTCTTGCCCTTGCAACTAAGGCAGGTATAGCGACCGACTCTTTAGTTGCCCCTTTTGAATCACCCTTTGCAGCAGCTACTGCACCTTGTGACTGACCAGGGGTTTCAGATGGTGCCGCGGCTGACGCTGCAGGTTTCATCAAATTTAGTAAATTGATTTCACCTTTTGCGTCTTTAACAACTGAAATTTTCGGCTGACTCATGTGAAACGTCAGCATAGGTGAGCCAGAAAATGCTGAGGTGAAGGGCAAGTGAAAATAAGCGTCCGATACCTCAACCATAGAACTTCCAGAGCTATCTTTGAGCTTTAATCCATCGATAGAAATCAGAATCCGTCCCCACAAAGAAAGCTGTAACTTTCCAAGCTCAAGCTTTCCATGAATGCGGTCATTGACCTGCTGAACGATCTGGGGCCGGTACTTGTCTACGTCTACAAAAAGTGGAATCGCAATCACCGCGACAAGCAACAGTGCAATAAAGCCACCAAAAATCATTCCAAACTTTTTCATACTACTTACCTCTTAATTTCTTTTCTAAAATATCCTGAAACAATTTGGGGTTGCCTTGGCCCCGACTCGCCTTCATGCATTGCCCCACAAAAAATCCCATAAGCTTTTCTTTCCCGGCTCGAAAATCGGCAACCTGGCCAGCGTTGGCAGTCATAACTTGCGCCACAATAGGCTCAAGTGCGCCCACGTCACTTACTTGCCGCAAACCTTTGGATTCGACGACCTGAGCAACGGTCTGGCCCGTCTTCCAAATCTCCGAAATAACGACTTTGGCATTGGTGCTCGACAACTCATCAGCCACTAGCATCGGCACGAGATCCGCTAAGTGTTGGGCACCTAGTTTACTTTGATCAATTTCGATCGATTCTTCGTTCATTAAGCGGGAAACTTCTCCTGCCAAATAGTTGGCAAGAACCTTGGCTCCAGCTTTTTCTTCGATTCCTTTCTTTGTCAGAAGAGAAAGCGATGCTTCAAATACGGCAGCAAGCTTTTTGTTCTGTGTAAGGACACCAGAATCATATTCCGACAAGCCGTAGTCCGAGCAATAGCGCGCACGCTTGGCTTCAGGAAGTTCTGGAAGGGTCCTTCGGAGTTCTTCAATCCATGTCTCAGAAACAATCAAAGGACTCAAGTCAGGATCAGGAAAATAGCGATAATCTTGAGCGTCTTCTTTGGTTCGCATGGAAACCGTAACATTCTTTGCTGAATCATAGAGGCGGGTTTCTTGAATAATTTTTCCGCCCGCATTGACGACTTCAATTTGACGAGCCATTTCGTGCTCAATCGCTTTTTCTACAAATCGAAACGAATTGACATTCTTGATCTCGGTACGCGTTCCAAATGCTTCCTGGCCTCGAGGTCGTATCGAAAGATTGACGTCGCAACGAAAGTTGCCTTCCTGCAGGTTTCCGTCGCAAATACCAAGGTAGGTCACGACGGAATAGAGTGCGCGCAGATAGGCTCCTGCTTCTTCCGCCGTCCTCATGTCAGGTTCTGACACAACTTCAATCAGCGGAACTCCGGCACGATTAAAATTAATAAGAGAGAATCCCGACATGTGAATGTTTTTCCCGGCATCCTCCTCCATATGGATGCGAGTAATCCGAATTTTTCTTGGTTCAGCGCCTTTAGGATAAACCATCAGCCAGCCTTTTTCGCACAATGGCTGATCATATTGACTAATCTGATAGCCCTTCGGTAGGTCTGGATAGAAATAGTGCTTCCGAGAAAAAACACTCTTTCTTCGGATTTCGCAGTTGGTAGCCAATCCAGCTTTGATGGCAAATTCCACCGTGCGTCGGTTTAGTACCGGCAAGGTGCCAGGATGTCCGACACAGACTGGAGTGACATTGTGGTTGGCCTTTTCTTCCGTGAGGCTAGTGCCTTCAGGCTGCTTGGCTTGCGCGCGAGAGAAGATCTTTGATTCCGTCGCAAGTTGTACGTGAACCTCTAATCCAATAACTGCCTCAAAATCGTTAGTCGTCATGCGCTCACTCCCATCTGGGTTTCGAGTCCGTGGGCTACTCGCAGCATTATCTCCTCCCCAAAATGAGGCGCGATCAACTGCAATCCAATCGGAAGTCCTTTGCTGTCTTGACTAATCGGAAGGCTCATTGCCGGCATGCCAGCGAGGCTTGCAGGCGTCGTCAAAACATCCACAAGATAAAGCTGAAGCGGATCCGCTGCCTTTTCGCCGCGTTTGAAAGCGGTAGTGGGTGCCACAGGTGAAATCAAAATATCCACAGTCTCAAAGACTTTCAAGAAATCTTGTTGAATAAGACGGCGTACTTTGCACGCACGCTGATAGTAAGCGTCGTAGTAGCCAGAGGACAATGCGAAGGTCCCGAGTAGGATTCGCCGTTTGACTTCCTCTCCAAACAAGCCTCGAACCTTTTTATAAAAGTCATTCAGCTTTTCAGCCTGTTCTGCTTCGGGTGGTCGCGCGCCGTATCGAATGCCATCGAATCTTGCAAGATTGCTGGAGGCCTCGCTTACTGCAACCACATAGTAAGTAGGAATAGCGTACTTCGTATAAGGCATTTGCACCTTTTGCACCTTAGCCCCCTGCTGATCGAGCCAAGTCAGAGTCTTCTCCACTGCGGTGCGAACTTCTGTATCCAGGCCATCGCCCATATACTCTTGGGGGATACCGACACGAAGTTTCGACCAATCTAACTTCTGTTTGGTGAGTTGACTCCATCCCGGAACAACCTGCTGAGAACTGGTTGAATCTCGATCATCGCCGCCTGACATCACTTCGAGGATGCGAGCAGAATCCTCTACGGACTGGGTCATAGGTCCAATTTGATCCAGTGAGGAGCCGTAGGCCACCATTCCGTAACGGCTCACTCGTCCGTAGGTAGGCTTGACGCCAACCAAACCACAGTAGCTCGCTGGAAGCCGGATCGATCCTCCGGTATCTGTTCCCAAAGAAGCGTGACAAAGGCCGGCCTTCACTGCCGTTGCAGAGCCTCCACTTGATCCACCTGGTACATATTCTGGAAAAGACGGGTGCTGGACAGGGCCATAAGCTGAATTTTCGTTGGAACTACCCATTCCAAATTCATCGAGGTTGGTTTTGCCAATCACAATGGCGCCTGCATTCTCCAATCGCGCCACGCTGGTTGCGGTATAGGGAGGAACGTAATTTTCCAAAATCTTGGAGCCACAAGTATTGCGGACATCCTTCACCGTAATAAGGTCCTTGATTCCCATCACGACGCCCAGGAGCGGATAGCGTTCTGAAAATGCTCCTCCGGCATCTAGGATTTTCTGCGCTTTCTTTGCCTGATCCAGCGCCCGATCCTCGCAAAGAGTCAAAAAAGCATTGTGCTGACTTTTTTTGGCAGCCTCCAAATAACCCTGAGTAACTTCGATCGGAGACAGCTTACGCGCCTGATAGAGGCTATGAAGTTCTGAAATTTTTCTTGAATGGTTCATGGGTGTATCCCTTTTAAAAATTTAAAAAAATAACTATAGAATAGGTGGGACTTTGTACCCGTCGTATAGGACATCGGGTGCCGACTTCAATATTTCCTCCGAATCATTTTCGGCCCGATCCTCTCGCATCCCAAGTTCGTGCTCGATGGGAGTCACCAGAGGCTCCACGCCATGCACGTCCACTTCTTGAATGGCTTCGATATGCTCCATCACAGATGCCAACTGTAAGGTAAAATCCTTGACCTGCTGCTGCGTCAAGTCAAGTCGCGCCAAATCGGCGGTCTTTAGCGTCAGTGCTTCATTGATTACGATCTTGGTGGGTGAACTCATAGTCACCTGGTTTTAGCTAAAAACCTGAGGGATGGGAAGCAGGGAGATGCGTGGCTCGAGTTCTTTAAATGCCCGATTCGGCACTTTTCCTTAAAATGTCCGTGAGTGCTTTTCTATAGTCTTCATAGTCCGAACCTTTCTGGACAAAGGCATCGGCCCCTCCTCTTTCTTCGGTTGGAATTTTATCAGCCGAGTTCATCAGAATAGGCAAGCCTGGCAAAGAGGCTTTTACCTGCCGAGTAAATTCGATTCCGCTCATCTCGGGCATTTGGACATCGGTCAAAATCACGTCGACTCCGTCGAGCATCGTCAGAGCTTCCCTTGCGCTAGCGGCCTGAAGTGTACGCGCAAATCCCCATATCTTAAAAATGCGTGAAGACAACTCCCGGTCGGTGCTGTGATCGTCCACGATCAGGATGGTTTTTCCTTCAAAAGGACCCGGGGCGTCCTCTCTACCTATGGTTTCTACACAACCTGCTTGCGCCTGAAGAGAAGGGAGAAGTAAAAGTAAAAACGATGCGATTCCAATGGCCGGTTTCAACATATGACGTGGCATATCATGCCCCGATTTCAGATGCATCCCCTTGCAATATTGCAACTAACTAAGTCGTTTCCCTAAGTTTCGAATCCGATCCCAAAGGAGGGCCTTGGGCACGTCGGTTATCTTCAGTGCATCCATGCAATCATCGAGGCGTTCGGAATGCTCCTTGAGGCGAGCAATAGCCTTCTT
Organism: Bdellovibrionota bacterium; assembly: GCA_963169695.1. GTDB lineage: Bacteria > Bdellovibrionota > UBA1018 > UBA1018 > CAUJDS01 > CAUJDS01. The sequence goes on from CAUJDS010000025.1 coordinate 15,109, forward strand.
CAAGTCTCGACTAACACTTTCTCCATAGGCTTCGGACGCCTTGTTCAATGCTTCCAAAAAGAGCTTTGATGGAATGTCAAGCATGGCCAGATCAATGAGATCTCGACAATAAACCGAGTCATCGGCCCATCGATCCGAATTTGCTAGAAGTTTGCAAGCAGCCATATCCACTGGCGCTAGGGTACTAACTCCGCACAATTGTCGGTTCTTTTTGGGTTCCTCTAAAGCTAGGCGGGCTTCAAAAACAATTTCAAACTTGATCTCGAGGGACCCGACCTTCAACATCGTCCGGATGCCGTATTGATCCGCGCGAATCTCTCGCGCAGCAGGAGATAGAACTCCTTTTCTCATAATGGCCTCCATGTCTTTCTGACCAGCCAGTGCTAGTCGAAGTTCACGATAGCCACTTAATTCTGAACAAAGAAAATCGAGATCGAGTGACTCACGGTATTCATCATGCAAAAGCACGATGGCCGTTCCGCCGCCAAAATAGCACCTTCTTTGGCGCAGTAGATCCGCATCAAGCGACTGAAGGACGGTGGCAATTCGAACATGATGGTCTCTCTTAAACAAGAAGCCGCTCCCTTCCAAAAGTCGCCAAAAGTTGGTGAATTAGCTCTTGCTCTTCTGCTTCCATTGCAACGAGATCCACATGGCGCCAATTTCGTTCATAGAGCTCGAGCGCCTCTTTTGGCGTGATCACTTGGTCATCCTTTATTTGCCATGCCAGGCGCTTCAGCTGAGGGTATTTGTTTATAGGTATTTTGGCATGGAGCGGAAGCTTGGAAGTGTTCTTTTCGGATTGAAAGCTCCAAAGTAGTCCGAGTGCTAGAAGCACACTCATATAGGCACCCACAGTGACAGAAGCCTCCCCTTTTTCAATTCGATGCAGGGTAACACGTGAAATTCCCGCCGACTCTGCCGTTGCCACTGCGCTAATTCCAAGCCCTTTTCGATGTGCGTGGATTTGCTCACCCAGCTTTCTCAGGCGATTCTTGGTGTTTGGAGCGAGTTTTGGTGCAGGGGATGGCATGTCTCTCATTATATGCATTTTTTATAAAATGTCCAGAATGAGAAACTTTATAGACTCAGAGTCCCGCTGTGAAGCTCCTGGGCGGACGCCAGGGGCTGGGCAAATACTGCCCCCTACTCCCCCATCAGAAAGCGAGCCAAAAACTTCTTCTCCAGGCCACTCTTGAATCGTACCACCACACGCTCGTCGCCTTCGGATCCTGTCACCTGATGGATCGAACCGATGCCATATTGTGGGTGTCGAATCTCTTGCCCAATCCAAGGGTGCTTGCCACTTGAGCCAGAAAGAGAAAATCCAGAAGAAGGGGCCATAGGAGATCGAGCCTGTTGCGGGATGAGGCGAATCTGATGCACGAGCTCCTTCGGAATCTCAGACAAGAATCGACTGGGCTCGTGAATTTGGAATTGTCCCCATACGCGTCTTGAATTGGCATGGGTCATATAGAGTCGCTGCTCTGCTCGCGTCATCCCGACATAGCAAAGCCGTCGCTCTTCTTCCATTTCCTCTTCATCGACTTCTTCCCAAGGTCGCGTGGAAGGAAAGAGCCCCTCTTCCAAGCCCACCATAAACACAATCGGAAATTCCAATCCTTTGCAACCGTGCAAGGTCATCATCTTTAAGGTCGAACCTTCCATCGCATCATCTGTGGAAGATACAAGACTCGTACGCTCTAAGAAAATACCAAGGAGTTGCGGCTTCAATGTCAGACATTCGTCTTCGGTCTTTCCTCGCAAAAGCTCGTCTTCAAATTCTTTGATCAGGTTGTCGAGTTCTTCCAAGTTCTCGATACGAGACTCTGCTTCGACCGTACCTTCCTTTTTCAGCTCAGAAACATAGCCCGTTGCTTCGAGAAGTTCGTGATAGACATCCGAGACCAACTCAGTAGTCATACGACTTCTCATGCGCTCAATCTTGGTCAAGAAGTCACTCAGCTTATTATGTACTCGAGCATTCCAAGTATTTTGATCAAGCGACGTCTTCAACGCGCCCCACAGAGTTGTCGGCGCATCTGGTTCTTTCGAGTGAGTCAGTTCTTCCAATTTCTCTAAAGTAGTCTTGCCTATGCCGCGAGCAGGAACATTGATGATCCTTGCCAAACTCACGGAATCAGACGGATTAATCAGCACCTTGAGGTAAGCAAGGATGTCTTTGATTTCCTTACGGTCATAAAATCGCACACCACCGATCATTTGATACGGTAGCTTTTCGCGCCTTAAATAATCCTCAAACTGTCGAGACTGGGCATGCGTTCGATAGAGGATGGCCATGTCATTTAAGGAATAGCCTTGCTCACGTCCCAGCCGCTGGATCTCCGCGATCACCCATTGCGCCTCCATGCGTTCGTCCACGACATGAATACGCTGGATAGGATCGCCCTCGGGATTTTCGGTCCACAGCGTTTTGCGCTTTCTTTCGGTGTTGTGAGCAATGACGTCGCTTGCAGCCCGAATAATCGTTTGAGAAGAGCGATAGTTCTGCTCTAGCTTGATGACCTTGGCGCCCGGATATTCGTTTTCGAAATCCAAAATATTGCCAATATCCGCCCCACGCCACTTGTAAATGGACTGATCTTCATCTCCCACCACACAGAGGTTTTCGTGGCCACCCCACTTTCTGGAGGTCAACATCGATAGCAAAAGGTACTGAATGCGGTTGGTATCCTGATACTCGTCTACATGGATAAATTGATACAAAGACTGATAGCGCTTCCTCACTGCTTCTTGATCTCGAAACAATCGGTAAGTGATGCAGAGAATTTCGCCAAAATCCAAAGCATTGCTATCCACGAGGGCCTTCTGGTAGACCCCGTAGATTTCTTTCATCTGCTTTTCGGAACGATCAAAGTCGGCAGGTTGAAACTCATGTGGCTCGACACCATCGCACTTCATCCGATTTACAAAGGCTTGTACCGCTTTAGGACTTGTCTTTTTGGTATCCAGTCCAAGTTTATTGAGCACGCTTCGAATCAACGAAAGCTGGTCCGAGTCGTCATAAATCACAAAAGGCTGCGTAAAAGGAAGGTGCTGTGATTCTCTTCGAAGAATTTTTACGGCGATGGAATGAAACGTTCCTACATCCGGATAGGCCACTGAATGCTGAAGTGCTTTACCAATCCGCTGTCGCATTTCCATGGCAGCCTTATTGGTAAACGTGACCGCGAGGATTCGGTACGGCGATATTTTGAGGCAATCAATAAGATACGCAATACGGGCAGTAAGCATTCGGGTTTTGCCAGAACCAGCACCAGCTAGAACCATCACAGGTCCATGGGTCTCCAATGCAGCTTCCTTTTGAGGCAAATTGAGATTTTGCAAATAGCCCGGAAGTTCGTCCTCTGGTGTATTGAGGGTTATTTCCGCGCGGGCTTCTGTGGGAGGAGCGACTTGCCATTCAACTTCTTCTACAAATTGATAACGATGACCCTGAAAAATTCCTCGTGCTCTTCCGCCGCCTCCGCTGGGTGCATCTTCAAAATCAATCATTCGACCGTCACGCTCTTGGCGAGATTGCGAGGCTGATCTACGTCAGTCCCTCTCAATACGGCCACCTGATAACTCAGGAGCTGTACCGCCGGCACAAGCAGAAAAGGATAAAGTGCCTCAAAGAGCTCAGGCCGAATCTGCTTAGGCACATTCAAAGGAATCCAAAAGTCGCTCATCTCTTCAAACGCCTGATCGTCGGAATTCCCAATCCCAATGATGCAAGCACCTCGAGACTTCACTTCCTGCAAGTTCGAAATTGTCTTTTCTCTCCAGCGATCTCGCGGAGCAAGAACGACTACCACCATTTCGTCATCAATCATGGCAATTGGTCCGTGCTTCAATTCACCAGCTGCGTATCCCTCGGCATTGATATAGGCAATTTCTTTGAGCTTCAACGCACCCTCAAGCGCGATGGGAAAAGAGTATCCTCGGCCCATAAAAAAGAATCCTTTTCTTCTATAGACCTGCTTAGAGACATGATCGATCTGTGCCAGCCACTGTGACGAGCGATGCAAGTAACCATCCATAAAATGAGGGAGGCGTAGAACTTCATCAAAAAGTTCGCGACCCGATTCGAGACTCAAAGTCTTCCGTTCGCAACCTAGAGCACCTGCCAATACGAGAAGGCTCAATAGCTGACTCGTAAAAGTTTTGGTAGCCGCTACACCAACTTCAGGGCCTGCTGCTGTAAACAAAGCGGCGTCGGCCTCTCTAGCCATTGAACTCCCACGAACATTGCAAATTCCAAGGGTCGGAATGCCTCGTGATCTCATTTCACGAATAGCCCCTAAAGTATCGGCCGTCTCACCCGATTGCGATATTCCAATGACCAGCGTATCTGGACTGAGAACGGGGTCACGATAACGAAACTCACTCGCTAGCTCTACTTGCACGGTTATCTTGGCCCATCGCTCAATCCAGTACTTCCCTAACAAGGCTGCATGCCACGATGTCCCGCAGGCAATTATCTGCAATTGCTTTGCCCGACGCAAAAGTTCCACACTAGGCTGGGCCGCTAAGGGAAAGGGATCTTGCTTTGCTCGATCCAAAAGGAGGTTGAGGGTATCGATCCATGACTGAGGCTGTTCAAAGATTTCTTTCAGCATGTAGTGGGGATAGCCCTGTTTATCCAGACTCTCGACCGACCAGTTCAACTTAGTAGTGGTGCGATCAAGCTTGGTCCCTGTGAGAGAATCATAAAAATCCAATTGATAGCGACCATCAACCTGATGGCCCACAACAAGATCACCCATCTCCACAAAGGCCACTTCATTGGTGTACTCAATGATGGCTTGCGCATCACTCGCAAAGAAGACGCCGCCCTGAGGATCCAAAGCAACCACAAGTGGTGATCCGTTGCGAATTCCTACGATCATTCCGGGCTCTTCTTCAGAAATCAAAACAACGCTGCAAGACCCTTCGACTTTAAGAAAGCTCTGGCGGACCGCTTCGACAAAAGAATGTCCCTTTTTTTGCTCTTCAAGAACCAGGTAGCCAAAAAGTTCACTGTCGGTTTCAGAAAGTGGCCGATGGCCTTTCTCGAGAAGCTCGCACTTAATGTCCTGATAATTTTCGATAATGCCGTTGTGAACGAGCGCGATGGGACCCGTCTTATGAGGGTGAGCATTCTGAGTGGTTGGTCGGCCGTGAGTCGCCCAGCGGGTATGGCCGATTCCACCATTTTCATTTTGAACGTGGTCAAAGCCCTTGTCATGAAGAAGCTTCTCGACGTTGCAAAGCTTGCCTTCAGCTTTCTGAATTTCGAGCCGACCATCTACAAAGTAAGCAACTCCAGCAGAATCATATCCTCGGTATTCGAGCCGCTTAAGCCCTGATAGCAAAACTCTTGGAACTGACCGATTACCGGCATATCCCATTATTCCGCACATACTTCTCTCCCATCAATCCGTGGACGACCCATGAGGCGATCTACAAAATTTTCTTTATTGACCTGCCGAGTTCGGGCAATTGCGAGCGCACCCGTTGGAACTTCTTTGGTAATGGTTGAACCTGAAGCCACATACGATCCCTTTTGGAGTCGTACTGGAGCCACGGTTTGGCAATCACTACCAACAAACACGTCGTCCTCAATAATAGTTTTGTGCTTGCGCTGTCCATCCTTGATGCGTCCGTCATAATTACAAGTGACAAATCCACAGCCAATATTGACTCGATTTCCTACTTCTGCATCACCAACGTAAGAAAGATGAGCAATGCTTGTTTTTTCGCCGATGTTGGACTTTTTAATTTCGACAAAATTGCCA
>CAUJDS010000026.1 GCA_963169695.1 Bdellovibrionota bacterium
GCATGAGCGATGGCCATCAAGCATTGATTTTTTTGAATCGAAGGGGGTACGCCCCATTTCTTCTTTGTGAAGATTGCGGAACCGTCCCTAAGTGTGATCAATGTTCTATTTCTTTGACCTTCTACCGCGGGCGATCTCGCATGAGGTGCCACCTCTGCGCAAAGGAATCCGTCATTCCTTTGACGTGCGATCACTGCCAGGGACATCGTTTGGTGCCCATGGGAGTAGGGACAGAGGGATTGGAAGATGATTTTCAAAAATTGCTTCCTGGCGTTGTCATTGATCGCCTAGATCGGGATCGAGTTACGAGTTCCAAACGTCTCGAAACACTTCTGGATGACTTCAGAAGTGGTAAGACTCAAGTCTTGGTTGGAACTCAGATGTTAGTAAAAGGGCATGATTTCCCAAAAGTCACCCTGGTTCTTGTCATTTTGGCGGATGGACTGTTTCAGTGGCCGGATTTTCGGGCCAACGAAAGGGCCTATCAAGTACTCGAGCAAGTCGCCGGAAGAAGCGGGAGGAGTGTTGATTCTGGCAGGGTTTTGATTCAAACCTACGCTCCCGATCATCCGGTGTTGAAAGTTTTGCAAGGTGAAGAGTCTTTTGATTCTTTCTATGATCAAGAAATGGAATTGAGAAAAGCTTTGCGTTATCCTCCATTTGGGCGCTTGGTAAGAATTCGAATGGAGAACAAAGATTCGCTCACTGCGCGTAAGCGACTGGAAGAACTTTCGGTCTTGGTTTCGAAACAAGAAGCCATGGCACTGGGGCCTAGTCAATCCGCTATCGAACGCGTCAAAGGATTGTATCGCTGGGACCTCTACATCAAAGCGGACCGCATTGAGGCGCTTCAGCGGGTTCTTGAACGTCTTGAGCAAGCAGCGGAAAAAAATAGCTGGCCCATGTCCATTGATGTAGATCCCATGAATTTCGGTTAAACTGTAAAGCTCTGGGGGATGGATGGTCAGAACTAAAGAAGAACAGAAGCAAGAACTTCGATCGAGGATTCAAGAATCGATTGATAAAGCGCGTGATGACCAAAAGCGGGAATTATTCAAACGTCGTGTTGAGCTCGCACGATTGGGCGTTGATAAGTTTGGATCGGCCAAAGCAGCCGAATCCGTAGGGGCTTTTGAGAGCTATATTCGCCTAGTGGAAGAAATGAAGAAGGTAAAGGAAGGTGGCCTTACACCCTCTCACTTCGATAAAAAGTTAGATTTGCCAGAAATGTTGCTAATTAGCGGGATGTACTGGGACCTTGCCAAAGTCTATGATCGAGCAGTCCCCAGTAAAAACTCCATTGCCAAAATGAACCTCTGCTTGGAGAAATTTGTCATCTTCTCCAAGAAGATGCCTTATGAACTGATCTGTGCCGAAACGCTCCGAAAGTATGTTTACAACGATAAGGCAACTCACAAAGATGCCTTTTTAAAGCATTACAAAAAGCTGACGGACGGAAGGTGCTTTATAGCCTCTGCTGTGTACGAGCACCTTCATCGCGATACTTTTGATACTTTGCGTTGGTATCGTGATTTTCGATTGAACCGATCTTTCCTCGGCAAAGGAATTATTCATAGCTATTATGCCGTCGGACCCTTGCTTGCGAACTGGGTTGAACGATGGCCTCACTTTTTGAAGCGTGCCCTTGCAAGAATGCTTGATAGGTTTGCCCGAAGGGCAGGAAAGTCGAATCGCGTTAGCGAAGCAATGTCCCTGTCCTCAAAGGACGAAAGCTAAATTCTTGATTCGAGAAATCTAACCAGAGCGAGAGCCAAATGACAATCGCTCGACCCTTGATGTTCTTGTAAGGCACAAATCCCCAAAAGCGGCTGTCATGGCTGTGGTCCCGATTGTCTCCCATGACAAAGTACTCTCCAGCGGGAACGGTCACGGGACCGAAATAAGAATTAGCAAACTGGGAGTCATCAATCATCATGACATATTTGTGATTGGCATTTGTTTCTTCTGAAAGCTTCAAGTAGTCCTTCGCATATTTATCATCATCAATAAGCTTTCGGGTCGAGGTTTCGAGAACAGAATCCATGGCACTGCGCTCGAGTTTTTTCCCGTTGATCCACAAAAGCTTATCCTTCATTTCAATCTTGTCGCCGGGTATCCCCACGACTCTTTTTATGTAATAAATGCTTTCATCTCTCGGATACTTAAAAACAATGATGTCTCCTCTTTGAGGGGGCTCACGTCGAATGAGCTGCACGGGCTCATCCATGATCCACTCAGTAAAAGGCACCTTCAAGCCATAAGAGAACTTATTGACAAAGATATAGTCTCCAACCAAAAGCGTTGGAATCATGGAGCCAGAAGGAATCTTGAATGCCTCAATCACACTGGATCGAATAACAAGGACAAGGAGGAGCGCCATTCCTAAGGATGTAAGGTTCTCAATGAGCCATTTTTTTCTTGATTGAGGCTTCGCTGTTTTCTCTTCTGTCTTTTTTGATTTGGCCATAAAGTGGAGCTTACAATGATCTCTTTGGGTTCTCTACTATGAAGATATTGGCCCGCTACATCTCAATGCATTTTATCCAGTATTTCAGTTTCTGTGTATTGGGTTTGATTGGGGTTTTTTTAATGCAGGCTGTTCTTGGGCAATTGGTGGAAGGCAATACCCCTGCCTACCAGGTTTTGACGTACCATTTGATGGGGCTGCCGGCAATTTTTGTACAAATGACGCCTCCGGCAGTTCTGATGGCTACGGTCTTGACCTTGGCGGTATTGTCTCGTTCGAACGAACTTATTGCGTGCCACTCCATAGGGGTGGGCTTGAACCAGGTGATGTTAGTCATTCTTTCACTCGTGTTTATGATTTCATGTTTCAGTTTGGTCCTTCAGGATCGAATCCTTCCACCTTTTCATAACAAGCAAATGAAATACAAATGGACTGTTATGGACAAGAAGTCTGACTTTTATTTCGATTTTGGTAAGGAAAAGATTTGGTATCGATCTGGAAATCTCATTTACAACCTCCGACATTTTGATGGCAAAACCAAGACCATTACTGGGATGTCCGTCTATAGTTTTGATGAAGATTTCAATCTTCTACAAGTGATTCAGGCTGCAAGGGCTGAGTATCGTCCCAATGGATGGGAGTTACTCGATGGGAAGATTACGGTTTTTGCTGGAAATGAACGTTACCCTGTAACGCAAAGCTTTGAGAAAAAGTTTCTTCCAGTGCCCGAAACGCCTACTGAGTTCATGGAAATTGAGCGAGAGGTTGAAGGATTCCGTTTGAAGGATCTCAAGCATTACATCGAGAAAATAGAGAAGGCCGGGGCCGATACTAAGGAGTATTGGGTCAAGTTTCATTATCGCATCAGCTTGAGCTTCATTCCTCTAGTTATGGCCCTTTTGGCCATCCCATTTTCTGTGGGACTGCGCAGACAAGGCGGGATTGTGCGGGATTTAGCAATAGGGCTAGGTGTCACGGTTTTTTATTGGCTTTTCTATTCAGTGGGACTATCCCTTGGAAAGAGTGGCGCTCTGCTTCCGTGGATATCTGCTTGGTTGCCAAGCTTTGTCTTTGCGGCGAGTGCTATCGTGCTTATTTGGCATCGATTTAGGAGAGTATAGCGGTTCAGATGGCGAAGCTTAAGATTTACACTTTTCCAGACAGCGTCTTGGCCCAGAAAGCCAAGCCATTAGAGCGCGTGGACCGTTCTATTCATCGACTTGCCGATGACATGTTGGAAACTATGTATGACGCACCCGGAATTGGTCTGGCGGCAAATCAAGTAGGAGTGCTCGATCGCATCATCGTAGTTGATGTGGACTACGAGCTTGAGGACTTGGAAGAAGAAACTGAAAAGGTCCTGGTTAAAAAAAATCCTACGATCTTGATCAATCCCAAGATTATTTACAAAGAGGGGCATATCGCCATTTGTGAAGGGTGCCTTTCGGTTCCTGATTATTCAGAAGAAGTCGACCGATCGCAGAAAATTAAAGTCGAGTATCGAGATGTAGATGGCCTGACTAAGGTTCTCGATGCAGAGGATCTTATGGCTGTTTGTATTCAACACGAAATTGACCATCTCAATGGAAAGCTTTTTATTGATCGATTGAGTCCGCTTAAAAAGGATTTAGTCAAAAAGAAACTGCGAGCTGGAACGCTGCCTCCTTCAAAAAAGAAAAAAGGTATCCTCTAATCCATGTTGCGTGTTGTATTTATGGGCTCACCTGATTTTGCGGTTCCCACACTGGAAGCGGTGGCTCGTACTCAAACGGTTCTAGCCGTTTACTCTCAGCCTGATCAGCCGGTTGGGCGCGGTCAGCAAGTGCGCGAAACTCCCGTTAAGAAAAAAGCAAAGGAACTGGGGATAGAAGTAAGGACGCCTGCTAAGTTAAACACGGAAGAGAACCTCCTTTCCTTGCGTGAGTTAAAACCCGATGTGCTCGTGGTAGTAGCCTACGGAAAAATTTTGCGGCAGGCCTTTCTCAGCATTCCTACGTTGGGGTCCCTCAATGTTCACGCTTCCCTTTTGCCACGTTGGCGTGGGGCTGCGCCCATTCAACATGCCATCCTTGAGGGAGATAGTGAAACAGGTGCTACTATCATGAAGATGGTCGAAGAGTTGGATGCTGGCCCACTACTGAGCCAAATTCGTATTCCCATCCTTGCTGAAGATACGGCCGGAACTCTTCACAATCGCCTAGCTATTGCTGGTGCGAAGGTGATGGAAGTTTACTTGCAAGAGCTGGATCAAACACGCCAGCTTCATCCTGAGGAGCAGTCCAAAGCAGGCGTGACCTACGCTACTAAATTGAGCAAAGCGATGGAGGGACTCGATAGCAAGTGTTCAGCCGACGTGCTGGAACGGCGAGTGCGCGCGCTCCATCCTTGGCCAGGAACTTCTTTGACGATCGAGAACTTAGGTCGCTTGAGGGTTCATTCCGCAAGAGTTCATCCGGGCGCTCGTGTCAAACAGGGACAGTTGGGAGTCGAAGGAGATGCTTTGGTATTTGGAGCGTCTGGAGATTCGGTCTTAGAGCTTTTGAGTATTCAATTAGAGGGTAAGAAAGTTCAATCCCCCATCGATTTCATCAATGGCTGTCGAGGCAAAGGCTGGACCTTTCCTCTCCAAGAGGAATCTCAGGCGTGAAAAAAATAAAGCGGTTGTTGGCACCTTCTATTCTCTCAGCAGATTTTTCGCGGCTCGAAGTAGAAGTGAAGTCGGCGAAGCAATTAGGAGCTGATTGGATTCATGTGGATGTCATGGATGGGCACTTCGTTCCAAATCTTACCATGGGTCCCATAGTGGTTTCGTGGCTTAGCAAAAGGACAAGGCTGCCGTTGGACTGTCACCTTATGGTTAGCGAGCCTGAACGTTGGATTGAACCCTTTGCCAAGGCCGGTGCAAAGAACATTACGATTCATGTCGAAACTTCTTTAGAAATCGAACGCGATCTCAAACGGATTCGTGCTTTAGGATGTCGCTCCGGAATTTCTTTAAACCCTGATACGCCGGTGGAGAATATCAAACCCTATTTGAAGTACGTTGACCTCGTGCTTGTCATGAGCGTCTTCCCTGGATTTGGTGGACAGAAGTTCATCGAGGAATCGTATTCACGGATTCAAAGAATTAAGGAACTCAGAGGCGGTTTACCATTTCTGATTGAAGTCGATGGCGGAGTCAGCGAGGAAAACGCAGAGCGATTGGGTGAATGCGGAGTCGATGTCTTTGTTGCCGGATCGGCCTTGTTTAGCGCAAAGAATCGTAAAAAAGCATTTAAGGACTTAAAGAAGGCAATTGCATGAATGACAACGCTGATAGCCGTCCCTTGATCCTAGGCCAGGATTCCTTAAGTCTTCACGATGTTCGCTCCGTTGCGCAACAGTACCGAAAGGTGGAGCTGAGCGCGTCCGCCAAAACAGGCATCCAAAAGACCTATGAATACCTTCAGAAATTAGTCGCACAGGATCGACTCGTCTATGGACTCAATACTGGGTTTGGACCATTGGCGTCTGTAAGAATTCCGGCAGCAGATATATTGCAGCTGCAAGTAAATTTCTTGCGCTCGCATGCTGCAGGAGTGGGTGATCCGTTGCCGGTGAATGCGGTTCGAGCCATGATGTTGCTAAGAGCCAAGTCGTTAAGTCTTGGGTACTCAGGCGTGAGTTTGACTATCGTTCAACGACTTTTGGATTTTTTGAATCATTCCATTCATCCCGTCGTCCCTTCGCAAGGGTCGGTGGGGGCTTCGGGGGACTTGGCACCCCTTGCTCATATTGCCCGCACATTGATTGGCGAAGGGAAGGTCCTCTATCAGAATAGAGTTCAGCCTTCCGCGGATGTTTTGAAAGCAACCGGACTTGCTCCCGTTGAGTTGCATGCCAAGTCAGGGCTCGCGTTGTGCAATGGAACTCAGCTGATGACGGGAGTCGGGACACTTGCTTATTTGGAAGCTGAGTTTCTTGCTGACCTTGCCGATGTGACGGGCCTACTTAGTCTGGAAGCGATGAAGGGGTCCTCCGCGGCTTTTGACAAAGACCTACACCAACAGAGGCCACATCCGGGTCAGCGTCAAGTTGCTGATAGAGGCCGATATTGGCTGACAGAAATCGATGGCAAAGGATCCGAGATTGCCCGAAGTCACGAGAATTGCGATCGCGTGCAAGACGCCTATTCACTTCGCTGCATTCCTCAGGTGCATGGTGCGTGTCGAGATCAATTGGCTTCTATTCGTAATACCCTGGAGATCGAAGCAAATTCTGTAACCGACAACCCGCTTCTCTTTCCTGACCAAGACAAAGTGGTGAGTGGCGGACATTTTCACGGACAAGTCTTGGCCTTTGCGATGGATCAACTCTCTATGGCTACCTCGGAGCTTGGTAGTATATCTGAGCGCAGGATCAATAAGCTTACGCAACCCGAATTCTCCGGGTTACCCGCTTTACTTACGCCGCAGCCAGGCTTGAATAGTGGTGTGATGGTGCTTCAATACGCCGCAGCGGCGCTTGTTTCCGAAAACAAAACCCTCAGTCATCCAGCCAGTGTCGATTCCATTCCCACTTCTTTAGATAAGGAAGATCATGTCAGCATGGGAGCATGGGGTGCGAGAAAAGCTGCAATGATTGTTAAAAATGTGCGCAGGATTTTGACGATTGAATTGTTCTGCGCCGCTCAAGGTATCGATCTTTTGCGTCCCCTCCGTACTACGGCTCGATTAGAAAAAGTACATGCGTGGGTCCGAACCAAGGTTCCGGCATTTGTGAATGATCGGTGCTTTTCGGAGGACCTTGAGAAGTTAGATCCATTGTTGGACGATGAGGCATTTCGGCGATTGATTTCTGAATCGGGGAAAACACCTTGAGCCTTCGAGCGGTCATTCACGCAAGTGAGATCCTAACTGGAAAAGGTATCGAGGCTGAAGATGGAGTTTGTCCTATTGAAGGGCATCTGGATCCCATCGTTGATGGCGCCATTGTCTATTCGGAGCGAAAAATAGGTAAAAAGAAAGTTCCGGATTCCATAGTTTGGATGGGACCCACCTCGAAGATGCCTAAGAAATACCTTCGAGTTTCGTCCAAAAACCTTCGTCAACTTTCGTGTGTGACTGCGGGTTGGATTGATTGCCATACTCACTTGGTATTTGGAGGAGATCGATCTTCTGAATTTGCAAGAAGGTGTGCGGGAGCAACTTACCAAGAAATTGCGGATGCTGGAGGTGGCATAGCCTCAACGGTGCGTGCCACTCGTGAAGCGTCGATCGCTTCATTGGTCAATTCCGCAAAGAAACGTTTAGGGGTGATGGAGAAATATGGTGTCAAAACCATAGAGATTAAAACTGGCTATGGCTTGACCCTGGAATCAGAAAGAAAAATGCTGCTCGTGATCGAAGCATTACGAAAGGCATTTCCACACCTCACTTTGTCAGCAACTTTTATGGCAGCACACGCTATTCCCAAGGAATTGACTGAAGGCCAGTACGTCCAAGAGATTCTCAGCAGCATTTTGCCTCAACTTGCCAAGGAATTTGTGATGCAAGGGTGCGACGCATTTCTCGAGAAGGGATACTTTCAAAAAGATTCCGTGGAAAAAATTATTCACCTCGCAAAGAAGCTTGGGTTGAATCCTCGCATTCACGCAGATGAACTGACTGACGGGGGCGGAGCTGAATTTGCCGTGAAACTTGGGGCCCGTTCTGTGGATCATCTTATCAAGGTATCCGATGCCGGAATACAGGCGCTCGCGCGTTCCAGTACCGTAGCGGTACTTTTGCCTTGCACCTCTATGTATCTAAAGGAATCTTTTGCGCCTGGTCGAAAGATGCTCGATCAAGGAGTTCGGGTGGCGCTCGCTACCGATTGTAATCCTGGATCATCCATGTGTTTTTCTCTTCCGCTTGCTGCGACTTTGGGTGCACTTTATTATGGAATGAGCCGTGCGGAAGTACTAGCCGGACTGACTTATAATCCCGCAAAAGTTTTGGGATTGGCAAAGAAGAAAGGCAGTCTCGCAGTTGGGAAAGACGCTGATTTTACAATTCTTCCATTTTCTCGCTTCGAAGAAGCCTACTATCAAGTAGGGTGGCTGCCTTAATTCGCTTCATAGAATCGAGTTGCGTGGGCGGGCAGTACTCGAAAAAAGATCCAATGAATGAGAATCGAGAGGCCTGCCCCGGCAACGACGTCCACAAAGTAGTGTTGCTTAGTCGTCATGGTGCTGATGGCGATAGCAGTTCCCCAAAGAAAAAAAGGAAGAAAATATTTTCTCTGCTCCTCAAGAAAAAGAAAGCAAGTGAGGTAAGTCGAAGCAACATGAAGGCTTGGAAGGCAATTTTGTGGTGTGTCTACAGTTCTGAGCCAAGCGAAGAGTCCATAGGTCCAGGGGTTGATGTCAGTCGGAAGTGGAAATTGCTCGCGTGGAAAGGCGACCGGCCATTGGTAGAAAATAAAGTTCGCCACGATGTACGTAGCAAAGAGAGCGTAGAGGTATCGATTCAGATTCTCACGCTTTTTGGCAATGAAGTAAATGGCGAGATACAGGACGTTCTCGCTCATATAAATCCACACGCTTCCTGGGAGAAAAGGGACTAGTCGATCGATGAGCGTGAATTCTAGGATCGCAGGAACCTTATGGGTCATGTGGTTGGTGGCCAGGTATATGGGGTAAGTCGCAAGAAAAGTGACTGGTATTGCAGCAACCTTATTACGAGCGTTCATAAAAAGAGGAAGAGAAAGTGGGACCATGGATGCTTGAACCTTACCTAGATCTTTAGCCATTGCTTGATTTGTGCCTGATCCGAAGCAGAATTCCAATTACGCTCTCCCAGATCCAGGCGGAGAATTTTTCTCTGCTGGTCCACAAGAAGGGTGTACGGAATTTCATGCAGATCAAGGGCATCCCCTAGTATCTGATTATCGTCGAAGCCCATTAGAAAAGAAATGCCAAGCTTTTTGGTTACTCTAGGAATGGAGACTGAGGGATTCTCATCGAGGTTGATTCCCAGAACCTCCAGTCCTTGAGAATGGTAGGTCTTCCAGAGTGCAATAATCGAAGGAAGCTCGATCATGCACCCGCTGCACCATTCGGCCCAAAAGTTGATGAAAAGAACTTTTGCAGGTATCGCTGAAATTCTTACACTCTTACCGTCAATTAAATGGACGTTCCAATCAGGAAGGGTATCTCCAACCTTCAAGTTCAAGCGAGGACTGCCGTCCTTAGATTCTTCACGATGTCCCATCGTTCGTAGAAGTGACAAAACTCCGACGGTGATCAGCAATACCCCGATGAGAGGTAGAAAAAAGGACTTCAGGTGCGAAGAATAGTTATTGGAGTTCATAAAGACATTTCTTTCCAATCACTTTACAATAAAAGGGCGTGCGCTGTCGAAGGAATCAATCAGGCCAAGCTGTTTTAGAGTATGTTCTATTGGTCTCGATCACTTTGGTGATTTTGGGAGCCATCACGGCAGGATTTCGTCGAATTCAGAACCAAATTTGGATGCCGATCCTCTGTGAAGTTACTGCGGCATGTCCTACCTGTCCACCGGACCCAGAGATTCGAGCCCGAATCAATCTGATCCTTCCTGGGGCTTGTAGGCGCTAGGCCGTTTTTTTACCGAGTCCGATCAGAAAAATTTCCTTACTTTCCTTTCGCGTGCTCTTGGGTTTGAGGAGTTCTACGCGTTTAAAATTTGCCTTGAGGTCCTTGCGGAGGGCCTCGAACGAGTCACTATGAAAAAATTTGACGACAAAGCCCCCTCCAGGCTTCAAGTGCTTGCGCGCCACTTCCAACGCTGCATTGCATAGTTGAAACGACCTTTCTTGGTCCGCAAATCTTACCCCAGTTGTTTTTGGAGCCATGTCCGAAAGTACGACATCGAATTGGTTCCTGCCCTGCTCTTTAAGCCAGGCGTCGTAGTCGTACTCGACGAGATCAGACTGAACCCACTGCGCATTTGGCAGCGTCAGGAGCATTTCTTGAAGATCAATGCCTAGGATTCTTCCTGCAGGTCCGATGAGTTTGCTTGTGTATTGTGACCAAGATCCAGGTGCACAACCGAGATCTGCAACGTAATCGCCTTCACGCAAAACGCGGTACCGTTCCTGTATCTCTTCGAGCTTAAAGACTGAGCGGGCGACGAAATTCTCTTTCTTCGCCTTCTTGAAATAAAAGTCTTGTACGTTAAACTTCTTCAACTCGTCGAAGCCAATCTAAACCATCGTTACTTTGCGAAGGAGGTCAAGGTCCTGAAGCGCTTTACCTGACCCGCGCACTACGCAAGTGAGTGGGTCTTCTGCCAATGCGACTGGCAATCCCGTCTTTTCTTTAATGAGGATGTCCAAGTTAGCCAAAAGGGCTCCGCCGCCTGCTAGAATAATCCCATTGTCCACAATGTCCGCAGCAAGTTCAGGTGGCGTTCGCTCCAAGGCCGTTTTAATGGCATCCACCACTGCAGAAACCGGTTCTGCAAGGGCATCTCGAATTTCTTCCGAATTGACCTCAATGGTCTTGGGTGCCCCGCTGATCAAGTCACGGCCTTTTACTTCATAGGACTTTTCTTCCTCAAAAGGGTAGGCACAGCCAATGGATAGCTTGATCTGCTCGGCAGTACGTTCTCCGATGAGGAGCGAATACTTACGCTTAATGTAGTTTACGATAGCTTCGTCGAAGCGATCTCCTGCTACACGCACCGATTTGGAATACACAATTCCGCCCAAGGAAATGACGGCCACTTCCGTCGTGCCCCCTCCGATATCCACAATCATGTTTCCACTGGGTTCTCGAATAGGAAGACCTGCTCCAATTGCCGCTGCCATTGGCTCTTCAATAAGATAAACTTCTCGCGCACCTGCTGATTGAGCGGATTCCTTCACGGCCCGCTTTTCTACTTGGGTAATGCCAAATGGAATACAAATAATAATTCGTGGACGGATGAAAGTTTTGCGCTCGCTTGACTTATTGATGAAGTATTTCAGCATGGACTGGGTCACTTCAAAATCGGCGATCACTCCATCCTTTAAGGGGCGAATGGCTTGGATAGATCCCGGAGTTCTTCCAAGCATGTCCTTGGCTTCTTTTCCAACTGCCAAAACACGCGTTTGTCCCCTCGGATTGCGGTGAATAGCCACCACAGAGGGTTCATTGATAATGATGCCGCGGTCTCGTGCATAAACTAAGGTATTGGCGGTGCCCAAATCAATTGCCAGATCATTCGAAAAGAAATCCAAAAACTTCCTGATCATCCAACCATCCTCATTTTATTTTTTTGCACCGTCACCATTTGTAATGTCGAATGTGTTCGCCGCGAATCGCAATTTCACTCATCGCCTGAATTCCTGTTTCAATATGAATATCAGTAAATTCTCGAAATACGGAATTTGCCGAACTCTTCGTCTTGATTCCTCCACGTTTCAGTGGAGTATCTGAGACCAACAAGAGTGCCCCAATGGGTACTTTGCTAACGAATCCCGTAATGAAGAGTGTGGCACATTCCATCTCAATGGCGAGGGCTCTTTCTTCGTACAAACCTGACTTGAATTTCTCATCAAATTCCCAAAAACGGTAGTCCGTCGTATGCACCACACCCGTGCGATAATCGAGGCCCCGTTCGACCACCATTTGGGAAACAAATTTCTGAATCTTGAAAGTTGGAAGTGCTGGAACCTGAGGAGGCATAAAGTGTTTCGATGCGCCTTCGTCACGAATCGCTGCGGTTGGCAGAATAAAATCACCCACCTTTAACGACCGATGCAATCCGCCACAGAGACCTAAGAAGAGGACAGCCTTTGGCTCCACGGTTGCTAGCAACTCAATAATAAGTGCGGCGGTAGGAGATCCAATTGAAAAATTGACGATCGACACATCCGCCTTCTTGGAATGAACGACGCTCATGGCAGCGCCGCGAGTTTTTTCATCCCCGCAGATGGCTTCAAACCGCTGCATATAATATTCAAAGTTGGTCAGAATGATTTGCTTTCGAAACTGATTAGGATGGCTCCCCGTGTAGCGCTCCAACATGTCCAACGCGATCTTTTTCTTTTCCGCATTGTTGTAAATTCGGTTGGGCATATGAGGATAAATGGCCTCGTCGAATGGAGTCGGTCCCTGCTTCTTCTTGTTTTCTTTCGATTTTGATTCTGGCACGAGTTACAGATTACAGTTTGGCTAGGAGCGAAACAAGCGTTACGTCGTGATGCATTGTGGCAATTCAGCGATTCTTATGGCATGTAGGTGAACATGCCTCGTCATGTTTCTATTTTGCTTGGAGAGTCTTGTGATCCGCTGATCGCCGGAGCGCAGTCCCTTTTGAAAAGAGGGATGGGGCCGGCTTGTTTGGTCGATGCTACCTTTGGTGGTGGCGGACATACCGCCTACCTACTTGAGAAGCTCAAGGAGCTTCAAAGTGCCTGGCCTGGACTAAAGCTCGTGGGAGTCGATCGGGACCTGCACGCGATTGAGGCAGGAAGGGAGCGGTTTGCTGAAGCACTAAACGAAAATCGGCTGGAGTTGGTTCACTCGCGATTTGCGTCGTTGTTAGGTCATTTGAGTGGAAGGCCACTGGTGGGGCTGCTTGCGGATTTCGGTATTTCCAGTGATCAACTCGATGATGCTTCGCGCGGGTTGAGCTTTCTCGGCGAAGGCCCCCTGGACATGAGGATGTCACAAGAGTCGGGCGATCCTTCAGCCTTTGATTTGCTTGAAACACTGACACAGAAACAGTTGGAAACTATTCTCTGGGAGTATGGTGAGGAGCGCTTTTCGCGTCGCATAGCGGCTTCTATTATCGAGGCCCGCCATCGCGGAGAGTTGGTCAATTCTACTCGAGACTTTGCACAACGTATCATTCGCGCGTTACCTGCGGCGCATCGTCATGGTCGGATTCATGGAGCCACTCGAAGTTTTCAGGCTTTGCGAATGGCCGTGAATCAAGAACTCCAGGAGATTGAAGCCTTTCTGGCCGGGCCTGTGATAAAATTGGAGCCAGGAGCTCGAGTGGCTGTTCTGAGTTTTCATTCGCTCGAAGATCGCTTGGTGAAACAGGCCTTCCGAGATCGAAAATTTTTCCTGTCCCTTACCAAAAAGCCAGCTCGGGCCTCGGATGAGGAAGTCGCACAAAACAGCCGAGCACGCAGTGCGCGTCTTCGGGTAGCGGAGCGACTTCTCTAAGGAAGAGGGGCGGCCGTGTCAAAAAAGCAATTCTCTCAAGGCGTCCTAGTCGCCATTTTTGGGCTGGCCATTGCAACGGTCTGGTTGCGACTGGCCATTATTCGAAGGACTTACGAAGTCAATCAGCTGGACCTTTCCGCTCGCAACGTTTCACGTGAGATCGTCGGACTCAAAGTGCAGCTGGCCAAAGCCAAAACGCCAAGCCACTTGGAGAGGCTTGCAAGGAAGTGGGGCTTTTCTCAGCCTTCCACTGAACAGCTAGTGCGACTTGAGGAGCAGCCTTGATCTCCAAAAACAGGCTTATTTTTGCTACGGTTTTGTGCTTTGCCGCTTTCTTAACTTTAGCGTTACGTGCGGCTCAGTTTCAGTTAGCAACGGACCCGAGGCTTGCTCAACTTGCGCTCAGGCAGTATCGATCGCGGGTATTGGTGCTGCCTCAGCGAGGACCCATTCAAGATCGAAATGGGGAACCGCTCGCCGTTAATGTTGAGGTCCCAAGTCTCGCGGCAAATCCGAAGAAGTGGAAGCCCAAGACGAGTTACCTCAGGGCCCTTTCTCGTCGCCTTGGAGTTCCTTATGCGACGCTTAAGGAACGATTGGATTCAGATCGGAGTTTTGTGTGGCTGAAGCGGCATCTTTCGGATGCTCAGGTGGCTTTTCTTAAGGAACCCCCTGAGGGACTTTGGTTGGTCAAAGAAAGTCGTCGTGTCTATCCAAACGGAACACTCGCCTCTCAAGTCCTGGGACAAGCCAATATTGATCTAGAAGGCATTGAAGGAATGGAACTGAAGTTCGACAGCCGTCTTCGCGGAGAATCACGCGTTGTCGAATCCATTCGAGATGGCTTGATGCGCCCAGCCTTTCTTGAAAGTGCGATGCCTGAGTCTGGCGCCGCTTCATCTCAGACGAGAGCCTTGCAACTCACCCTCGACTCAGGACTGCAGTTTGAAGTCGAAAAACTCCTGCATGCTGCACAAGACGCAACAGGCGCTGAGTCTGGCTCGGTCCTTGTGATGGATGCTTCGACTGGAGAAATTTTGGTGATGGCAGGGGTTCCAAGCTTTGACCCCAACCGCAAGCAGGCATCTCCCGCCCTTCGCCGCAATCGAATCGTTACGGATGGCTTTGAACCGGGCTCAACCATGAAACCCTTTTTAGTTTTGAGTGCCTTGCAGGCGGGAAAATCGCTTCAATCTCGTGTTTGGGGAGGGATGGGAAAAATCCGTGTACAAGGACATTGGATCTCAGAGGCAAAAGAGGATGAACGCTTTGGGTGGCTGACCCTCGAGAAGCTTTTGCAAGTCTCAAGCAATGTGGGTTCGGCTGCTCTTGCGTTGGACCTTGGAGCTCCACGGCTTATGAATTTCTTGGAACAGATGGGGTTTGGCTCGAAGTCGGGCATCGAATTTCCGGGTGAGATTTCTGGTTGGCTTCCTCAAAGGAAACAGCTTCCCCTTCACACGCTTGCAAGCATGGGATTTGGCCAAGGAATGTTGGCGACGCGTCTTCAGGTAGCGCGGGCCTATGCTGCTATCCTCAATGGGGGGTGGCTGGTTCGTCCCACGCTCTTGAAGGATCCAGAATTTCAGAAGGCTTTTCCACCGGTGAGGGTGTTTCCGGCGGAACACGCGGTACTCCTTCAAAAAGCGCTGGCGAAGGTTACGCAAGAGGGTGGGACGGGACTATCCGCGCAAGTCGAAGGCTATCGGATAGCGGGCAAAACTGGGACGGCCCAAATGATTGATCCACGGACCAGGACCTATTCTCAAAAAGACTATATTGCCTCTTTTGCTGGCTTCGCCTTGGACCTCGAGCCCAAGCTGGTGGTGCTAACTGTTTTGGATAAGCCAAAAGGAAGCTATTACTCTGCAAGCACAGCGGCGCCCCTATTCAAATCCGTGTTTCAGGCTATTGCCAGTCGATTGAATCCTCAAATGCGCACCCACGTTGCTAAAGTTCACAAAGACCATTTTAACTCATCCGTCGCAATGCGAAGCTTAAAGCGATTCCTTCAAGAAGAAGACAGCCTTACGGACCTTGGTCGTCGAGCATTTGATCCGATAGAATCCCAATCCAGCGACGACCGAGTCTGGGTTATGCCTTCTCTCAAGGGATTATCACCGCGAGAATTGGCTAGATCACTCAAAGGACATTCCTTTGATTTAGAAGTTCGAGGGTTTGGAACCGTCGCCAGACAATTCCCCGAAGTGGGTAGGCACGTATCCGATGGGGACAAAATCGTGGTACACCTTGTCCAAGAACCATGATCTGGACATTAGGAAAACTCCTGAACCTACCTTGCGGATCTGCTGAAACCCTGCCTGTTCGTGGGCTTTCGGTTCATTCTGGATCAATCCAACCGGGAGATGTTTTTTTTGCCTTAAAAGGCACCCAAGTAGATGCCCATGATTTTGCGCTAGATGCCCAAAGCCGTGGAGCGAGTGTCATTGTCGGGGAGCGTCCGCGCCTCGATTTGGATCTCAAAGTACCCTACCTAAGCATCCCTCGCCTTGCGGAAGAACTTGGTAGCATTGCTTCCCGCTTTTATGGGGATCCTTCTCACTCCATGCAAATGATTGGCGTTACCGGAACAAGCGGGAAGACCACTACGACTCATATTTTGGAGAGCATCTTTCAGGCTGCTGGGAAGCAAGTTGGACTGATCGGTACCATTGAAAATCGATTTGCTGCTATTCGGAGCACACCCTCGCTTACGACGCCTGGACCCCTCGAATTGCAACGATTGCTTGCCGAAATGAAGCAGGCGGGTGTGGAAGTGGTTTTGATGGAGGTTTCGTCGCATGCCCTTCATCAGCATCGTGTTTCGGGTATTGCTTGGGATGTAGGCGTGTTTTTGAACTTGTCACATGACCATTTGGACTACCATCGGACGCTCGACGCTTACTTTGAAGCCAAGCTCCTTCTCTTTTCTCGTGGGCTGCTTGCTGCTAGGCAAAATGGCAAATCACCTCTTGCGGTGCTTGAGACCAGGAGTGAGTGGGGCCCAAAAGCCTTGGATCGCATAAAAGACCTTACTCACCTTGCTTCGGTGGTGACGACTTCTACGACAAAGCGAGACCTTCGGTTTTCTCTTGGGGGAGTGGACGGAACCTTACAGACTCATCGAGGGCTGCTGAAGGTACGATCTCCATTGTTAGGAAAATTCAATGCTCAGAATCTTGAAATGGCCATGACAGTGGCCCAGGAGCTTGGAATAGCGAGTGGCGCCATTGAGGCAGGGGTATCGCGTCTAGGCGGAATCCCCGGACGAATGGAGCCCGTTCCGATTCCAAAAGGACGAGTCTTTGTCGACTATGCTCACAAACCCGAGGCCCTTCGCAAAGCCCTTGAGGAATTGCGAGGATTGATGGATCGGGGTGGAAAATTGCTTACCGTCTTTGGATGTGGAGGTAATAGGGACCGTGCCAAGCGGCCGGTGATGGGGCAGATTGCAGCTGCTCACTCAGATTTGCTTTGGATCACCTCGGACAATCCAAGAAAAGAAGATCCAGAGGCAATCATCGAAGAAATCCTTCAGGGGTTGCCTCAAAACTTCCCGGCGCAGGTCATTTCGGACCGCAAAGAGGCCATCGAGTCTGCCTTGGCGGCCTTGGGCGACAAAGATGTCTTATTTATTGCCGGAAAAGGTCACGAAAACTACCAGCTACTGGGAGAAACTCGACACCCGTTCAGTGATCGCAATACTGTGATTGAGTGGGTGGCTCACACGAGCCCTCTTCAAAATTCCTGAAATTTTGAGTGGTTATCAATGAGCCCTTGACTTAGTTTTTCCTTTTTCTATAGCATGGACATCGCATGCTCTTGCAATTGCTCTACCCATTTGCGGCCGATTATTCGTTTTTACACGTCTTCAAATACATAAGTTTCAGAACTTTCGGGGCTGCTATTACGGCGGTTCTTGTTTGCATGGTGCTAGGCCCTGGATACATTCGTTGGCTCCAGAAAAAGCAAATTGGCCAGCAAGTTCGGAATGATGGGCCTTCCAGTCACCTTACGAAACAGGGGACCCCGACCATGGGAGGTGGCCTGATTTTGATGGCGATTGCAGTATCGACCTTGCTTTGGGCCGATCTGAAGAATCATTACATATGGATCTGCCTCTTCTCCACGTTGACCTTTGGGGCCATTGGCTTGGTTGACGATCTTTCCAAAGTGCATCACGGCTCATCCAAGGGCCTAACGGCGCGACAAAAATTCCTCCTTCAAGTCCTGGTCGCGAGTGGAGTGGCTTTGATTTTGTATTTCTTCCGAGATTCACCTCCGCTGTTGAAATTTCCATTCTTTAAGAATTTGGCTGTCGACCTTGGGATTTTCTATGTTCCTTTTGCAATTCTGGTCATTGTGGGAGCTTCAAACGCTGTCAATTTGACGGATGGATTGGACGGACTGGCGGTGGGGCCTACGATTACGACGGCCTCGACTTTTCTGATCCTTTCTTATTGCGCCGGTCACGTTATGATTGCGGAATACTTGCAGATTCCCTATGTGGCAGGAGCAGGAGAGTTGGCGGTTTTCCTCGCTTCTGTTGCGGCGGGATGTTTAGGGTTTTTGTGGTACAACACCTACCCTGCGCAGGTTTTTATGGGAGATATTGGATCCCTGGCACTGGGTGCAGCATTGGGTACGGCAGCTGTTATTTCAAAAAACGAAATCCTTTTGGCTATTTGCGGAGGAATTTTCGTTTTGGAAGCCTTTTCGGTCATGGCTCAAGTAGTCTCCTTTAAAATGACAGGAAAGCGAGTTTTCAGAATGGCTCCCATTCATCACCATTTTGAGCTAAAAGGTTGGGCCGAGCCCAAGGTTATTGTGCGGTTTTGGATTATTTCGGTGTTGTTAGCGCTCATCACGCTTTCAACCCTCAAACTTCGTTAGAAAGAAAATAATGAGCAAATTTAAAGGCAAAAAAATCCTAATTGTTGGTTTGGGACGTTCGGGAGTGGCTGTTGCAAAATATATGGCAAAGCAAGGTGCCAAAATCATGGTCACCGACATCAAACAAAAAACAGAGTTGATGGAATACATCAAAGACATCGCTCATCTCAAAATTGAATATGATCTCGGCAGACATACCAATAAATATTTTCATGAAGCAGATTTGATTGTGCTGAGTCCGGGTGTTCCTAATTCTGTTAAGGCTCTCGAAGAAGCACGTGAGATGGGTGTTGCAGTCACAACCGAAGTGGACCTCGCTGCTCGGTCCATCGACAAGCCATTGATTGCGGTGACGGGGACCAATGGCAAGACTACGACTTCAATGTTGATCAATAAAATGTTTCAGTGTGATCAACAGAAGACTTTCTTGGGTGGAAACATTGGCAATCCACTTCTCAATTATTTTACCGATGAAGCCACTGCAGACGTGGTGGTAGTGGAATTGTCCAGCTTTCAAATCGCTTTGTCCGAGAAGCTCGTTCCGGCTGTAGCGGTCTTTACCAATATCGGCGAAGACCATTTGGATCGTTACTCGGATATGGAATCCTATATTCAGGATAAGAAGAAACTATTGAAGGCTTGCGATCGCAATACCTTTGTTGTCCTCAATTTTGACGATCCTGTTGTGGCAGGCTTTTCGGATGAAAATCATGGAAAGTTGCTATGGTTTACCAAACGCAATCCAATGAAAATTGGTGGACAGTTTGCCGAAGAATTTAGCGGTGCTTACCTCAGTGAAGATGGCAAAACGATTCACTCCAAAATTGCCGGCCGAGAAGAAGTCTATGACCTTTCTCATTTCTGTCTTTTCGGTGAACATAATAAAGAAAATCTCATGGCTGCTATATGCGCTGCCAGAGTCCAAGGAGTCAAAGCTAAGTCTATTCAAGATGCGATTGATACCTTTTCTGGCGTGCCGCATCGACTAGAGTTTGTGCGTAAGAAAAATGGCGTCTACATCTTTAATGACTCCAAAGCGACCAATGTCATGAGCGTACAAAAAAGCCTCATGGCTTTTAAGAAGAGCCCTATCATCTTGATTGGTGGCGGCCGCGACAAGGACATGGATTTCACTCTCTTGGCGGATTACGTTAAAAATCGAGTCAAAATCCTGATCCTCATTGGAGAAGCGAAGGAAAAGATGAATCGCGCGATTGGCGATTATTGCGAAACCTACTTGCTAGGAACTTTTGAAGAAGCTGTATTGCTGGCCTATCAAAAATCCAGAAGCGGCGATATCATACTCTTATCGCCGGGGTGCGCTAGCTATGACATGTTCCGAAATTTTGAAGAACGTGGGGATTACTTCAAAAAGCTGGTCAATCAGCTTTAAACAGTATTTTCGATCCTTCACGCCAAAGGGCGTTGATCCTTGGCTCTTGGCCTCTCTTTTGGCCCTGCTGAGCTTTGGGCTTCTCATGGTCTACAGTTCTTCCTTTATTTTCGCGCACGAAAGAACTGGCGATGGATACTACTTTATTAAGCGCCAAGTCTTGTACGCAGTTTTGGGTTTAGCTTTGTTGGGCGGTTTGACCCGAATCTCCTATGAAAAGATCGAGCGTCGGTCGCGAATATTTCTCTTGGGTACCTTGCTATTGATCGCGTGCGTG
The DNA here is from genome assembly GCA_963169695.1 of Bdellovibrionota bacterium. Lineage (GTDB taxonomy): Bacteria > Bdellovibrionota > UBA1018 > UBA1018 > CAUJDS01 > CAUJDS01. Next base: position 20,192 of record CAUJDS010000026.1, read on the forward strand.
TTCATTCCTGGAGTTGGAGTCAAAGTAGGGGGCGCGCAACGTTGGATTCGTTTGGGACTTTTCCAGGTTCAACCTGCAGAGTTGGTTAAGTTGACTTTCATCGCTTGGCTAGCGGCTCGACTTGCCCAGTCTCAGCGGAAGGTCCAACCTCACAATATTTGGGAATTGATTCTCTTTCCTGCGGCCACCGTAGGGCTCCTACTGCTACAACCCGACTTTGGTACGACCGTTCTTTTAGGGATGATGTCACTTGGGCTTTTATACCTCAGTGGTATTTCACTTAAGCGATTTGCAGCAATGGTTGGGTGTTTCGTTCTCGCGGGAGCGGGACTTCTTGTCGCCGCACCGTACCGATTGGAACGATGGATGAGTTACCTCAATCCGTGGAAAGATCCTACGGGCAAGGGGTTTCAGATCCTTCAGTCTTTCTTGGGATTTCATAACGGAAGGTTTATGGGGGTTGGCCTAGGGAACAGTCGGGAAAAATTGTTTTTTCTCCCTGAAGCTCACAATGACTTTATTTTCTCAGTGATTGGAGAAGAACTCGGATACTTGGGAGTCCTCTGCGTATTGGGCGCATACGCTTTTATTATCTATCGAGGATTCAAGGCCTCTTGGGTCCTCTATCAGCAAAAAAGAGATCCCTTTGGCTATTTTTTGGGATGTGGACTCAGCCTGTATCTGGGGTTGCAGGCATTTATCAACCTCTCGGTTTCCTTAGGCTTGCTTCCTACGAAAGGGATGACCCTACCCCTCATTAGCTATGGCGGGTCGAGCTTATTGATCAATCTGATCGCTGCGGGACTATTATTGAATCTTTCTCGTGAGGCGCGTTCAGAAGGAAGGCGAGTTGTGTGACCAAACAAAACGCTAAGCTTCTTATTGCTGGCGGAGGTACAGGAGGGCATGTCTGGGCGGGAGTCGCTGTGGCTGAAGCTTGGCGCTCTCGTTTTGGACAAGACGCTCCCATTTGCTACGTTGGAGCAAAAGGTAAGATTGAAGAACAGATTATCCCCAAAACAGGTCTGAAACTCTATTTGCTCAATTTGGGCAGCCTCAATCGAGTGACCTGGGCACGCAAAATCAGCACGGTTGCTCAGCTACCACTGGCATTATGCAAATCGCTCTTCATACTTCTTCGTGAGCGTCCTCAAGTAGTTTTGGGCGTAGGCGGATATTCTTCGGGGCCTGTTCTTCTGGTGGCAGGGCTCTTCTCTTGGCTGTTTCGCTGGAAAACAGGAATTGTTGAACAGAATACCATTGCCGGTCTCACTAACCGCATTCTTGGCCGCTTTGTAGACAAAATATTTTGCGCCTACGGAATGCCAAAATCCGATCTCCCCCGTCACAAAGTCGAAATTACGGGTAATCCCATACGTATGCAAATGGAACCACTGGCATCTGCCGCTCGTAGACCGTTCCATCTATTTGTTTTTGGTGGGAGTCAGGGAGCCAGAGGACTTAATTCACTTGTATTAGATGCGTTAGAGCATTTGGATGATCTCAAGGAAGTGCTTACCTGGACTCATCAGACTGGTAGGGCAGACTTTGAACGAGTGAAAGCTTATCACGATCGATACCGCTCTCGAGCCGAAATCCTTGAGTTTATTTACGATATGAAAACTGTTTATGCTCAATCGTCGCTATTGATATGTCGTGCAGGGTCTTCGACGCTTTCGGAAATCGCAGCAGTCAATCGCGCCTCCATCCTAGTCCCTTTGCCAACTGCATCGGACAACCATCAATATGAGAATGCCAAGGTCTATGTTCAGGCTGGCGCGTCCCTGATGTTAGAACAAGACAAGGCCACTGGAGCTGAGTTGGCCGGCTTAATTAGAGCCCTCGTTTTGGATCCTCAGCGTATCGACCGGATGGAGCGAATGGTGCATGGATTCTACCGCCCCCATGCAGCGCGAGATATCGTAAAACAATTTGAGTTTTGAAGAAAAGAAGGCGAAGGTTCCTCAATCTTGAAAAAGCGGATTCAACCTAGGCATATCCATTTCGTAGGTATTGGGGGTATCGGAATGAGCGGTATCGCCGAAGTCTTATTCAATCAAGGATACCGAGTGAGTGGCTCTGATTCTTCGGACAGTGATACGACAAGGCATTTGGCCTCGATCGGAATTGAGGTCTATAGAGAACATAAGACTAGCAATGTAAGTGAATGCAATGTGGTCGTGGTGTCTTCCGCCATAAAACCTTCCAATCCAGAATGGGCCGAGGCCAAGCGATTGCGAATCCCCGTCATTCCCCGAGCCGAAATGTTGGGAGAACTCATGCGGGGTAAGACTGGAATTGCTGTTGCCGGCACTCACGGCAAAACTACCACCACTTCTTTACTGGCAGCCGTTTTTCACGAAGCGCAACTTGATCCAACAGTTATCGTTGGGGGCAAGGTCAATTCATTGAATTCTAACGCTCGCCTTGGCTTGGGAGAGTATGTATTGGCCGAGGCAGATGAGAGCGATGGATCGTTTCTCCAGCTTCCTGCCACGTACGAGATTATTACCAATATCGATAGTGACCATTTGGACTACTTTCAGTCTCAAGAAAACATGGATCGAGCCTTTGTGGATTTTGCTTCCCGTATTCCTTTCTATGGGTTGAGTGTCGTCTGCGGAGATGATTTAGGAATGAAGCGCTGCTTGCCAAAGTTTTCTAAGCCGTTTTTAAGTTATGGCAAGTCTGAAGACTTGGACTACTTTTTTCGATCACCTACGTATGAGGTAGGCCGCACTCAGTTCGAAGTTTGGAAGCGCAGTAAGCATCAAGTAGATCCTTTTCAATTGGGCATGGTGGAGATTCATATTCCTGGCGAACATAATGTCCTCAATGCTCTTGCCGTCACGGCACTGGCGGATCAGATCGGAATTTCTTTTGCCGTCGTCGCGCGCGCGTTAAAGGGATTTAAAGGAGTCAAGCGAAGGTTCGACATTCAATGGCAAGACGTCGACCGCAAGCGCATGATTGTGGACGACTACGGTCATCATCCTACGGAAATAGCGGCTACACTTTCTGCAGCCAGAAGTCAGTGGAGTGGAAGAATTATTACCGTCTTTCAACCGCATCGCTACTCCAGAACCCAACACTCCAAAGACGGCTTTCTCTCGGCTTTTCGAGAAAGCGATGTTGTTTTTATTACAGATATTTATTCTGCCGGGGAAGCACCCATCGAAGGGGTTACTGGCGAATCACTGGTAGCGTGTGTTCAGCAAGCCCAAAGAAAAGACCAAAAAATTGAGTATGTCGGTAGCCTTGAACAGGCTCGATCGCGAGTTCTGGAAGAGTTTCGGGATGGAGATTTACTGCTTTGTACGGGAGCGGGTTCCATTACCCACCTTGCCGGCCAATTGGTGGCAGAGATCCAAAAGTGAAGGCGAAATGGGAGTCCTACCAGAAAAGAGGATTTCAGGGTGAAACTCGGTGGAACGAAAAACTTTCGGCTCACACCTACTATCAAATTGGTGGACCCGTCGACTTATTTTTGATCCCTACAAGTCCAGAGGACCTTCGGATTATTTCAGATTTCCTCGTTGAAACAGACGCTGCATTTTTTCTTCTTGGGTTGGGCTCCAACCTCTTGGTTCATGACTGTGGATTTCGAGGGGTCGTCATTAAGACCTCGAGATTATCGAATGAGATTTCGAATGATCCAGTTGCTCACCGTTTGAAGTTAGGCGCCAGTCTGCCAATGAGCAGGATTTTGCGTGAAGCTGGTGCACAGGGCTGGGGGGGGTTCGAAGCTTTTGCAGGGATTCCGGGATCTGTGGGCGGAGCAATTGCAATGAATGCAGGGACCCACTTGGCTGAAACAAAAGACTTGCTTGAAGCAGTGACGAGTTATTCCTTAAAGCCGCATTTTGAAGAAAATAATCGCTTAAAATCCGAATTGGATTTTGCCTACCGAAGAGGACCCTACTTGAGGTGGGATGAGATTATATACTCAGGTCAGTTCCACTATCGTCCAGAAGACCCGGTCCTGGTCAAAAAGAAGATTCAAGAGATGTTGGAACGCAGAAAGAGTTCCCAACCGGTAGACCTTCCATCTTGTGGAAGCGTATTTAAGAATCCCCTATCCTCTGGGCTGAAATCTTGGCAGGTCATTGAGAAGCTTTCCTTGCGGGGATTCCGTATGGGCAATGCAATGTTTTCGGACAAACATGCCAACTTTATTGTCAATCTGGGCGGTGCTTCGAGCCAAGATGTACAGGGGCTTATTGAATTAGCTAAAATGCGCGCGGAGAAAGAACTAGGCATTCAACTCGAAGAAGAAGTACGCCGATTAGGATTTCCTACGGTAGGTCCAGCTGATCAAAAGGAATAACTTCAATTTGATCTTCGGCAACTTGAGTGGCCTTAGCTAGGTCTTTTTTTACAATAGATGCCGTGCCAACTACGAGTATTAACAAGCCATCTCCAGGTATAGCCGCTCGTGCCGCTGCATTGACTTGTTTGAGTTTGAGCTTACTGATTTGAGAGGCGTAGCTACTCATAAACCCCTTAGATAGGCCCAATGCTTTTTCTAGGATAGCGTTCTCGGCACGCTTTCGTGGCGTATCGATCAGAAATCCTTCCTTTTGCGTGATTTGCTCTTTGCCAAACAGAAACTCCTCCTCCGTTATTCCAGAAGTCAAAAACTCCTGATGTACTTGAAGCAATTTTGAAAGAGACGGAAGGAGATCAGTATTTTTTGGAGAGATATGACTTGTCCAAGAGCGTGGCTGCTGTCCCAGCATCATTTGACTATAGGCAGAGTAGGTCCAACCATTTGCCTTGCGAAGTTGATTAAAGAGTCGAGTGGTAAATCCGCCCCCTCCATAGGCATTGTTTGCCAAATAAAAAGCAAAGTACCTTGGATCCGTCGGAAGAAGGCCTATCTGTGCCAAAACCACCTGCAATTGAGTTCGATCCGGTTTGTCTACAAGAACGACCTTCCGGCTAAGTAAAGGCTTGGGCGGTTGAACTTTGGCAAATGCTTCCCCATTGGGGAGTCTTTTTTCAAGGGACTTGGCAAATTGGGAGATTCTTTTCTCTTTTGCATCCCCGCTGCCAATGACGGTGAGGGTGCCTTTTTGAAGAATTCTCTTTTTCTGGGCCAATACGTCTTCGAGTGAAATCGTTTTCAAACTCTTGAGTGTTCCATCGATGGGGCTTCCATAGGGGTGGGTGCCAAAGAGGGCTCTGTTGTAATGTAGCAAAGCAACTTGCCAATCTTGATCGAGCATGGATTGCACTTTGGCTTGCTGTTCTTCTTTTTGCTTCTTGAACTCTTGTGGAGTGAGAACAGAGTCCACCACCAATTCCTCAAGAAGATTCAAAAAGGGATCCAGATTGGACTGTAATGTTCTACCTCGAATCACTGTCATTTCGGCTCTCGTATCGATTTCGATTTCAGCTCCGTAGCTTTCAAGCAATGCCTGGATTTCCTGCTTGGTATGTTTCGTGGTCCCTCTGAGTAGGGACTCCGCTGCAAGTAGCGTCAGTCCTTCCTTGTGAGCGGGGTCTTGGACGGAGCCGAATTTTCCAAGGACATTGATATAGACCAAAGGCAAATTCGTATTACGTTCAAAAGTTACCTCTACCGCTCTACTTAGAGGAGCAACTGCTAATAAAAGTGTGATCGATATAAAGAAAGCTTTCATTTCACTTCACCCACTAGAGTTGATCGCTGCTCATCCTTGAAATAGGTCGTCAGGACCGATTTCATTTTTTCTGGCGTAAGTCTATCCAGCTGTTCTTGATAAGTCTGAAATCCCCTCTTTATATCACCAAATTTCACTTCAGAAGATCCAATCTGGTAAGCCACGCCACTGAGTTTTTCCAAAGACGAGTAGAAGCGAAGACGAATGAGATTTTTGGCACTCTCCAGTTCCGCATCTGACAGGCTGACCTCCCGGAGTTCCTTGAGGGTACTTAGGATCAAAGGTTCTACATCATCTGGGCTCTTACCTTCTTGGAGTTTAGCGGTGATTAGGAAATAACTTGGATCTGAATTCTGAAAACTTCCCGCACCTACGTCCGAGGCTAATCCGGTGTCGACGAGTTTTTTTCGAAGTCTGGAATTCTGAGAGCTTGCCAGAATCGTCTCTAGGACTTCAAAAGCCACCGTGTCCTCGGATTGAACCGGGGGAATGTGATAGCCAATAAAGATTTTTGGCGTAGAGATTTGCACCTTCATGACGCGTCTTCTTGGTTTGTCTTGAGGCGGTTCGGGCGGGCTCGTGCGAAGCTTATGAGTCCCTCTTGGAATGGACCCATACGCATGGTCGACCAACTCCGAGACCTTTTTGGCGTTGACGTCACCCACTACGACGACAATCGCATTCTCTGGTGTATAGTTCTCTTGGTAAAATTTCTTGGCGTGTTCTGGCTTCATGGCATCTAGGTCTTCAGGAAAGCCAATGATTGGCCAACCGTAGGGATGAACTTGATAGGCAAGGGCAAATAGTGCCTCTAAAAGTGTGCCATCCGGATTGTTGTCTTGGCGCATGAGGCGTTCATTTTTGACGACCGCTAGTTCCGAATAGAATGCTTTGTCATCTATGACAAGGTTCTGCATGCGATCGGATTCAAGTTTGATGATGAGCGGCAGAGCCTTTTTGGGTAGGGATTGAATGTAGGCGGTCATGTCCTTTCCTGTAAAGGCATTCAGCCCATCACTGCCTGCTTTCTCTAGCCGTTTCATAAACTCACCATCCTGGGTATTTTTGGTGCGCTTAAAAAGTAGGTGTTCAAAAAAGTGAGCCAGACCTGTATGACCTTTTTCTTCGTTCTTGGATCCCACTCGAAACCAGGTTTGGTATGCAAAGGTTGGAGAGCTAGAGTCTTCTACGACCACGAGCCGTAAGCCATTCGTATAGTCAAATTGTTGGGCACGAGTCGTTCCGTAGAGCACCAAATTCCTTTGAGTTCGTTGAACCTTCCCGAAGCTAGAAGGACTCCACGCAAGGGACACCAATGTCAGGGCCAGGCCGATTGTACGTACTGTCATGGTGGAAGGCTATCAGGCAGAAGTTCAGAATTCCAGTTCGCCTTCATGATAGGATTTCCTGAGAAAGTGGTATGGGCTTGAGAGGAAGTATGAAAAATTGGCGCACCATCCTATCGCTCCTGGTCCTGCTTTTGTGTTTTGGTGGTGCCGTGTATGCAGTGCGTTCATCGCTTTTTATTGTGACTCAGATCGAAGTAGATACGCCCAATGAGAAGCGCGTTAGCAGCCGGTCCATTCAAGTTCTTGCCGGGATACCCTTGGGGCAGGTGCGGCTTTGGGACCTAGATCTTGATGCTGTCCGCACGAATCTTTTGCGCAATGCCTGGATAGAATCCGTATCGCTACAGAAAATTTATCCCAGCACGCTACGCATAGGTGTTGAATTGAAAAGACCAAAGGCATTGGTGGAAGTGGAAAAAGGGAAATTGAGTTATGTCACTCAAGACGGAATTCCTTCGATGAAGGCCGATTTTGATGAAGGGGCGGATCTACCTCTTTTGTTGGGAAGCTTTTGGACCAAGCATTCACGCATTAGCGATGGGCTTAGGATTTTAGAAGCCTGGGACGAATTGGGAGTTCAAGATTTTTCAGAACTCTCTGCACTGAGTTTTGAAGATGGACGAGGTATCGTGGCGCTTGCTACTTATTACTTGGGAAAAGGCGAACCCGTTCGTACCTATGTTGAATTGGGTCAAGACTTTGACGGCATTGATGAAAATGCACTTCGTCATATAAAACGAGTCTTTCAATACCTGGTAGACCATTCTCAGACGGCAAAGCGTATCTCTTTGTCGGATCAGCAGAAAATAGTTGTCACACCTGGTTCTGGCTCCTAATATTAATACTAGGTCGAATTTGCCCACCACGGAAGGGGTTCAAGTATGTCCAAAAAGGACGTCGTCGTCGGTCTTGATATAGGAACGACCAAAATTTGCTGCATTGTCGGCGAAATCGTTGATCACGAGCATCCTACTAACATTGATATTGTCGGAATTGGAACTGCGCCATCCTCGGGACTTCGCAAAGGAGTCGTCGTTAATATTGATAGCACCGTAGAAAGTATTACCAAGGCTGTTCAAGAAGCAGAGTTGATGGCCGGTGTTGAGATTTCTAATGTCTATGTTGGAATTGCAGGCGGACATATCAAGTCCTTCAATTCGACGGGTATGGTTGCCGTCAAAGACAAAGAAATTCGAGAGCAAGACCTTCAGCGTGTCATCGATGCAGCAAAGGCCATTGCCATACCGATGGATCGAGAAGTGATTCATATTATCCCGCAGGAATACATCGTAGATGACCAGGATGGAATTCGGGATCCCATTGGAATGAGTGGAGTCCGTCTCGAAACGAAGGTTCATATTGTTACTGGTGCCGTATCTTCAGCGCAGAACCTTATCAAATGTGCCAACGGCGCTGGTCTCAATGTCGCCGAAATTTGCTTGGAGCCTATTGCGTCTGCTGAAGCTGTTTTGACCGAGGACGAAAAGGAAATTGGTATCGTGCTTGTGGATATCGGTGGCGGAACCACGGACATCGCAATCTACCGCGAGGGAGCCGTAGTTTACACCGGCGTTTTAGCCATTGGTGGCAATCATGTGACCAATGATGTTTCAATGGGATTGCGCACTCCGTTCAATGAAGCCGAAGAAGTCAAAGTAAAGTACGGATGTGCACTAGCTTCCTTGGTAACCCAAGATGATTTGATTGAAGTTCCTGGAGTAGGTGGCCGCAAACCTCGTACGCTTTCTCGAAGACTTTTGGCAGAAATCATTGAGCCCAGGATGGAAGAGATTTTCATGCTCGTTCAAAGAGAGGTCATGAAATCGGGGTTTCAGGAGCTTCTTTCTGGTGGTGTCGTGCTGACCGGCGGATGTTCACTTCTCGAAGGGACGCCAGAGATGGCTGAGTTTATTTTTGAAATGCCCGTCAAGCGCGGCTTGCCTCTCGGTGTTGGAGGATTGCGCGACGTGGTTCATTCACCAAAATTTGCAACGGGGGTTGGCTTACTTAAATTTGGAGCAAGGGACAATACTCGTGCAAAGTACCCGATTCGAGAAAAAAATATCTATGACAAGATTCGAGGATCGATGAGGTCATGGATTAAGGAACTATTCTAAGGAGGCTATGGAGAGCTATGTTCGAACTTGATCAAAAAAAGTCTAATGGTGCAGTGATTAAAGTAATTGGAGTGGGCGGCGGAGGATGCAATGCCGTAAACACTATGATTCGTATGGGGTTGGATGGAGTAGAGTTCATCACAGCCAATACCGATAAGCAGGCGCTCGAGGCGTCACTTGCGCATGTCAAATTGCCAATCGGTCACGAACTGACTAAAGGATTGGGCGCAGGTGCCAATCCGGATGTCGGCAAGAAAGCAGCGTTAGAGGACTATGCTAGGATTTCTGAGCTCCTCTCGGGTGCAGACATGGTATTCATCACCGCTGGAATGGGTGGTGGTACGGGTACGGGTGCAGCCCCTGTATTTGCCAAGATAGCCAAGGAAGTTGGTGCCTTGAGCGTCGGAGTCGTGACAAAGCCATTCAACTTCGAAGGCAAGAAGCGGCTCAAGCATGCCAAGTCTGGTATCAGCGATCTTCGCGAAAATGTAGACTCTTTGATTACTATTCCCAATGAGCGGCTTCTGACCATCGCAGGCAATACGCTGTCTTTGGTAGACGCATTTAAGAAGGCGGATGAAGTCCTTCTTAATGCCGTGCAGGGTATATCTGATCTGATCAATCACACGGGTCTGATCAACAGTGACTTTGCGGACGTCAAAACCATAATGCAAAGCAAGGGCTTAGCGTTGATGGGAATTGGATACGGCGAAGGTGACCACCGCGCAATTGAAGCAGCGACAAGCGCCATTTCTAGTCCTCTCCTTGAAGATATTTCGATTGATGGCGCTACGGGCATCATTATCAATATCACCGGTGGCTCATCGATGAAGATCCATGAAGTCAACGAGGCGACCACTTTGATCATGGAAGCAGCACATGAAGATGCCGAAATCATTTTCGGAACGGTCATTGATGAATCTATGAAGGATCGCGTCAAGGTTACCGTCATTGCGACGGGACTTCAGAGCCAGTACGAGGATTTTGCTGAACCTCGGGCAAAGATCATCATCCCACCGCCTGCACCTACCAGTGAGTTAAGAGCTGCTGCAGTAGAGGCAGTCCGTGAAGAAAACCTGGTGCAACCTGTGGTAGAACGAGTTGAAGCTGCCGAAAATGACGTCGCACGCGCGCGATCGATAGCACAGCGGCTGGGAATTACGAATCTAACCGATGATGACTACGACATCCCAACCTACCTCCGACGCCAGCAAGAGCGAGAAGTCTAAGATCCTATTTTGGAACCGGAGCCTGAGTCGCTACGAGACGGAAAAAGTCTTTGGCGACTCAGGTGTCCGCTTCCTCTATCAAAGCACATTCGGTCGATTGCTTAGCGACCATCTTTTTTCAAAAAAATTCTTCAGTCGCTTGATGGGCTGTTATTACGATTCAAGCCTTAGTCGACGCCACATCCTTCCTTTCATCCAATCCTACAACGTACCACTCGACGAATTTGAAGACGGCCCGTTTGATACCTTCAATGAGTTCTTTGTCCGGCGATTCAAGCCCGGTCGCAGAAAGTTTCCTACAGAACCTTCGAGCATGGGGGCTTTGGCAGAAGGAAGGTATTTCGGCTTTGAAAAAGTTGATGCGCATACCGCCATCCCAGTGAAAGGTGTTTATCTTCAACCCAAAGAGCTATTGGCAGACGATGGGTGGGGAGAGGTTTTCAGGGGCGGACCTTGCCTTATCGCGCGACTTTGTCCGGTGGACTACCATCGGTTTCATTTTCCGGATTTCGGACAGGTGGAACGATCCTATTCCATCCCGGGCCAGCTTCATTCAGTTAATCCGTTAGCTCTATCCGTTCGGCCCAAAGTAATGATTCAAAATCTCCGACAAGTGACATTGGTTTCTACGGAATCCTTTGGAAAACTAGCAATCATTGAAGTCGGCGCACTTGGAGTTGGAAGCATTCTTCAAACCTATGGCAATCGTCGTGAGGTGCAACGAGGCGATGAAAAGGGGTACTTCAAATTTGGAGGATCAACTGTAATTCTGCTTGGTCAGGCGGGACGCTGGATTCCGGATTCTGATATTTTGGAACAAACACAAAAAGGCTATGAAACCTATCTTCAACTAGGCCAAAAGGTGGCAAACGCAACCTAATGACTCACTAGTCTAAAGCAATCCGCCAATGCCTATACTGAGGCCCCCATCCACTCCAAGAACTTGTCCACTGATGTACGAGGCTTCTTGACTGGCTAAAAAAGCCACAGCGTTGCCAATATCTTCCGGCTGACCCATCCGTTGGCACGGAATCTTTTGCGTAAATTTTTGGATGACTGCCGAAGGTACACCTTGAGTCATTGGGGTATCAATAAATCCTGGAGCGACAGCGTTTACCGTAATTCCATATTTGGACAACTCGAGAGCCCAGGTCTTGGTCATACCTACCAACCCCGCTTTGGTTGCACTGTAGTTGGTCTGTCCCACATTGCCGTTCCAAGCGATGGAGGCAATATTGATGATTCGACCCCAATTCTTGGCCTTCATACCTGGTGCGCATGCCTGAGTGAGAATGAAGGGGGCTTTGAGATTGAGTTGAATCACGGCGTCCCAATTCTTTTCTTCAAGCTTCATCAGCATAGCATCACGAACTATTCCGGCATTGTTGACGAGCACGTCTAAAGATCCCCATTTTTTTTGAACGGCATCGACAAGATGCTTGGCTTGATCGGTTTGAGACACATCTTGTGGGAAGAATGCTGCCTGTGCGCCATTGCTCTGAAGATGATCTACAAGTTTCTGACCTGTGGAGACGTCAATATCATTGACCGCAACATGGTAGCCGCGTTGGGAAAGGGATGTCGCAATCGCTGCGCCAAGTCCACGAGCCGATCCTGTAATGAGAGCGATCCTTTGCGGTGGCTTTGAGGGTTCATTCACAGTGGCTGTCCTCCGAGTCAGGTGTGGGTTGGGGTGTTGTTTACTGACTCGGAAGACTAGCACGCTGTGAATGGAAAGCAACCGATGCTCCCATCCCTGGGAGCGACAGCAATGCCGTCCGATTGCGGGCCGGTGCATCCGTGCGATTTTTTGATTATGCTAATTGAGCAAAAGTACTTTCCTTGCGCTCTTGCTCTTCCTTGCATTGAATACAAAGTGTCGTTACCGGTCTAGCTTGCAAGCGACGAACATCAATGGTGTCGCCACAGTCTGAGCAAAGCCCAAACTCTCCTTTGTTCATTCTGTCGAGTGCTTCGTGAATCTTCTTGAGGAGATTGCGTTCACGATCTCGAAGTCTTAGCTGGACTCGTTGCTCGGTCTCAGCAGCACAAAGATCCCCTTCGTCAAATAGCGCTTCCTTCGACAAGACAAGATTGGACCCTTCGTTCCACCCTAAGCGATCTTGATTCCCCAAAAGAACTTGTCGCTGTTCGATAAAGAGCTTTCTAAATTTTGCGAGATCTTGTGGCTGCATGATTCCTTCCTCTTCTCTTTGCCGGCAAATTTGCCAACAAATTCGAAAGACAGTATTGCGAGCCATGTGCCACTTCAGTTTGATATGCCAATTGGAGACGAAAAAAACCGACTGTCATTTCAATAGGTTACGGTCGCCCTCACGCTTTTATATTTCTGACAATATCGATCAGGGTAATTTTGTCCAGAGCCAGAAAGCACCGTGCGGCTTGTTAATACGAGCGTGCTCTATCATCCCGTGTTTTTTTTAAAAAAACCTAAGTAGGGACTCAAAATCGCGAGTCAGAATCACTAACCATCAGCATGTCCTCCACAAATGCGCCGACTGGCAAGGTGGGGTGCTTGATGTGGATTTCAAAAACCCAAAGTTCAGCAGACGGAACCGAAGCAACGTTGCAGAGTCGCTCTTTGGAGTGCTTTTGATGTGGAAAATCACTTAAGCGATGGCCGTCTACATTCTCAGTGAGGAGATAGCCCCTCGCTTCCGCGAGGCTTAGGGCCCTTCGGTAGAGCTCTTGTCCCGATAGCCTCTCCTCTCGCCACTGATTTTCGAGGGTATGAAAAATCTCTCGAGCTACATCCGCACAGGTCTGCGCATCTAGATTGGTACCTAAGTGGTAAGTATCTCCAACATCTCCTTCGTATTCTAATGAAGAGTCAGGATCTGGCCAAACTGGGCCTAGGTCCAAATAGACGGGGTCATTTTCTTGCAAGCGATAGTCCGTCTGCATCGGCTGATGAAACGTCAAGGTGGTTCCAGGACCAAAGCGTACGTAAGGCCGATGCCAATGACGTTGCACCCCCCGCGCCCGAAAAATATCGAGCGAAAGCTTCCGTGCGTCCTCTTCCGTCATTCCGACTTTGAGAGCGGCTCGGATTTCATCGTAGACCTTCCAGGACTGGGTCCGTGCCCAAAGAAGTTTCTCTCGCACAAAGCTAGGATCTACGCCCTCCAAAGCTCCAGGGCCTTGGGCGAGGGCATGAAGGTTGTGCAGATCGGACATTTCTTCCCCTTATGCTTGCTGACGCGAGAAGGCTTCTCCTAGGCTCTTGTGCTTGAGTCCGCTAGCAGTAAGGATTTCTCGCCGCTCTTCTTCTTCCTTACACGAAACGCAAAGAGTCGCCGTCGGTCGCGCTTCGAGTCTGCGCATCTCGATCGGCTCTTCGCAACATTCACAGAGACCAAAAATACCTTCTTCAATTCTTGCGAGGGCCTCGTCAATCTTCTTGAGATAAAGTCTCTCACGATTGCGTAGTCGCATTCGCATGGACTGTTCTGCATCAGATGTGGCTTGATCCACTTCATCATAGCGGTCGTCAGAATTGACATTGAAGTCATCCCTGATCACTCTGTCGTTATAGACATTCTTGTGCCTTTGATCTTCGAAGATCTTCTTGAACTTTTTTAACTGTGTCTTATTCATTCCCGCTTTTCCCCTCTTAACCCCTCTACGATCTGCTTACTCACCACTTGCAATGTCTCCATCACACCTTCGCCACGATTGGCGACAGCTTCCACAAACGGGCGCCCATCAGGATTGAAGGCTGCCTCCAATTCTGTGAGCGATATCGCATTTGCGATATCTCGCTTATTATACTGAAACACGATTGGCAACCGCGCTATGTCATATCCTTGGACTTCTAAATTCTTTTTAAACGATTCAAAACTTTCGAAATTGGATTCCATTCGCTCGGGAGCACTGTCGATGACGAAGACCACTCCATCGACACCCTTCAAAATAAATTGGCGTGAGATTTCGTAAAAGGTCTGACCCGGAACCGTGTAGATATGAAATCGCGTTTTGTATCCACTGACGGATCCAGCCGAAAGAGGAAGGAAGTCAAAAAACAAAGTGCGCTCGTTTTCGGTGCTGAGTGTGACGAGCTTTCCTCGGTCATTGGTTTGAGTGTTCTCGTAAATAAATTGTACGTTGGTGGTTTTGCCACTTAAGCCTGTACCGTAGTACACAATTTTGCAGATGAGATCTTTGGTGGCGTAATTAATGAAACTCAACTAATGCATCTCCACGCGATTATCTAGAGCCACCGAGAGTGTTTGCTTATCACTGAATTCCAGTTGTCCCCCAATCGGAATACCATGCGCAAGCTTGCTCACCTTGATGCCCATGGGCCGAGTAAGCTTAGAAATATAAAGCGCCGTTGCGTCTCCTTCAATAGTTGGATTGAGCGCAAGTATGAATTCTCGAATAGCGGGAGTCGCTCGATTGAGGCGCTCAAGAAGTTCTGCAATGCGCAAATCCTGCGGACCTATGCCATCCAGAGGAGAGAGCGCGCCGTGTAAAACATGGAACACTCCTTTGAACCGAAGGGTGTTCTCAATGGGATAGATATCAGAAGGTTTTTCGACCACGCATACCAAAGAGTGATCACGGTCTGAGTTTTGGCAGATGCGACATACTTCACGATCGGTGAGTGTGAAGCATTGATTGCAAAACCGAACCGTTGCTTGCGTTTGTTGCAAAGTCCTGACGAGTTGACCCGTGTAGTCTTTGCCACGTTTGACAATGGCGTAGGCAAGTCGCATCGCTGTTTTTTCTCCGATGCCTGGTAGCTTGGAGAGTTCAAAGGCGAGGCGAGACACGGGATCATCGGAGGGGTAGGGATTGGCCCAATCAGACATTCGCAGACTCCTGGTGAGAGCTTGAAGACCATTCTATGGGCCCGAGGTCTCCTCCGAAGAGGGACTGTGCTTCACGAATAATCGGATGGTTTTCTACTTCGGTCTGAGCCGCTCTTTGACGCGCTTCCTGAGCTTTAACCTTGCGCTCCGCCACGCTTACTTGATCGCTGTCTTTGACAACGAATTCAAGCCGACAAGTTTTCTCAAAAAAAGCATCCGCAAGCAACAGAACTTGCTGAAAATAGATTTTGGATTTGAGTTGATCCAGCTTGTACTGGTCTTGGGTCTTGAAGAAGATCCGAAGCTCCATCTGATGCAGAGGGAGTTCTTGTTCTACGGCATGTTCGAGAAGTGACGCAAGGAGTGGACGCTGCTTCTGCGTATAAGCAATAAATCCTTCCCATGTTTTTTCTCGTGGGATGTCCGCTTTGGGAGCTACCGCTGGAGGAGGTGGCGTTGCAGCTACCGCAACAACAGCGGGAGGATTGGGTCGTGTAGTTGGAAGAGGTTGAGGTGGCGCCGTTGCAGCAAGTGTTCCTACTTGAACAAAACCTTCAGCCATGGCGCACTTGATCGCCAGAATGTCCAAGGTGATCGAGGGTTGTGGAGAACGCGCAAGGTGTTCCATTCCATAGTGTAAGATCTGAAAAATCGTCTCGAGTTCTTCCAGTGGTCGTAAGGTAGCGCCGTTTTGAAGCACTTCTCGTTCGGAAGAAGAAAAATAGCTCTGTGCGGAACAGTGTCCCGTCGCTTTGTAGAGGATGACTTCATGAAGCGCTTCAATCAGTGAGCGAAGGAGAAGCTTGAGGTCATGTCCGGCTTCGAAGGCGGCCTGAATTCCTTGTGTCGCAGCGTGTGGCTGTCGAGACAAAATTCCGTTCAGAATTTGAAAAACCGTATCCGTACGTATCAATCCAACACCATCAATAACGGACTCTACGGTGAGCTGATCACCCGAATAGGCAATCACTTGATCGAGGAGAGAGAGGGCATCCCGCATGCTGCCTTCGGACGCACGTGCAATAAGATTGAGCGCCGCAGGATCTGCCTGAATGGATTCTGCTTCCGCAACTCGTGTAAGCCGCGAATGAATCTGCTTATCCGAAACACGCCGGAAATCAAATCGCTGACACCGCGAAAGAATCGTAGCTGGGATTTTGTGGGACTCAGTCGTCGCAAAAATAAAAAGAACGTGTTCCGGGGGTTCTTCAAGTGTCTTTAGCAACGCATTGAAGGCCGCAGTCGTCAGCATGTGGACTTCATCGATAATATAAATTTTGCGTGTACCAGAGGAGGGTAGGAATTTTACGTTCTCTCGGATCTCACGAACAGCCTCGACACCATTGTTAGAAGCTCCATCAATTTCGATCACGTCGAAGCTCGTGCTGGTCCCAATCTCTTTGCAAGAGGAACAATCGTCACACGAGACCAATCCTTGTTCGGGGAGATCAAGGAGGTGTGGACACCGAATCGCCTTAGAAAAGATCCGTGCAATGGAGGTCTTGCCAATGCCTCGCGAACCCGCAAAGAGGTAAGCCTGATGAAGCCGCTGAAGCCGGATGGCGTTCATCAGCGTTCTCACGATAGGGTCCTGTCCCACGATGTCGTGAAATTGCGCTGGGCGCCATTTTCTTGCAAGTGCCATGTAAGAAGCCATGTCGGAACCGACTCTACCAGAGGTTCTTCAACTTGAGCTTGAAAACGCACTTCAGCGGTGCAAGATTAAGTGAAGCGTGGGAAAAGCAGTCAACCAAATCGCATTGGATACGCGTCTTGGAAAAGTCTTCCTTCGGTGGACGGGGAAGGGTCTTATCACGCGTGTTCGTCTTGTTCCGGGAGACTTTTCTCCCAAGCGAACCAAAAAAAGAAAACACAAAGATGTGAGTTTTCCAATTGGGTTGGAGCCCTGGATGTTGGCTATACGGGCTTATTTTGACGCGGGTACGCCGCTCCCAACTCTTAACTGGAAGATCTTAGATACCAGCGGCTGGACTGTTTTTCAGAAAGAAGTCTACGAAGTGGCCAATCAGATTCCCCACGGGGAGACGCGGAGCTATGCCTGGATTGCCAAGAAAATGGGGAAACCTCAAGCTTCGCGTGCAGTAGGCCAGGCCCTTCGAAAAAATCCTATACCGATCCTCATTCCTTGCCATCGCGTGGTTTCGTCTCACGGTGGTCTAGGTGGTTTTATGGGACAACGTGATCCCTCTGACCCCAAGCTTGTGATGAAGCAAGCTTTGATCAAATTGGAGGAGCAGTATTTGAGTCCTCTCTTTCCCTTTTTGAATGCTCCCACTTTTCATGATCACTCTCAGTTTGTTTTCGTGTAACTAAGCCACTCATGAAAATTTGGAATTCTTACTCGCGCATTGCTCATTTCCACACGGGTGGAACCATCAGCATGACTCCCTCCGACCAAGGCACTGGGCAACCTTCCGAGGAGATTCTTGAATCCTACTACCGGGGTCGCGTTCATCATCGCGTCTCACCCTTTGGGAAAGGCATCGATTCGTCTCAAATGCAGTTTGAGGATTTGGAGAAGTTGGCGCACGACTTGGCCAAAGAAATCGATGCTGGGTACTTTCCTGTTCTGACCCACGGAACCGATACCATAGGAACGACTGGTGTGATGCTGAGCCTTTTTTTTCCACAAGTGGCGATGGTACTCACTGGTGCCTTTCATCCGCCTGATGCTCCAGAGAGTGATGCTTCAAACTTTTCAGATTCGCTTCAGCTTGCGGAGATTCTTTTGAAGGACGTTAGCTTGCCGCGAGTTCCTTATGTCATGATGAACGGAAATATTTACACCGGATCATCCCTCGTCAAATTAGACATCGACTTTAAGTTGGGTCGTTTGGGATTTAAGAGTCATGCAGGTAGGGTAGGAGAAATGGTCGATGGACGAATCATCTGGAATCCAGATTTCATCGCGGATTTTGAAAACGAACGCAAAAATAATCTAAAGGAATGGGATTCGATTCTGCAGCAGGTTTCGCGAGACCTCCGAACTCGGCAACACCGATTGGGGAAGGTCGAGCTTGCCTTTGTTAATTCATTTACGCCGGAGTCTTATCTCCAGTCCGTATTAGATAGACTGGAGGGAGGAGCAACCGATGCCGTGGTTTTTCATGGAAGGATAGCAAGCCACGCCCCCATTGTTTCACGAATGCAGGGTTACCAACAAAAACACCCCGTCTTTGCACAGGATCTCCACTTTCCAAAGGGAGTAGGGGTTTATCGCTTAGTATGTAAGATCATGACTTTCTTGCACTATGTGCCTGTGCATCGCTTAGAAAACCTAATTCATGCCAATTTAGCGGGAGAAATCGTTCTTCATCAGGAGGATGATCGGTACTTGGCACCTTTGGTTTCTGGCGATTTTTATTCTGACTCCGGAGTGCGGCGCAGCTTCTTAATGTATTATCAGAATCCCGAAGTATTCTTGCGTTCTCTCGACTCCGAGATTAGACGATTGGAGCAAGCTGTTCAGGAAGGGCATCGCGCGGAGTTAATTTTAGAAGGTTCTGGCAATGGTCACCTCTATGTTGGCAGTCACCCTCCGGTCTTGAATCACCTCCAACTTGCGCAAAAATTGGGTATCAAGATCTTGCTTACGACGCGTGTGAGAGATGCAATTCCCAACGAGAACTACGAAGTGGGCAGGATTTTGAGTCAGAGCCTACCAGGGTTGCGCCGCTCGGAGTTGCCTGGGCGCGAACTCCTTGAGTCGCTCTCACTTTGAGTTTGAACTTGTTGAACGCTTGAGTTGATCTCGCCAGCTCTTTCCTTCGCGTGCTTTGGAATTGAGCTGAAAGTTGCGAACAGCCTCGAGGTGTTCCTTATAAGTGGCTGTGAATCGATGAGTCCCGTTGTTTCGAGAGACAAAATAGAGGTAGTCACTTTTAGCAGGGTAGAGTGCAGCATCAATTGCTTGGATGCCTGGACTTGCAATGGGGCCGACGGGAAGTCCTTTTAGTGTATAGGTATTGTAGGGACTTGGTTGTCGAAGGTGAGCACGTGTCAGGTTGCCGTTGTAGTGCTCCCATATTCCATAGATCGTGGTGGGGTCACTTTCAAGGCGCTGGTGCTTTCGTAGGCGATTATGAAAGACAGAACTGATCATGGCTCGCTCTTCCGGTGCGCCGGTTTCTTTTTCTACCATGGAAGCGAGGGTGAGCACTTGATGTCGCGTGAGTTGAAACTGGCTGGCACGTTCAGCGCGATCGGGCGTCCACTGTGCCTGCATTCGCTTAAAGAGGGCTTGAGCGATTTCTTTAACCGGCGTCTTGCGAGTGAATTGGTAGGTGTCCGGAAAATAATAACCTTCAAGGCTTGGGGGGTAGGGCGCGTGCAGTCCGAGCGATTTCATAAAGGTGAGATCTTTGGAGAGGCGAAGGAATTCTTTTCCATAGCCGTCCTTTCTTGCCTCCATCTTCTTGGCAATCTGATAGAGGTTATCGCCTTCCACTACTTTCAATGGAATTCCAACACTGATGCCGGATGAAAGTATTGAGAAAATTTCTACCGGAGTTTGATTTGCCGCTATTCGATATTCTCCGGCTTTGATTTTATTCCACCAACCAGTGAGGCGACCGAGCTTAAGGAAGTGGCTGCCGTCGAAGAGGACCCCTTCTCTTACCAACTCGGAAGTAATAGTCTTTGCCACGGCGCCCTTAGGCACCTCGATAATAATGGACTTATTAGATCCGGAATCCATGGGCCGAAAGGCAAACCAAGCCAGTTCTCCGCCTTTGATGCAAACAAAGGAAAGGGCAACCACCAAGGAAAGCGCCAAATAGCGTCGAAATCTCTTCGGTGATGAACGCATGGGTGGTCCCTTCATCTCCTATAATAGAGGCTTTGCTTTCTTCCAGCCAAGCTTGAATTAGAGATCGGCAAAAAATGCTTTCCCATGCCGCAGTGTAATGATACGACCTCCCGAGTCGGGGGAAAACCGACACAATCTAATCAGACAATGACTCTACCCAGAATACTATTGGACCTTCGTTGGAAGCCCTGTGCTCGATAGCTATTCAAAACCTAAGGAAACACCATGCATTTAAAAGAACTGAAACTGAAGAAGATCGCAGAACTCGTGGATCTCGCTTCTACCCTGGGCATTGAAAATGCCGGAAACCTTCGCAAGCAAGATCTCATCTTCTCTGTTTTGCAAAAGAAAGCAGAAATCGACGAGCATATTTATGCCGACGGAGTTTTAGAATGCTTGCCGGACGGTTTTGGATTTTTAAGAGCACCTGATTATAATTATTTGCCAGGCCCCGATGATGTCTATGTTTCTCCTTCTCAAATTCGAAGATTTGGTTTGAGAACGGGAGATACGGTGAGTGGCTCGGTACGTGCACCAAAAGAAGGTGAGCGTTACTTTGCATTGCTCAAAGTGAATGAAGTTAATTTTCAATCTCCTGAACTCAATGCGGAGAAAGTTCTTTTCGACAACCTCACTCCGCTCTACCCCAATGAGCGAATTGTATTGGAACATGAGCCAACCAATTTCAGCACACGAATTGTAGACTTGCTTGTTCCATTGGGTAAGGGCCAACGCTGTTTGATCGTTGCGCCTCCTCGTGCGGGTAAGACGGTCTTCTTGCAAGATGTCGCTAACGCAATTACTGCCAATAACCCTGATATCAAGTTGATCGTGCTTTTGATTGACGAACGACCAGAGGAAGTCACGGACATGCAACGTTCCGTCAAGGGTGAAGTGGTTAGTTCAACTTTTGACGAACAAGCATCTCGACACGTTCAAGTAGCAGAAATGGTAATTGAAAAAGCCAAGCGCCTTGTCGAGAATAAGTACGATGTCGTCATTCTGTTAGATTCTATTACGCGTTTGGCCCGAGCATATAATGCTGTGGTTCCTCCATCAGGAAAAATTTTATCTGGTGGTGTGGATTCCAATGCCCTTCACAAGCCGAAACGTTTCTTTGGAGCTGCTAGAAATGTCGAAGAAGGCGGTTCTCTTACTATCATCGCTACGGCGCTGATTGATACGGGATCCCGAATGGATGAAGTGATTTTTGAAGAATTCAAGGGAACGGGTAATTCTGAAATTCATCTCGATCGAAAATTAATGGAGAAAAGAATTTTTCCATGTTTGGACATCAATAAATCTGCAACACGAAAAGAAGAACTTCTCCTTCCAAAGGATGTCATCAATCGAATTTGGCTGCTTCGAAAGGTGCTGCATCCCATGAATACTGTGGATGCCATGGAGTTCCTCTTGGACAAAATCAAAGACACCAAGACCAACGCCAACTTCATTGAGAAAATGAGTGGCTAACGCTTGTTTGATAAACTCGAAGACGTTGAAAGACGATTTGTCGAAATAGAGACTCGGCTATCGGATCCAGGTTTGGGAGGGCGCTCGGACGAATTCAAGCGGCTTTCCCAAGAGCATGCGGAATTGATCGAGGTCATTCGGGAGTTTCGTCGTTACAAAGTTCTTCAGAACGATTTTCTCTCGAACAAGCAACTTCTCAAAGAGTCTGATGCCGAAATTGCAGAAATGGCTCAAGAAGAGTTGAAGGTGCTTGGGCCAGACTTGGAGGCATCGCAAAAGCGATTGCAACTGCTCCTTTTGCCGCGTGATCCGCGGGACGCAAAGAATATCCTTATGGAAATAAGGGCCGGAGCAGGTGGCGATGAGGCAGCACTTTTTGCTGGCGAGCTCTTTCGACTCTATCAAAAGTATTCCGAGAAACGTGGTTGGAAGGTAGAGCTTCTTTCTACGAGCCCAACGGGTATTGGTGGGTACAAGGAAGTCATCGGTATGGTGACGGGAGATCGCGTTTTTAGCCAGCTCAAATGGGAAAGCGGCGTGCATCGCGTTCAGCGAGTACCGAAGACGGAAGCCCAAGGACGTATTCACACGTCGACTGTCACTGTTGCCATTCTCCCAGAAGCCGAAGAAGTGGACATCGTAATCAATCCTGTTGATGTTCGGATTGATGTGTATCGGTCGGGTGGCCATGGCGGTCAAAGTGTCAACACAACAGATTCTGCAGTACGTCTCACGCACAAGCCATCGGGGATCGTTGTGGTATGTCAGGACGAACGCTCACAACTTAAGAATAAAGACAAAGCCTTCAAAATCTTGCGCTCTAGGCTTTATGAAGCGGAGAGTGAGCGTATCGCAAAAGAACATTCTGATGCACGAAAAGGCATGGTCGGTACTGGAGATCGTAGTGAACGCATTCGAACCTACAATTTTCCGCAAGGCAGACTTACCGATCATCGTATCAACTATACCCTGTACCAGCTTCCCGACATTATGGAGGGTAAGATTGACGAATTGATTGATCGCCTCCAGGCCCACTATCAAATGGAAGCACTCAAAGAGCAGGGGATTCAGTGAACCCCGAATCAGCAGTTGCACTTACAGAAGGCTTGAAGACGTTGCTAGCACCGTTGGATGGTGCGGGTCATTCTTTGACTTCCCTGAATGCATCAGAGTGGTTTAGCCGAAGCTACCTGCAGAAGGTCTACGGAGGCTCTTTGACTCGCTATGACCTCTATCGGGAAGACCTACCCGTATCAGAAAAAAATATTGTACAGGCAAAGTCAGAAGTTGCTGAAAAGCTTCCACTCCTCATGCAGGGCTATCCTATTCAATATTGCGTAGGAGAAGTTGCATTTGGCGACCATAGTTACGTAATTCAGCCCGGAGTATTGATCCCAAGGCCGGAGACCGAAACCTGGTTCGAGCAGATTTTAGAAATGCTTAGGAATACAAGTGCACCTGATTCTGTCTTGGAAATAGGAACGGGATCAGGAGTACTGAGCTGTGAGCTCCTTTATCGCTTTTCTATGTTGAAAGTCCATGCAACCGATTGTTCTCAGTCGGCCTTGGAGTGCGCAAGTCTCAATGCGCGACAACACGGCCTTGCATCGCGACTTCAGCTAATCCTGATTGAGAATGCTCAAACTATTTTCCCGGATGGGCTAGGTCAGTTTGATTGGATCATTAGCAATCCCCCTTATTTGGCGGGCCCTGCTGAAGTGACGAAAGGCGTGTTGGCGTTTGAACCTCATGAAGCTCTCTTCGAAAAATCCCATTTAGAGTTCTATCGCGCGATAGCCGAACGCGGTGCAGGGTATCTGAAAAGCGGGGGAAGGATTTTTCTCGAAATTCCCCATGAGCGTTCGCAAGAAATCCTGTCATTGTTTCAGGCTTCATGGAAAAATGTCCGAGTCCTTCAAGACCTCAATCAAAGGGATCGTTGCCTCATGGCCGAAAGGAACTCAGATAGTGGATCGGTTTCGAATTAGGGGAGGTACTCCCCTCCGAGGAAGCGTTCAAATCGGCGGAGCCAAGAATGCCGCACTTCCTATTTTATTTTCCAGTCTCTTAACCGAAGGGCGTCTCAAATTAAAAAACGTTCCGAATCTCCAAGACATTGTCTTTACGATTAAAGTTTTGGAGCATTTGGGAGTAGCGGTGGATTCTTCTCCCAGCAGCCATGAAGTAGCTCTTCAGGCCAAAGACCTAAAGAGCTATGAAGCGCCGTATGATTTGGTCAGAAAGATGCGAGCATCGGTCTTGGTGCTAGGGCCGTTACTGGCAAGGTTTGGAGAAGCGCGTGTCAGTTTACCAGGTGGCTGCGCGATTGGGGCACGTCCAATCGATATTCATTTGAGTGGAATGGAAGCCATGGGTGCCACCATTGAACTTCATGAGGGCTATGTATTGGCCAAGGCAAAGCGCCTTGAAGGGTGCCGATATCGACTTCCTTTCCCGAGCGTTGGCGGCACCGAGAACCTCATGATGGCTGCAACGCTTGCTCGCGGTGAAACCGTTTTTGAAAATTGTGCACAAGAACCTGAAATCGCAAATTTGGCTGAAGTATTAGTGTCCATGGGAGCTGAGATCGAGGGAGCCGGGACATCGACCATCCGTATACAGGGCAAGGACCAGTTATCTGGAGGAGAAGGAACGATCATTGGCGATCGAATTGAGGCCGGGACTTTTCTGCTCGCTGCATTGGCCACTCAAGGACAAGTAAAAGTAAATGGAATTAAACCCAATCAACTCGAAGCTGTTCTAAAGCAGATGGAAGTTTGTGGCGCTCGCGTGAAGCGGGAAGACAATGCTATTGCAATTGAATCTACGGGCAAGTTGAAAGCCATTTCATTTAAGACCGAACCGTTTCCGGGATTTCCTACTGATATGCAGGCACAGTTTATGGCGTTGCTGTGTTTGGTTCCAGGTGAGTCCCAGATTTCAGAAACTATTTTTGAAAATAGATTTATGCATGTTCCGGAGTTGGCTCGAATGGGGGCCGCCATTCGAATTGCCGGAAATGAGGCCATCATTACCGGACCGTCTGTCTTGAAGGGCGCTCCAGTGATGGCGACCGACCTTCGTGCAAGTGCTTCGCTGGTCATTGCTGCTCTGGCAGCGGAGGGAGAGACTAACATCCATCGAATTTATCACCTCGATCGCGGGTATGAAGTCATGGAGGTGAAGCTCAAGCAGCTAGGTGGTGATGTGGAGCGCTTGCGTGACTAAGCCAGACTATGACTTAATTATTGTTGGAGGTGGTCTTTCGGGAGGACTTCTCGCCCGTTACCTCGGCGCCTTTCGTTCCGATGTTCGTTGGCTCCTCCTTGTTGGAGACGCCACACTCGGGGGCAATCATACCTGGTCCTTTCATGAATCAGATTTGAGTCTCCAGTCGCTCAGTTGGATTCGGCCGTTGATTACCAAGGAATGGTTTGGATACGACGTTCATTTCTTAAAACATCGGCGGAGCTTTCAATCTCGATATTATTCAATTGCCTCAAGTGATTTTCATCGATTCCTTGTTCATAGCTATGGGGATCGGATTCGAACGGAGACTCGAGTACAGAAAATTTTTTCGAATAAAGTTGAACTATTCTCTGGCGAATCGCTTACTGCTGGTTGTGTCATTGATGCAAGGGGATTGTCAGATTCTCAGGTGCTAGTCCGATCAGGGTATCAGAAATTTATTGGATGGGATGTAGAGCTGGAAGACCCACATGGCCTTTCTCGGCCACTGCTGATGGACGTGACCATTCCACAGAAGGATGGGTTCCGCTTTTTCTATCTCCTTCCGTGGAGCGATACGCGACTGCTGATTGAAGACACCTATTACTCTCGAACGGACTCTCTAGACAAAGAAGAGATCCGAAAAGAGATTAGAAATTCTCTCTGTGCTCGCGGTTGGAAGCTCAAAAAGGTAGAGCGTGAAGAAGTGGGTTGTCTGCCGATCCCTTGTGAGCCAAGCACGGCTGCTATTTCGCTCGAAGATGCAGACATACCTAAGATTGGAATGGCTTTGGGTCTGGCTCATCCGACAACCGGATACTCCTTGCCTTATGCTTGTCGTACAGCTGAGGTATTGGGCGGTCTCATTTTGCTTCAGCCAAGGTCCGTTAAATTGGCATTGATGAAGTTGGTGGAAGAAGAGAAAAGCGCATTTGCCTATTTCCTCTTTCTCAATCGAATGATGTTTTGGGCAGCCACGGATAGCGAGCGTTACCGAATTTTTGAACGATTTTATCGGCTATCTGAAAATTTAATTCAAAATTTCTACCGAGGAAGACTAACTCCCTGGAACCAGGCCCGAATCCTAATGGGCAAACCTCCTGTTTCTGTCAAGAGGGCCGTGAAGAGTCTCTGGCAGAATCGGGATTTGAATGAGAGAGTGCCGCTATGAATGCAGCGAAAAAGAAGCAGAGAGCAATCATTATTGGAAGTGGCTTTGGTGGATTGAGCGCAGCAATCCGGTTACAGTCGCAAGGTTTTGACACCGTACTGCTTGAACAACGGGACAAAGCTGGTGGACGGGCCTACGTCTACGAGCAAGACGGATTCAAGTTTGATGCAGGACCAACGGTCATCACGGCACCAGACGCTTTGGAAGAACTATTTTCTTTGAGCGGAAGAAAGATGAGTGACTATGTTGAACTTCAGTCACTCGATCCGTTCTATCGGCTTCTTTGGCATGATGGGACGACCTTTGATTATTCCAATGATGAAGATTTTCTATTGTCCCAGATTCGGGATAGAAATCCCGGCGACGTCGATGGTTATTTGAGATTTCTGGAATACAGCAAAGAAGTTTTTCGCGAAGGCTACGAAAAACTCGGAACAGTGCCTTTTTTGAATTTCTGGTCGATGATCAAAGTCGCTCCCCAATTGATGAAGCTCAGTGCCCATCGTTCGGTTTATTCGATTGTTTCAAAATACATCCAGGATCCTTATTTGAGAGAGGCGTTTAGTTTTCATTCGCTTTTGGTGGGTGGAAATCCATTTCGCGCCTCTGCTATCTATACACTCATTCATTACTTGGAGAGGAATTGGGGCGTCCATTTTCCTAAAGGTGGTACGGGCGCACTTGTCGGCGGAATGGTTAAGCTCTATCAAGATGTGGGAGGGCGTCTCCTGCTCTCAACTTCCGTTGAGCAAATCTTAGAAGAAAATGGAAGAATTGTTGGAGTCAAAACGCGTTCGGGAGAAACACTGAATGCCGACCTGGTGGTGTCCAATGCCGATGTCCACTACACGTATAATCACTTACTCAAAGACTCAAAGCTTGCCAAGCCTCGAGCCAAGCGCCTCAATAACATGCACTACTCGATGTCGTTGTTCTTGATCTATTTTGGAACCAAGAAGCAGTATCGAGGAAAGTTCTGCCATCACAATGTCATTTTTGGACCCCGGTACCGAGGGCTTTTGAAGGACATTTTTATTCGTGGAAAGTTGGCGGACGATTTTTCGCTCTACCTTCATTCACCGACTCTCACGGATCCAAGCCTAGCTCCTCCAGGTTGCGATACTTTCTACGCACTTTCTCCAGTGCCCCATCTGGGTAAGAATCCAATGGATTGGAATAAAGCGGGAGAGGAATACGGCGATCGCATTTTGAAATTTCTAGAAGATCAGTACATGCCAGATTTGAAGAATCAGATTGTGACGAAGCGCATTTTTACGCCTTTGGACTTTAAGGATCAGCTTAGCGCGCACTTAGGGAATGCTTTTTCGCTTGAGCCGCTCCTGACACAAAGTGCCTACTTCCGGCAACACAATCGTGATGACAAGATCGCCGGCCTTTATTTTGTCGGTGCAGGAACCCATCCGGGAGCAGGGATTCCGGGCGTGGTAGGTTCTGCCAAAGCGACAGTGAATACTATTATTGAAGACCAGCAAAGAAGTGGTGAAGCATTCTTGGAGGGAACTCTTGCGCCGACTTGAAGTATGGTCGCGAGAGGTCTTAGCCAAAGGATCGAAGAGCTTTTCTTTTGGTGCTTGGTTTTTTTCGAAAGACCGGCGAATTGGAGCTTCGCTTCTTTACGTTTGGTGTCGCACCAGCGACGATGCGGTTGATCAACTTGAGAGTTGGTCCAACACGGATGAACGCAGGGCTCGACAGCTCGAGAACATTTTGAGCCTTCGAAGAAATACTTTATCCGCCTACCAACCTCCTGTGACGGGAGGCATGGAATTTGAAGCCTTTGCCTACCTAGTTGAAAACTACCGATTGCCCCAGCACTACCCCCTAGAATTGCTTGAAGGTCTTCGAATGGACACGGACCTGCAGACCTACGAAACCCTGGAGGACCTTCGCCTCTATTGTTACCGAGTTGCGGGAGTGGTGGGATTGATGATGAGTCACATTATGGGCGTCAGTGACGAACGTGCGTTGGCAAGTGCCTGTCGGATGGGCTGTGCGATGCAGTTGACCAATATTGCCCGGGACGTTTTGGATGATGCCAAAATGGGTCGATGCTACCTTCCGAAGGAATGGTTGCGAAAGCGTGGCGTGGATCCCGAAAAAGTGGGTGATAGTGAGAATCGCCGTGCCGTTTTTGAAGTGGTGAAGGAGCTATTGGACCACGCAGACCATTGGTATTCCGAAGGTCGCAAAGGAATGAAATACCTCCCGTTGCGGTCTTCTTGGGCTATCGCGATCGCTTCGCGTGTTTATCAACAGATTGGCAATGTCATTCGTTCGCGCGGAGAAAAAGCTTGGGACAGTCGAAGCTATGTACGCTTTCCAAGAAAAATAAGAGAAGCACTTCGCGGTACCTTGGATCTTTTGCCTCAGATGGCGACGCGGTTTCAAAAACCTTGGAAGGAAGTCCCTATTTCCGAGATTTGGCTTTTTTCTTCAGATCTCGAAAAGCATTCAGAAAATACTTTGGATGAACCACCAACATCCCAAAGTTCTTACCGCCATACTTCCCTGTATTGAAGTGATGGTCCATATGAGCCAATCTCAATCCTCGGGAGTACCAATTTTTTCCAGTGCCAAAATAAACTAATCTACGATGAATGAAAATTTCATGCACCAGCGTATAAGCCACGCCGTACACCAAGATTCCTAGGCCGATATGAAATTTGAGGCTGTATCCCTCGAGTGATCCAAAGAGCATCAAGAGAAAACTTGGAATGGCAAACATCAAGGCGAATGCATCGTTTCGTTGAAACACAGTTCCCCTCGAAACGTGGTGGTCCTGGTGAAGTCCCCAGAGAAAGCCATGCATAACAAATTTGTGCATAAACCATGCAGCAAATTCCATGGCCAAAAAAGTAAGGAACCAGGTAACGAGCATTGCTGACGTGCTGATCATATTGATTAGAACGTTAGCACGGGCCAGGGAAATCAATCAATGCGTTGGTCGATAACCATACCTTTTCGGGTGAGTTTGGATCGCGCATTCTGCGACATGGCCTTGTGGTAGGTACCCTTGGCCAGCCATCGGACCACGGACTTGGAATGATGAAGGATTTGCAGGAGTTGTACAAAGGAGGATCCTGTTCCTTGAGGTAAAGATGCGGGTAGCTTAGATTTGTCCGTACTTTTAGGCTTTTCCTGCACTAAGGCTTCAGTCGGTGTTTCTTCCTTATCCTTTTGTTTCCTCTGGTCATCGGGCTTTTGGTTCTGTGCCTGAGCTGCAGTGCTCGTGCTCATACTCGTACGAGAATTTCCCAGGGAAGGAAGGAATTTACGAATCGCTTGCGAGAGATTGGGAAGCACGGGTTGCTCCTACTCCGAGATATTTTTTGAAGCTAACTTGCGCCTGAGAAAAGCCTTAACCCTAACATCTATTGTAATCATAAAGACTCATGGTGTCATTCTTAATAATTGATGGTTATACTCCATTGATTCATAAAGGAAATTTGACCTAGGCCAGGCCGAATGCTAGTCCTATTAGGAAGGCTATTCAGTTAATTAGAGGGATTTCAACAACTTATGGACGATAAGCGGGATCTTTTTACCAAGTGCTTTGAGTATGATGAACCAAAAAAGGTAAAGGCTGCAGGGGTTTATCCTTACTTCCGAGCCATTGGTGCCACCGAAGGACCCAGGGTCCTTTGCCAAGGCAAAATGAGAGTCATGATTGGTTCCAATAACTACTTAGGACTTACTCATGACGCACGTGTTAAGCAGGCTGCAAAGGACGCCATAGACAAGTACGGAACCGGCTGTACTGGATCTCGTTTTTTGAATGGCAATCTAGAGCTCCACGAAGAGCTTGAGCGGCGGCTTTGCGCCTATTTAGGCAGAGAGTCCTGCCTTATTTTTGCGACGGGTTTTTTGACCAATCAGGGTGTTTTGTCCTCTCTGGTTGGACGCCGAGATGTGATCTATAGCGATCGAGAGAATCATGCTTCTATTTTTGAAGGTACCCGTGCTGCAATCGGCAAAACGATTAAGTACCGCCACAGTGACTATGATGATCTCAAGCGAATCCTAGAAACCACTCGAGGGGACTTCGATGGCGCATTGATCGTCACAGATGGCGTTTTTTCAATGTCTGGAGAAATTGCGGATTTGCCTGCCCTGGTAAAATTAGCTCGCGAGTATCAGTGTCGACTTTACGTCGATGACGCGCACGCACTAGGTGTTTTGGGACCGCAAGGACAAGGTACCGCCAATCATTTTGGGATTACAGAAGGTGTCGATATCGTGATGGGTACCTTCTCCAAGTCCTTTGCATCCCTTGGCGGATACGTAGCAGGATCGCGGGACGTTATTGATTATATTCGGCACAAGGCTCGCCACTTTATCTTCAGTGCGGCGATGCCACCGGCGGCTGCAGGCACGGTGCTTGAGTGTTTGGAAATTATTCAAAAAGAACCAAACCATTTAGAGAACCTCTGGAAGAACACCAAGTTGATGCGCACACGGCTCAAGTCATTGGGATTCAATACGCTTGGTAGTCAAACTCCCATTATTCCATTGGTGATAGGAGACGACCGGGCAGCGTTTGCGTTTACGCAGCAGCTTTTTGAAAATGGTGTGTTTGCTACGCCGGTGATCAGTCCAGCCGTACCAGAAGGTTCAGCCTTGATTCGTACAAGCTATATGGCGACCCATACGACGGAAGATTTGACCTATGTACTCGAGACCCTCGAGCGGCTTGGCAAGGAGTTTGGCGTGCTGGGACCCAATCGAATTTATGGGGCAGTGCGAGCGTCCGCAGAAGCAGGAGCTTAGCAAAGATGCAATTCGATATTCGCCGTGTGGATAGTGCCAACGGCTGGAAAGACTTTATTCAAGTCCCCTACGACCTCTATCGCAATGATCCTATTTGGGTTCCACCCTTGAGAATGATGATGAAGGACCTTCTGAATCTCAAGAAGAATCCTTTTTTTAAGCACGCTACTATTCATGCGCTTGTGGCCTACGAAGGAGACAAGCCAATTGCGCGTATTGCAGGTGTGATTGACGAAAATCACAATAAGTTTCACAAAGATCGCGTGGGCTTCTTTGGCTTCTTTGAGTGTCCCAATAATCCCCAGCTCGCCGCAGAGTTGCTCAATCGGGTCAAAGTCTGGCTGAAGGAGTGGGGAATGGACGCCATGCGTGGACCCATGAATCCCACCGTCAACCATGAGTGCGGTTTGCTTATCGAAGGTTTCGATGACTCGCCTTTTTTGATGATGACTTACAACCCGCCTTACTATCAGTCTCTGCTAGAGGGCTATGGGCTGAAAAAGACTCGTGACATGTTTGCGATCAATATTCACGGCACAGAACAATTTGATGACCGGATGGTTGCCCAAGCTGAGCGGCTTCGGCAAAGAAGCGATGTGAGTTTCAGAACCATTCGAATGAAGGAAGTTTACCAAGAGGTTCAAAAGATCATCACCATCTTCAATGATGCTTGGAGTGACAATTGGGGCTTCGTCCCAATGAATGATGAAGAAATTAAAAAGTTTGCTGATGAATTGAAGCTGATCGTCGACCCAGAGCTGATCTTGTTTGCCATGGTAAAGGGCAAGGAGGTTGGATTTGGCGTGGGCCTTCCGGATGCGAATCAGGTTTTCAAAAAAATCCCTGATGGTAGGTTATTCCCCTTCGGAATTTTTAAGCTGCTTTGGTTCCTAAAAGGCCCAGGAAAACGAAGTGCAATCAATCGATGTCGAATTCCCATTTTGGGAGTCCTCAAAGAATACCAACCTCTCGGAATTGGACCTCTTCTCTATCTGGAATACTACAAAAGAGGTCCTGCCAATGGATATCCCATTGGAGAAGCATCTTGGATTCTGGAAGACAATGCAGCCATGTTGAAGGCCGCTGAAAAAATGAAGGGTCGAAAATCAAAGACCTATCGTGTTTATGAACAACCATTGGGAAGTGCCTGACACGTGGCTTTGCGGATCCTAGGAGTAGACCCTGGATCCCTGTTCACTGGATGGGGTTGCATTGAAAGTAAAGATCGTCACCTGCATCCCATTGAATATGGTCATATTGCTTTGCAGGCCAAGGATCCCTTCGAGAAGCGTCTCCTAGACTTGCACCAAAATCTTTCCAGCATTTTGGAACGCTGTCGTCCAAAAATTATTGCAGTCGAGCGGGCTTTTTTTGCCAAGAATGCATCCTCAGCCCTCAAACTTGGTCAGGTTCGAGGAGTAGTCCTACTAAGTGTGGCTCAATTCGGAGCTGAGTTGCGGGAGTACTCGGCAACTGAGGTTAAGCGAAGCATTGGAGGCTATGGCCATTCTGAGAAGGATCAAATAACCGCTCGTATTAAGCTCCTTTTAGGTTCACAACTGGAGTGTCGTAGGCATGATGAATCAGACGCCCTTGCCCTGGCAATTACGGCAGCTTATCAGGCGTCTTCCCCAATAGCTGCCAAACTTGCCAAGGGTCGCAGTCGGTCGATGGCTCGATCGCTAGGGTTTGATTGAAAGCTTCCGCCATTGACGGATCACTTTAAGGTTGAGATTGTTTGGCGATGATAGCCTTCCTCCAAGGAACCGTCCTTCAGTCCCATCCCGGAAAAATAGTGCTTGGTGTGGCTGGCGGCGCACCTGACTCATGGGTGGGCTATTTGATCCAAGTACCTTCGCATTACTCCCTAAAAGGCACGGCGGCATTCTATATCCACACGCATGTTCGGGAGGACGCCCTTGACCTCTATGGATTTAAATCGGAATTAGAAAGGGAAGTTTTCTTACTTCTGCTTCAGGTCAATGGAATTGGACCTCGTCTCGCGCTCACCATCCTTTCTCATTTGAGCGTAGAAGACCTTTTGGCCGCAATTGCGAATAAGGATCGCGATCGATTGATTGCTTTGCCAGGTGTTGGCAAGAAGACTGTCGAAAGAATATTTATTGATTTGGCTGATGCCGTAGAGAAGAAATTCTCGCAACAACAAATACCTTCAGATCGAGGTCAGCCTTCTGGTTATGCCGATGTGATGACCGCCCTGAAGAGTTTGGGCTATCGCGAGAATGAATTGGATCGAGTCCTCAGAAAGGTTCTTTCAGAAGCGGCCGCGGGTGCTCCACTTGAGACGCTGGTTCGGCAAACCCTTAGGGAGCTGGGCACTTAGATGGAGGAGCGACTGGTTACCCCCATAGAGGTTCATAAGGAAGAAGGCCGTGCGCTCCGCCCAAGGAGTTTTGGCGAATACATCGGCCAAGATAAGTCGAAAGAGAAACTTCGCGTTTTTATTCAAGCCGCGCGAGAACGAGGCGATTCCCTGGATCATGTTCTTCTGGCAGGGCCTCCAGGGCTGGGTAAGACAACCCTTGCAACCATCATTGCTACGGAGTTGGGAACACAGCTTCATATTGTGGCGGGGCCTAATGTCGAAAGAAAGGGTGATTTGGCTTCCGTGCTAAGTGGCCTGCAGCAGGGAGATGTGCTTTTCATTGATGAAATTCATCGCCTGGCCAAACCGATTGAGGAAATCCTTTACAGTGCCATGGAGGATTACAAACTCGATATTATTGTGGGACAGGGACCAGGGGCTCGGACACTGAGAATCGACCTTCCGCATTTTACGTTAGTGGGTGCCACGACACGTAGTGGTTTGCTCTCGTCGCCCTTGCGGGATCGCTTCGGCATTCATCTACACCTTGAATTTTATCCTGTTGCTGATTTGGTGCGTATTCTCAATCGATCCTCTCGCTTATTAGGTATTCCATTGGATGAGACAGGTGCTGAAGAATTAGCCCGACGCTCTCGGGGTACACCGCGGATTGCCAATCGCCTGCTGCGAAGGGTCCGCGACTTTGCCCAGATCAAAAAAGCAAAAGAGATCATTTCTTCCGTGGTTGCAGAAGCACTGCTTTTATTCGAAATCGATTTTCTCGGGTTGGATCCCATGGACCGAAAGCTGCTTCTCACCATCATCGAGAAGTTTGACGGGGGTCCAGTTGGTATCGAGACGCTAGCTTCCATTTTGGGAGAAGAAAGGTCCACCCTCGAAGATATCTACGAGCCCTACTTAGTGCAGGAAGCACTTATACAAAGGACACCCCGTGGCCGCCTCGCTACGCGTCAAGCGTATGAGCACTTGGGATTGAAGTGGGAAAAAGGTCCGACCCAAGAGCCATTGGGTGTGTGATTTAAGCTGCGACTCGCAGCAAAAAACCGTGGGTAAAAGCACACGCCTCATTACCACTTGGAACACTAACAGTGGAGTGATAGAAAACTCCCTGCATCAAGTCTATAGAATGAGAAAGTTTTAAAAATAAAATGATAAAGTCGGACAAATCGGTATGAACCTTGCTTTACTCTCGCTGAAGCTAAAAATTCTGGGGGCCCTCGCATGCTGCAGCGTACTTTAAAGAGATCGGTATCATTAGAAGGCATTGGCCTTCATTCGGGCGAAAAAGTTCGACTCACCCTGAAGCCAGCGGATCCGGATCAAGGAATTGTTTTTGTGAGAGAGGACCTTCCTGGTCGTCCAGAGATTCCAGCAGTCTTTGAAAATGTTATCAACACCCGTCTTGCTACCACCTTGGGACAAGGCAAAGCCACCATTGGTACCATTGAGCATTTGGTATCTGCGCTCTATGGACTGGGTGTCGACAATCTTGTTTGTGAAGTGAATGGTCCCGAGTTGCCGATTTTGGATGGCAGTGCAATGGGATATTGCGAAGCGATTCAAAGTGCGGGTTTGCAAAGTCTCTTGCGGCCTCGCAAGGTGCTGAGAATCAAGAAGCGTATTGAAATGAAGCTGGATGAGAAGTGGGCTGTTGTAGAGCCTAGTCATCAGCTAGAGATCGATGCCACGATCGATTGGGAACATCCCATGATCGGTTTTCAATATTACCAATATAAGGAAGTGGATACAGGCTACCTACCAATTGCCGGAGCACGGACCTTTGGCTTTCTGAAAGATGTTGAAGCACTTCGCCGCATGGGACTTGCGCAGGGTGGCTCACTCGACAATGCGGTTGTTTTGGATGAATACCGAATTTTGAATTCAGGTGGATTGCGTTATCCAGATGAGTTTGTTCGTCACAAGGTTTTGGACGCCATTGGTGATATTCGGCTTTCAGGTTTTATGGTTTGGGGACGATTTCAGCTTCATCGCTCCGGCCATGAATTGCACTACCGGCTATTGAGAGAAATTTTCAGTGATCCAAGCCACTTTGAGATCGTCGAAGCGGGATCGGTTGCTGACCGACCTGCCGCCACTCAGAATCAAGAACAGATCATAGCTCAATCTTGACTTGGCTACCTACCTTAGGTAGCTTGCCCCGGACCTCAAGTTTTTTCCTGCGTCGGGCCGTGGCGCAGCCTGGCTAGCGCACTTGCATGGGGTGCAAGGGGTCGCTGGTTCGAATCCAGTCGGCCCGACCAAACTAAAAAAGGCCGTCAGCCCAAAAGGCTGGCGGCCTTTTTTAGTTTTGATGGGTTGGTTCTGGATTCGAAGGGAAATGTGCGGCCCGCGGTGCGGGCTGAAGTGAGCGTGAAGCGAACGAAAGCACATTGACCCGGCCCGAAGAGTCCAGTGCTGGAGGCACGGGACGATGAGGGGAATCCAGTCGGCCCTCAAATAGAATCCAGTCGGCCCGACCAATAATCTCGCTATCCGTACTTGCTTTCCTCCCGGCTCCGGTCGGCGGACAGGGAAGTGGTCCACTGTAACTACCTAAAACAGTCGCATCATCTTGTAAGCGACCAAAGCGCCCATGATTTGTGCGAGAATAAATCCCAAAGATCCTGTCCAGAGTATTCCCGAGAATGTGTCTGTTAGACACCGAGCCACGGTGACGGCTGGATTGGCGAAGGAAGTGGAAGAAGTAAACCAGTATGCAGCCATGACGTAAGCGGCGATGGCAAACGGGGTTGCGCCTACGTTCTTTTTTCCAGCAAGTGAAATAACAACAATAAGTCCGAACGTCGCGACTACTTCAGAAAAAATAAAACGGAAGCCGCCTCTATCGCGAGACGAAAATTGGAGGAGTCTTTGCCCAAACATGGCGTGGGTAACGAACACGCCCACGATAGCGCCAGAAAGCTGCATCATGACGTAACCTAAAAGTTCCTTTATCGTTAGCCTTTTCCAGAGCCACTCGACAAGACTAACAACCGGATTAAAATGTGCTCCAGATACACCCGAAAAGCATTGAATCAAAGCGTATAGAGCCGCTCCGGTTGCGATGGAGTTTGCCAAAAGAGCAATCGCAAGATTGCCTTGTGCAAGAGCCTCCCCCATAATGCAGGAGCCGACTACGGCGATGAGCAATCCAGCCGTACCTATAAACTCAGCAAGCATTCGCTTTCGCAGGTTCAAACATCGATCTCCGACTTGAATGCATTCAGTCGCTCCGAAATAGCATCCCGGGCAACTCGAAAGCGAGTGAGAGCTTCAGAATCAGAAGATGTCTCCTTCGTTGCGGGGTCCGTCTGAGGCCAATGGAGCTTCTTCGCTTTGGAAACTAATATGGGACAAACTTCTTCTGCGCAAAGAGTGATGACGTAGTCCAGGTCAGCAATAAATAGAGGTGAAAGGTCGTCGACGCTCTTCGAATAATGGTGCGAGATGTCTATACCAATCTCTCCCATAGCTGTGACCGCGTATGGATTCAGTTTTCCGGGATGAGATCCCGCACTTTCAATTTCCGCATTAGGAAATAATTTCTTAGCAAGACCTTCAGCGAGTTGGCTGCGAGCTGCGTTGGCAACGCAAATGAAGAGTATTTTCATGGCAAACTACCCGCAACAGCTAGATTTGGAGTCATCAGGAGCGCAGCAATCGGACTCGCTGTCATCAGTTTTGGATACATCTTTGTTACTGAAAACATCCGCATCAGCCATGCTTTGGTAAGCCTCCCATGGCACTCCCGCCGGGTCGGATACCCAAGCCTTATTGGAAGTAGCGTAACAGCAGGTCGTTTCACCCTCATCGTAAACCCCTAAATCCGCATTTTTTAGGCGTTCAGTTATTTCGCTCAATTCTGCGACAGAGTCTACCTGCATGCCAAGGTGGTTGACTCCTACATCATTGGTCCTTGTCGAAATAGCGAAGTTAATGCGCGGATCTTCAAGCATCCACTTGGCATAGTCTTCCTTAAGCTTGCTTGGCTGTTGACCAAAGAGCGTAGAATAGAATTGAACAGATTTGTTGATGTCCTTTACGCCGACATGAATATGAAATCGCTTCATTACTAACACTTCCTTTTTGGAGTTGAGGCCTTGCTGGACTTAGAGTCTTGTTCACGAACGCAGCAGTTTTCTTTCAGGTAGCCGATCAGCTGCTCGATCAAATCGGTATTTGCAAAATAGGTTACTGAGCGGCCACTCTTCTCTGACGTAACAAGTCCTGCCTTGCTCATGTGCGAGAGATGAAAAGAAAGGGTGTTATCAGGGATCTTCAACTCTTCGGCGATCTTGCCAGGAATGATTCCGTCACTACCGTACTGGATCAGTAGTTTGAAAACCCTAAGTCGTGTTTCCTGCGACAGTGAGGAGAAGGCCTCCGAGGCTTCATGCATTTCCATGGTTCCAGAATAATGGAAACAAATTGGAATGTCAATGTTTCGATAAATGGCATTTGGAAATCCCGTGGAGAATCCAGTCGGCCCTTTCGAAACTACTTAGATCCCTTCCATTCGAGTTCTACCGGAATGAGATCCTTTTCAAAGCGTGGATCTACATTGACTTTAAATGGCTTGAGATAATCAATCGACATCTTACTGCAATACAAAGTCGGGCAAGTGTAAAGTCTATTGGTGGCCGAGTGGTAATCTGAATTGCCTGTATTATTAGCATAGGACACACTTCCGGTCGAAATGATGCAGGTAAGGTTTTCGTCCGACTTTAATGGGCTCTTTGATTGGTTTTGCTCCAATTCCAAATGCCAGAATTTCAGTTTGGTGCCATTTGGAAAAACATCCTTTACTAAAATAAAATCAGGCGTCGTAATTGTTGCCTCAAAGCACTGCTGATTTTTCAGTTCCTTACTTTTTCGATCTGCCAAACGTTTTTTAAACTCCGCATTCTTCTTCTCCTCACTCCAGCGCTGCTTATAGCCTTCATCTTCGACTGAATCCCGAGTACTCGCGATGAGGTAGGGAGGAGTCACTGGTACAAGTTGAATCGACGTTCCACTTGGAATGGTAGTTTTAGTTGAATTCGAAACGGTTCCGCTCGTTTTTTCGTTCTTCCCTAAATCCCTGGACCTAAGAATATGGACCCTCCGTGAAAGAGCATCACGAATATCAGTTGCTTTGGTTTTAGGATCGGGCTCGCCATCGAGGTAGGCCTTCGGAGTGGATGCGCTTTGACCACCCCCTAAAGTGGCGCAAGCACTAAGCATAAGTAATGATCCTACCAATACCAAAATTCGTTTCATGGAAATGTCCCTCTTTAATTCAATGATCGAGACTGTGGTACCGTTTGCCCGTGTAAAAAGCAAGAATCAGTCTATCGCTTTGCAAATGCTGCCCTACAAGATTCCCTCGCCTTCAAAGCCGTAATAAAGGAGACGTAGCTCCAAGACAAATGAGAGGCGCCGCGAGACTCTCCTGTACTGCGATCTAGTTGCTCATACATATTGCCGTCTGATGGCAGGAGGTCCTTTAGCCGGAGTAGAATATGGTCGCCCATTTCAAACAGTGCTCGAGAAACGGCATCTACTGAAAGAATAGGGGTTCTGCCACTACCTTGAGAATAACGAAGTGCCCGGCGAACTAGCTGATGACTGGTGATTTCTTGGTTGAAGGGAATGGAAGCAGACTGAAGGTGTCTCGCGAGTTCATAATAGTATTCTGCAAGTCCTAGGGTTGTGAGGATCCATGCATGACCTGCACTGAATCCCACTCCATCATAGACATCTTCGGGATAACGTCCTAGGAGGATTCCTTTTTGTCCGCGGTTTATTTGATAGTGAGTTCGGTAATATTTCACTAGCGAGTTGGCCAAGGTCAGGATCGAAGGATGCGAGATCCTTTCCGAGAAGCGCGGAGAGCTTCGAGTATGAAGTGCCGCTAGCAGCGACGAGGCATCGAAATTGGACCGCTTATGATCCCATCCTCCTTTTTGGTCTAAGGTAGTGACAACCCCTGGACGCTCAACTTTGAGATGCAGAAGAAGCTTTTCTCCTAGTGTGTTGCCCTGTTTTTCGTACCACTCGGCAGCGGCAGTGTCTCCAAGCTGTCTAGCAAGAGTGGCTCCTTGTTCGAGTGCCGCGCGCTGAACTAAGCGATGGTAGAAGTGATTCCCCATTACCTCTTCCCATGGATCAAAGCTTGGTTCTTCAATATGATTGGCTACGTATTCGAGATCCCTCTTGATGGCTGACTCACTTGGTAGCTTCGAATCAAATAGAAATTTCCTAACATAGGTCTCGTCTCCTCGAAGCATGCAGATGGTGGCCCATCGAATGAGTGTCAATGCGCGAAGCGCTGGGCCATCGTTTTGGGGACGTCCCCAATCTTGATCGAAGGCTTTGCCGGTAGGATGAAATTTGGGCTCCCCAAGGCCGCCACTCTTGTTCTGTACGGTCTGGATCACTAGGGTGCTGGTGACGTAGGATTCGAGAATAGCCTTGGCGGTACTTCGTTCCGTTTCGGTTCCGTCCAAAGACAAGCTTGCCATGACGTCCATGGCAAGAGCGCCATCTCTTACCCAATGGTAGAAATAATCGGGAGCTTCCTTCGAAGGCGAAGCAACGATAAGCCCGGACTGGGCCCCTTCAAGTTTGGTCGCATTTTCAATGAGGCGCGCCACTGCTATGGTGCGATGCGACTCGAGCCAGTCTTCTAGGGAGAGCACTTGAGCCTGACAAAATAGTGGCGCTCCCATGGCTGCCAGCGCTAGCAGAACCTCAGGGACGCGTCTTAGAACTTTCAGTGACTTCCAAGCAATGCTTTTCAAGAACTCCCACCCCCTTAGTGCCTACCGAACCTATTTCAAGCCCAAAGGGATGACAAGCAATCCAGATAAATAATCAATGATCGCAATGCGTTATCACTCATGGCGATAAAGATTTCTTTCAGTAAAGTCGAAAGGTTGAGCACAGGAGACCTGTCATGAGCGTAATGAGCAAGGCTATACGACCCAAGCGATTTCAACTAAGGAAGCAATCGGGAGTGCGATTCTTTGTCGAATCTCGTACAGGAACGCGGTTTGATCTGCGGCTCGACAATTGTTCCTTAACAGGACTCGGAGCGACATGTGATGACCCAAAATTAAACCAAACCATTGCCGAAGAACTCGCAGCCAGTGAATTGGTACCTGCCGGAAAAATTTCATGGACGGATCACGAATACGCGCTCGGTCGCTTAGTAATTCGTAACATTAAGAAATTAGAATCTGGTGAGGTGTACGTAGCACTTTCTACTGTAGACTCCAAGGTTCCACTTGATGGGCCTTTGAGTCAGTTCTTAGAAGTGACGGACTCCAAAGAAATCAATCCCTTTGAATTTGAATTGAGTCCCGAGCGATTCTCACTTGCTGACTTTGCAGAAAACCAAGCCATGAATACGGACCTCTTTGCCAAGTGCAAGCAGTACTCCATTTTCTTCAGGGAATGGAAGGATAGTCCCAAATTTTTATACCACTCAATACGAGAGCCATCGATGGGCACTCGCGTGCACTTAAAGAAATCTCGAAAAAGTGGCCGTCAAGACTACATCATTATGGGATCTAATGATTACCTTGGACTTGCTTCTCACCCTAAGGTCATGGAAGCAGCAAAAGCGGCCATCAATCTCTATGGATTTGGTGCAACGGGTTCGCCCTTGACCACGGGAATCTCTGAAGAGCACGAAAAGCTCTGCGATCAGCTTTCAAGAATCTTTAAGAAAGAGCAGACGATTCTTTTCAATTCTGGGTATGCAGCCAATATTGGAGCGATTCAAGGAATTACTAGCGGTCAAGACCTCGTAGTATCTGACATGCTCGCACATGCTTCGATTCAAGATGGCATGCAGATGTCGAGGGCAACGTCGCGATTCTTTAAGCACAATAATATGGCCCACCTTGATAAGGTACTGGCGGAGAATCGATCTCAGTATTCGGGATGTATCGCCATTACAGAGGGCGTATTCTCAATGGATGGCGACGTACCTCCATTGCGTGACTTTGTCGACATTGCCAAGAAGCACAAAGCAAGAACCTTCGTGGATGAGGCGCATAGCTTTGGTGTGGTGGGTCCGAAAGGCTTGGGTGCCTGCGATCAGCATCGAGTCACGGACCGTGTGGATATGGTGATGGGGACCTTCTCGAAGATCGCAGGTGGAATCGGCGGATTTATATCCACCAGCAAGGATGTTGCCGATTGGCTCTTTATGTTTGCACGGGCACATATGTTTTCGGTTTCCATTCCGCCCTCCACCGCGGCTGCTGCCTATCAAGCGATTCAGCTATTTCTGGACGATGCAAGCTTGGTACAGAATCTTCATCGCAATATACACCACTTCGTAAAAGGCCTGAGAGAGTTGGGCTATCCAGTCAAAGAAAATCACGAGAGTGCCGTAGTACCCGTAGTGATTGGGGATGAAGCCAAGCTCGGCGTGATGAACCAGTACCTTCAAGAAAAGGGAGTATTTGTTGTACCGATCGTCTATCCGGCCGTAAGTCGAAAAGCGTGTCGCTTTCGCTTTACGGTTACCTCGGGCCATCAGATTTCGGACTTGGACTATGTTCTCAATGTCTTTGGACAAGCACTAGAAAAAGCTGATGTGCAGTTCGAAGAATTAGACAAAACCAAACTGAAAAATGTGGATAACGCGGCTTAAAGGAGATGTGAAGCTTTTTGGAAGCATTTGCGATTCGGTTTCTTATGGCTATTTCTAGCTTCCTTGGGGTGCAACCTCTTCCAACGGTTCTGTCCAATGGTTGGACTATTTCTCATTCCTGGCAGCCTTATGAATATGGGTATCAAGCAACGTTGAACTCAGACACGCTCTTGGCGGAGTGTGCTACTCAGCCAGACGCCCACTTTGTTTTTCCTTCCGTTGTTCACTCCGCGCATCGCCTTTTTGTAGACGGAAAGTTGGCTTTCTCGGAGGGCGATACAGCCTTTAAGAAGGTTCGTTCATTCTATGGAGTCCCTGAGCTAGCATGTAAGGACCTTCCCGCAGGAAAGATTCTGACCTGGCAAATTTATTCCTATTCGCGATATTTTGCCCGCCTACAGTTTCTTCCGTACCTACAGAAAGAGCCTTCCCGCGGGAACCTATTCTACGAATCGCTTAATGCCATTGCAGGCGGTACGCTTCTCGTATTGGGTCTGTTCTTCTTGATTATTTTCTACGGCAAGGTCCAGCGACCTCTGGCGCTTTCTTTCTCGCTTTCGAATTTTCTTTGGTCGGGCTATTTTTTAGGATCCGTCCCGGGCTTCTTCGGCTTTGATCTTACGATGCTTCAAATGCATCGAATTGCAGATTTTGGAGTTCATTTAGG
The DNA here is from genome assembly GCA_963169695.1 of Bdellovibrionota bacterium. GTDB lineage: Bacteria > Bdellovibrionota > UBA1018 > UBA1018 > CAUJDS01 > CAUJDS01. The sequence continues at coordinate 62,516 of CAUJDS010000026.1, forward strand.
CACGGTGCTTTTTGCCAATTCCCTTAGGCACGAAGGATTGATTGGATCACGAATATTTTGGACCTATCTTACGAGCACCTTCATTGCTTTGGCCATTCTTGTTGTTGGTGCCAGTGGTGACGTCCTTCAGTTTGGAACCACGCTTCCGTTTGGATTTGCGTTAGCCTTCTTTCTAGTTGCGATTGCGCGCCTCACGCGCGACTCCATTAAAAAGCGATTGACTCGTTCTTCGCTCTTGCAACTTGCCAGTCTTGGAATTTTTGTAGCTGCCATCGTCAATGATATTCTTTCTATCACGGGTGTCACCAATCGAGTGATGATCTTGTCCTTAGGTGTGGTGGGAGGCTTGCTTTTCTTTGCTGTGTCTATCAATGAAAAAATCTCTGAGGCTTTCCGCGAGCGCGACTATTTGCGTACGAATCTTGAGACTGAAGTTCAACAGAAGACCAAAGCACTCACGACGACGCTTTCGGACCTGAAAGCGACCGAGGCTGAATTGATTCAAAGTGCTAAGCTCGCATCCTTGGGTACCTTGGCAGCGGGAATAGCGCACGAGATCAATAACTCACTCAACTACGTCAACGGATCAATCAAACCCTTGGAGAAAGAGCTCCAAAAGATTGCCAAGCCAGAGGACATGGGCAAAGTCATCAAACTATTTACAACGATGAAAGAGGGCTTGAGCCTTACTTTCGACATTATTCGTAGCCTAAAAAATTACACTGGTCTCAACCAAGCCAAGTTCAATGATGTGGAAGTGCAGACCATTGTGACTTCTGTTATGGCCATTCTACGCAGCCGACTCAAAGAAGGATTTGATCTCCAGGTCAAAATTGAACCAGGACTTAAGCTCTTTGGAAGTATCGTAGGGCTGAATCAGATCTTTATGAACCTCATCAACAATGCCATCGATGCCATGCCTCAAGGTGGGCGACTCTTGATTGAAGCCTATTCGGAGGCCAAGGGTGTGGTGGTCAAAATTTCTGATACCGGATCCGGCATGTCCCCAGAAACCTTAGCGCGCGTATTTGAGCCATTCTTTACGACCAAGGAAGTTGGAAAAGGTACGGGCCTTGGCCTTCATATCGTCAAGACTGAGTTGGAGCGCCATCACGCAACCATCGCAACTCAATCAGAACCCGGAAGAGGAACAGAATTTCTTCTTAAGTTCCCAGGCGAGACCCCATTCTACGAGAAGGAGGCCGCATGAAGCCTATTCTCTACTATGTAGATGACGATGCCCATAACCTCACCGTATTTGAAGCTTCCTTGCCGGATGAATGGGAGATCAAAACCTTCTCCAATCCCTTGAAGGCGCTCGAAACTTTAGACAAGGATAAGCCATGGGTCATTGTGGCTGACCAGCGCATGCCGGGGATCAAGGGCGTGGACTTTCTTGAGATTGCAAAGAAGCTGACACCTCACTCGGTACGAATCATTGTGACTGGATATTCCGATGAGGACTTGGTGATTGAGACCGTTCGCAAGGCTCAGGTCTTTGATTACATTCGCAAGCCTTGGGATACCGATGATCTCGTAGCTCGTATGCAGAAGGCTGTTGAGTTTTATACGATGAGTCGCGAGAAGGAGAAGCTCTTCGAAACGCTTCTCCAACGTGAAAAGGAATTAAAAACAAAAAACGATGAATTGACCACGCTCTCGAAGCAATTAGAGGACTCCAAAAAGCAAGAAGAAGGTATGCGCAAAGAACTTGAATGCTGGGTCCCGCCTTTTGTGCTCCTCGCACTTAAGGAAAATAAGATTCAGTTTCCGGCCAAGCGAGACTTGGTTTGTGTGACATTTGATATCATCAACAGCAACGAAATCCACGGCACAGAAGTGAATGGCAGGACGCTAAGAAGCATAGTGATTCAAAGTTTTTCGGAGTCCATCATTCGCCATGGCGGTTGGCGCGAAAGTCACTCCGGCGACTCCGCCTATGGTCATTTTGGACTGATTGATGGAGTAGGAAATCCCTACGAAGCCGCCCTTGCTGTGGCGCGCGAGTTTCGGGTATCGCTGCGAAGTCTTTCTATGGTTCATGATGTACAGATCGAATGTGGTATCGCCCTCCATGTGGCCAGGGATTGTACCGTAGATGTACATCAAGTTCAGCTTGTCACTCCTTCTGGCGTCATGACTCAGAAATCCTTCGATACGACTTCGGTAGGAGTAGATCTCGTCCATCGAATGGAGAAGTTGGTCCACGAATTGAAAGGCACCAACATCATCCTTTCTACAGCGTTCTATGATCAGTTAGAGAAGCCACCCAAACAAGCCAACCTGCTTGGTGCTCACCTCTTCAAAGGACAGACCGAAGCCGTGGGTCTGTACTTAATTGCCAGCGACCTCCTATCGGATGAGGACATCCATGCCTTCGCACAGAAGCTTACTGGCCCGGCAGAAAATGCCGAGGAGTCCGGCGTCGTCGAAAAAAAGGTAGCTTGATTTCGACTGAAGCAACTTCTTTGACCCAAGCCAAAAACTCTGTGAGAAACTCAAGGAAGCTATGATTTTATTCAAAAGAAAAGCTTCGCTCAAGAGCTTGGTGACTTTGGTGCTTTCTGTGGGCTTGATGGCCCAAGTGGAGGGCCAAAAATTCGAAATCTCAGATGGCGCGCAAATCAATGTGAGAGAAGAGCCCGCCTTCAAGAAAGCGAAGATACTTTTTGCCGCTCAATCAGGCGACACCGGGATTATCTTGAAAATTGAGGCAAGGGTAGATGGCCGGCAGGCTCTTTATGTAGACTTCGGCAATGGCAGAAAGGGCTGGATTCTCTATGCCAAACAAAACTGGCTTCTTCTGAAGGACCTTCCCAAAGCAGCGGCTCAACCTGTTGCTGAGGCCCCTTCCGCTGAAATTGAAAAGGCGACAGAGGCACTCTATGTAAGAGCAAAGAAAAATGGAGTTCCGGTCTATGTGAGTTTATCTAACTTGGAAAGTCCTTATGGTGGACTTAATGCCGAAGAGAACTATGAGATAGACCAACAAAAATGGGATCCTCAGTCAGATTGGATACCGCTTAAGGCAAAGGGATTGGATGGAAATCCTGTGACAGCCTATGTGCGAAAGGACGCTGAGATTCTTTCGGGAAAGCTCACTGAAATCCTCAAAGCCCTTTCGGCTAGCCCGGCAGAAACAGCTTGTAAGGAAGTACCATTGAGCGAAGTTCCAGCAAATCTCGTTTTCGAGGGCTGCCCCGCAGTTCAGGCAGCAGCTCAAGAAGCCCTCAATGAGCGGCTTCAAGCCAAAAGACCCAGTATGGCAGAAGTACTTAAATCTGACTTAGCTGCATGTGTCCTCGCATCGCAAAAGGACGAAGCCAGCCACTCCTTTCAATATTTGAACTGCCAAAAAACCAAAAATGGAAAGTGGACTTCATCAAAAAATAAGTCCAACCGACCCTGTGTTTCTCCCCAGGTCACAGCAATTGTGACTGCAGAACTTCAAGATACTGCAGACTGTTTCGGAATTTCGGAGGGAGAACTTTTCAATGTTTTTAATCATGAGTCACGACTCATGCCTAACGCGATGAGTGGAACCGGTGCTGCTGGAGTTGCCCAATTAACGGACATTGCCATAAAGGACGTACTTAATTCGGAAGGAATTGCATCTCGGTCAGTCATTCCTACGAGTACTGGCTATCTAAAATTAAAAGACCAAGATAAATCAACCTGTACTAGAATCAAAGAGCAAATAAAGTCAGCTCCCAATCCAGGTGGAGATTGTGACTATGCTTCTGGAAAAGATAATCCTCTCAGAAATATCGCAGTCGGTGCTCTCTATTACCTTTCAAATAGAAAGGCAGCTATGCAAATGATGAAGGATTGGATCGATACATGGAAAAAAATGGACGATAAAATGGAAGTCGATCCAGAGAAAATTCAATCGGTAGCTAAGGACCTGGCCGTCTGGATGCACAATGGCGGTACAGGCGGAATTCGGGGGCCCTTTATGACCTGGATGAAAAAGAACTCGCCCGCAAAAAAAGAAATCCAAATAACGGATAAGGAAAAATCCCCAGCCAAAGTTCACAAATTTCCAGATTTGGATCTCAAGAGATTTCAATCTGGATTCTCGGAGTACCTGAAGTCGAATTATACCGGGAATGAAAATAGAAAAAAGGAAGTCGGAAACTATGTTCCAAATGTATACAGTGATCGTGACAAAATGAGAAGTGAGAGTGGCAAAGCATGCGGTATCTAATGGTGGGTCTCTTGATGGGAGGATTTGTGGCCTTGGCATTTGGGAAGTCCAGTTCACCAACACTAGAAGAAGTGCGAAAGGA
>CAUJDS010000027.1 GCA_963169695.1 Bdellovibrionota bacterium
TCAGTCCCTTCATTATTCCAAATAGTCAGCCGAACGCTTCAGTGATAAATTTCTTTCCATGTTACCTGCATTTCAAGCATTCGTGATGGCTGTTCTTTCAGGAATTTCTAACATTTTACCTTTAAGCGCCTCTGCTCACCGCTGGGCCATCCCCTATTTGCTCGAGTGGCAAATGCCAAGTGCCGAGTTCCATGCATGGCTCTCTTTTGGAAGCCTCTTGGCGCTCCTTGTTTTCTTTCGGCATGACTGGGCAAGCATCCTCTCCTCCTTTCTTAGGGTTTTGATTTTTTGGAAACGGCCTTCCACGATCGATGAACGCATCCCCTTCTTCATCGCCTTGAGTGCACTACCTCCGCTAGGAATTGGTATTCTACTCAAGGACCAGCTCGCCGAAGGCAACTTGCATCCGCTTTGGATGGCCGGCAGTCTCATTGTTTTTGGAATTCCACTTCAAATGGCGTCTGGCATGAATCGAAAGCTCAAGAACCTCTTTAACTGGAATTGGATCGACTCGCTCATCATCGGAATTTGTCAGTCACTACTCCTCATTCCTGGCGCAGGACGACAAGAAGGTGCCCTGTCTGCTGTGTTTCTTAGAAACTACATTGGAGAAGCTAGCATGAAGCTAGTGGGGCTAACCTTCGCACCAATATTGATCTATGAATCCCTACCGGCCTTTCGTCACTTTTCGTTTTCGGCTGCTGAGGCAGGCCCTGATTTTTCTTGGCTAAGCTTAGGTGTAGCTTTCGTTGCCGCTTTCTTTTCAAGCCTGATTGCTCTTGGTGCGCTGAACAAAAATCTCCTTGAGCGAGGAATGGGCGGATACATCGTCTACCGCTGGATCTTGGCACTTGGAATAGTAGCTACTTACTTTATTCGGGGTTAAGCCTAGGTCAGGTGGCAGCGCCTGGCTTACCGTCCACCATTTCTTTAAGCTCTTTTCCAACTTTAAAAAAAGGCACGCGCTTAGGGGGGACGCTCACTACTTGGCCAGTCTTAGGATTGCGTCCCTGATACGATCCATAGCTGCGATTCACAAAGGAACCGAATCCACGAATTTCAATTCGATCGTCCTTCTTTAGAGCATCAGTCATCATGTCGAAAACTAGATTGACGACCATTTCACTCTGCTTATGTTGAAGCTGGGCCTTTTCCGCAATCAAGTTTACCAGATCTGCTTTAGTCATTTGACGCCCTCTTCTTCTCCAAGGCTACGGACAAGTGCCTGATTGATCAAGGAAAAAATTCTAACCGAGCTTCTGCCGAATTTCACGAATGCCCCCTTTGCTCCAAAGCTCTAGGAGGAAACGCTTGTGATCGGTTTGAAATCCCTTGTAACGCAGGCTCAGCACACTGAGGGAACCTACCGTCTTGACCTCAAAGTCATCGAGCGCCAAGTCATTTCGCTCGAGCGAAGCATTGATGGCGGTCCGGACCTGACCATCAGGGTCCTCGGCATGGATCTCACAACTAAAGGTCCAGGCTCTAGCAATGAATCGACTTTCCATCGAGGTCACGAGAATCAACGTCGCTACCACCAATACAGAAACCAAAATTCCGACGAAATAATACCCCATGCCAACACAGATACCGATTGCTGCAACTACCCAAATCGATGCTGCTGTGGTGAGTCCCACAATGGTGCCTCGAGATTGAATAATGGCTCCGCCGCCAAGAAATCCAATTCCTGAGACAATCTGAGCCGCGACGCGAGCTGGGTCACCGAAATATCCTTGCTTGGCAAAGGCTGTCGACATGATCACGGACATTGCCGTATAGAGGGCGGCTCCCGCACAAATCAACATATTGGTCTTGAGTCCGGCAGCTTTGTTTTTTAGCTCGCGCTCCAATCCAACGATTCCCCCACAAACGAGCGCAATTCCAATGGTCGGACCCAAGTATCCAACGAGCAAAAAAAACGTCCACTGCTGCGGAAGGTTCGTCAAGTCCATAGGGACCCCCTTCTACTAGTCTACTGCATGGAATCCAAGATGGCCAAGGCTCTGCTTGCCGTCGCCTCGATTTGGAGGTTAAAATAGAAACATTCGCTGAGACTTGATTGGAGCGAGAGTTGGGGGAAGATGATCCGCATTATAATTTTTTTTGGAATCCTTGGCGCGGTTCCTTGCTTAGCCCAAGAAGTGCAATGGGCCAAGGGTCAGCCGGGAGCCGAAAAATCTCCCTCTGAACAAATGTGGTACGTCCAAGTCAAAAAAGACTGCGGCTTCACGGTTGGGTACGGCAGCCACAAGAATCAACCTATCGTCCTTGCTTGCCATGGAGACATTCAAGACGCCCGAAAATGCTTTGATGACTATCAGAGGAACATCCAAAGAAATTCAGCCAAGACAAGTAAACCTACCCAGGCAAACCCCGTCAATTGCCGATGGAAAGGCGCTCCAGAGATCCTAGAGCAAAAAGGAAATGAAGGCTGTGAAATTGGAATCGGGGTTGCAATCTGCGGAGAGCCCGCCAGCGCAGCTGCTGGCAAAGCCGACGAAAAAAGCGATTCAAGTAACCAACCCGGTGCCGCTTCGGACAAAGCCATGAATACAAAAGGCGAAGCTTCATCACCCGGCGCGCAGACTTCTTCTCCATCCGCCACTACGGATACCTCAGGCGCCCCTAAGGACTCACTCCTTCCTTCGCAAGATAGCGCAATACAACCCCCGCCAGGCACGACGGAGTCCATTATTGCGTGTCAGGCAGGAAATGTCTCGGACCCTAGCCGGTGTTACCAGGACACGTCAGTCAACTGGCAAGCTCCGCCTCAGAAATCGAATTCGCCCAACAAGCGACCCCGTCGCAAAAGCTCCAATTCAGGAAGTGCATTTTGAGGAAATTATGAGGCGCTATTTTTTTTCAGCATTTCTGTTAGTGAGCCTGGCTTACCTGGGAGCCAATACGAGCTGGGCCGCTCCCGCTCCATCTTCCATGATTCGAGGAACCGTGGAGAGTTTTAATTCCCGTTTTATTTTTATTCGGCAAGAAACTGGGCAGGTACTGCAACTTTCCGTCAAAATGTTTCCAAAAGACATTAGCCTCAGACCTGGTCAGAAAATCCGGCTCTTTGTAGATACAGCAGGACGGGGCTACGGCATTCAGACTCAAGATGAGCGTTGAAGCTGGGCTTTTACAAAATCCAAGACAATTTGCACATCAATAGGCTTGGCAAAAACCTTCAAAGCGCCTTTTTCAATGGCGTCTTGTTCAGAAATATCCGCAAATCCTGTTACAAAGATCAGGGGCGGACGCGGCACCTTCAGTTTTTGAAGGTTATCGAGAAGTTCAACGCCATCGCCTCCTGGCATACGGACGTCGCTCACTACAAAGTCGAAGGAACTATCCTGAAGTTTGACCAAGGCATCTCTACCGTTGTGAGCTGTTTGAACCTCAAATCCTGCCTCAACAAATTCCAAAGCGAAGAGCTCACAGATCTCAGGCTCATCATCTACGATCAGCACTCTTGCCATCTAATGCCTCCTCCGAATCGCAAGGTAGTCGTGCAACAACGGTACTAAGCCCAGCTTCATCCAAGAATAGCAACACTCCACCATGTGCG
>CAUJDS010000028.1 GCA_963169695.1 Bdellovibrionota bacterium
GAATTGAAGACAAGATTTTGAAAAAGGCAGCGCCCCTTGATCCCTACGAATGGCCAGTGATGAAAACTCATCCTGAGCTGGGCTATCATATTATGAAGCGCGTGGAAGGTTTGAAGGGCGTCGTGCCTGCCATGCGCTTCCATCACGAGCGCTGGGACGGAAAAGGCTATCCTCTGGGTCTCAAGGGAGACGAAATTCCTTTTATCGCTCAGATCATTGCCGTCGCAGATACCTACGACGCTATGGTGAGCACTCGCCCTTATCGAAAGGGCCTGGCTGGCCAGGTTGCCTATGACGAGATTGTTCGGCATTCGGGCTCGCAGTTTTCACCCCGCGTCGTAGAGGCTTTTCGGAAGGCATTCCTTCATGAAAAGATGGGCCAAAAACTGGATTGATTCAAACGGGTTGAATTGATAACGTCCCGCCATGTCGTGGTTCGATGATCTAAAAACACCCCGGATAAAACCGAATGATACTAAGCGTCCTTCTAAAGTCCCTGAAGGGCTTTGGACGAAATGCCCTCAGTGTGAAGAGATCCTTCAGGCAAAGGTTCTGAAGGAAAACCTCAGCGTTTGTCCTGAATGTGCTCATCATTTTAGAATGCCTGTGAGCGAGAGAATTCGATCCCTGATCGATTCCGAGGACGCTTTTGAAGAATATGCCAAAGACCTTGGCTCAAATGACCCCCTTCAATTCGATGATCTCAAGTCCTACAAAGACCGGCTAAAGAGCGCCGAAGCAACCACCGGCCTTCGAGACGCTTGCGTGGTGGGCCGCGCGGAACTGGGCGGACTTCCTTACCACCTCGCCGTTTTTGAATTCAAGTTCATGGGCGGCAGCATGGGTGTCGTCATAGGGGAGAAGGTCACCCTTGTTCTTGAGAAGGCCTTGCAAGACTGTCTTCCTGCTGTGGTGGTTTCGGCCTCGGGGGGAGCGCGGATGCAGGAAGGGATCTTGTCTTTGATGCAGATGGCAAAGACAAGTGCTGCCATCGATCGGCTGCGCGAAAAAGGTATTCCGTATATTTCCATCCTGACTGACCCAACAACGGGTGGGGTAGCTGCTTCTTTTGCAATGTTGGGGGATATTATACTTGCTGAACCGGGAGCACTGATTGGCTTTGCTGGACCGCGAGTGATTCAGCAGACCATTCGGCAAACGCTTCCCGATGGATTTCAGCGTAGTGAGTTTTTATTGGATCATGGATTTCTTGATCGAATTGTTGCGCGCAAGGATCTCGCGTCTGAGTTAAAAGAGTGGATGTGGCGGTTGGGGCGCAGGACGTGTCATTTTACAAAAGGCGATTAGGGGTTTTCCTTGGGTTGATCCTGCTGCCTTGGTTTGTCTGGGGCGAAGAGGGGACTTCCGGTAAGGCTTCACCCGATCAGTCTCCCGTGCATTGGTCCGGCGAGCGTACGGTCTGGAACCGCCGAGACAATATTGTCGAGCTGTTTGGTCGAGGACGTGTCACCAAGAAGGGTGAAGTTCTTGAGGGAAATTACGTCAAACTCAATTTAGAGACCCGCTTCGTGGATGCGGTGGGTGAAGCGTACTATCGTTCTTCGGGAGTCGTGATCAACGCAGACGAAATTCATTTCGGAATGGATGATGGGATTGGTTCCATTGTTCGAGGAAAGGTCTCAGACGGACACTTTCTCTTGCGTTCGGACTTTCTCGAAAAGACGGGGCCACAGTCTTTTAAGACCCTTGCTGCAACCTACACCACTTGTCAGGACTGTTCCGCAAGTTGGTCCTTTGAAGGATCCAACGTTACGTTAGAGGTGGAGGGATATGCCACCATGACGAATGTCAAAGCGCGCATCAAAGATGCACCCGTCGTTTGGCTGCCTTTCTTGATGGTGCCTGTAAAAAAGAAGCGACAGACAGGGCTCTTGATGCCGAAGTTCAATCTGTCGAGCTCCAGTGGTTTTAGCTACCTTCAGCGATTTTTCTTGGCGCTGTCCGATGAATCCGACATGACGTTTGGCGCAGCCTGGTATTCTACGCGGGGGCGTCGTTTGGATTGGGAAGGGCGCTATCGCCTGGATCCCGAGAGCTTTATGGACCTTCGCTTCGTTCATATCAACGATATCACCAACAATCCTGTTCGGAGTCGGTGGTCGGGCAAGCTCAATCAGCAACAGCGGCTTCCGTTGGGGTTGACAGAAAAAGCTTTGATTCAAGAAGTCAGTGATAATTCATTTCCGGTAGACTTTATGGACGACGCTGCAGGAAGGGAAGATTCAACGCTCGGTTCGACGGTTCAGATTTCGCATTCGAGTTCTCAGTTTTCAGGATTTGTGGAGGCACGCCGCTATCGAAATCTTTTGAAGCTCAATGACTCAACTTCCTTTGACGATCGGACTGTTCAAGTGGTTCCACGGATCGGGATCGCAAGCAGTGACCGTTCGCTATTGGGATCACCTGTTTCGGTGGGGTTGAGGACGGAAGCGACGCGCTTTACGAGAACTGCAGGAAATTTCGATAAGGATCTTGGAACGACAGGTTCTGATTATGTTGCAGGCATTGATCCACTTCGCGAAGCAACCCGAGCTTCGTTCGTTCCTAAGGTTTACGCAACGTTGCGGCCATTTGATATCTTTGCCTTAACGCCACAGGTGGAATATCGATCCTATTTTTATAACTTTCAGGAACAAGTATCGAGCCTTTCTCGAGGTTACCTTCTTCTTCAGACTGATTTAAGCCTTCAGCTGGAAAGGGTTTGGGACACCGATTCTGATGCTTATCCCAAGATGAAACACTTGGTCCGACCGACTTTGCGTTACTCTCGCATTCCACTAGTAAATGAGCCTAATCATCCATTTATTAATCAGATTCAATATCGCTCCGGCTACGCCTTTGACAATGATGACTATGCACCTTTGACAACGACAAAGAATCTTGAAAGCTATACGGTCCCGCAAGCCAATTCGATTAGTTATGGGCTAGTGACTCAATGGGTGCGTAAGTCAAAAGCGGTAGGACTTGCCCTTCCTAGTTACGAAACGGTGGCGGAGCTTACTGCCGGGCAGACTATGGATTTTACGGAACTTCGAAAAGCGCCCAATGAAAGAATCACGTTGAGTCGCCTTTATGCTACGGCGCTTTTGCGGTACGAACGCCTTGGGTTTAGTTCCAACTATTACTATTATCCCTATTTGAGTCGACTGCTTCCTGGTGTTCCTGCAAACGATCGATCGCCACACGAGTTGAATGCTTCGCTTTCTATTGCTTTAGGTGATGCGCCGAAGAATTATGAATACGCCTTTAGTCGCAGTATTTCGTTCGGCTATGGCGTACGAAAGTTAAACACGAGGACCGAAACGGTTTCGGCAGGAATTGCCTATTCACTTTCCGATTATTTTCTACCGTCTTTGGGTGGCAATTTTGACCTGCTCACGAGCCGGATGATCTATAGCTATTTGGACTTAGCATTTCGGAGTCCGTCGCGTTGCTGGAGCCTAACCTACCGAATTGAAAATCATATTGATCGAGGATGGGATCAAAGCTTGAATTTTGCGCTGGATTTTACTGGGCAAAAGGGATTGACCCTTTAAATTTTTGTATAAATCACCTAACCTGGAGTAGCACATGATGAAAATACTGCTTTCGAATGATGATGGAGTTCACGCACCTGGCCTGCATATATTGCATAAGCGTTTGTCGAAACTTGGAAAGGTCTATGTCGTAGCTCCGCTGGAAGAAAAAAGTACGACAGGGCATTCGCTCACCCTGCATAAGCCATTGCGCCTGATTTCTATGGGCAAGGATGTTTATGGCGTCAGTGGCTCTCCCGCAGACTGTGTCTATGTTGGGATCAAAGAGGTTATTGGAAAAAAACCAGATCTCGTAGTTTCTGGTATCAATCGTGGCGCAAACTTGGGTCAGGATATTTATTATTCTGGAACCGTATCTGCTGCGCGAGAGGCCTGCATCCTTGGCATACCGGCATGGGCAGTGAGCTTGGTCATCGACTTTAGTAGTCGCAAGAGTGAGAAGCTTTTGAATTATGATACGGCAGCTCGGGTAGCGATTGAATCGATAAAAAAAATGAAGTCCACGGATATGCCTTTTCATACCCTAATGAATCTCAACGTTCCTGACTGCGCTTATTCTAAAGTAAAAGGTATGCAGGTCGTAAGGCAGGGATTTCGCTACTACAGCGGATCAGTCCTCAAGCGCAGGGATCACCGTGGCAGAGACTATTTCTGGGTGGGTGGCCAGTATCAAGGCTTCAAGAACGAAAAGGATACCGACTGCTATGTAACAGCAAAGGGGTACGCTGCTTTGACCCCTTTAAAACTCGATGCAACGGATATGCGATGGCTAAAAAACGTTCAAACTATTCTGCAGGACGATTGAAGCTTTCCTTGCTGAGGCAAGGCAGCGCAGTCTTCCTCTTTTTCTTGGCCGGATGCGCGCTCCCGGCTCACTCTCCAGAGGACCGCGAAGGATTATTGGATTACCTCGCTCGTTCTAGTTCTACCAGTGTGGAACGTTTGGGTCCGAAAGCGAGAGGTCGACTCAGTGCTCAAGAGTTGGAAGAAGCGTCGCATGATGTTAGTCAATGGCGCTGGCCACTGAAAGACGTCGAGGTTTCATCGGGATTTGGTCATCGACATGGTTCCTTTCATGAAGGAATCGACCTTCGTGCGGGCATAGGGACCCCTATTTACGCAGCTGCAAAAGGCCGCGTAACTTACACGGGATCTCGAATCTCTGGCTACGGTAGGATGGTGGTTCTAAAGCACAAGGGTGGGTATTTTACAATCTATGCGCACCAGAGCTCTATCGCTGTGCGAGTTGGGCAAAAAGTAAAAAAAGGACAGCTCCTGGGTAAAAGTGGTAACTCAGGGAGAACCTCTGGACCACACCTTCATTTTGAAGTCCGCAAAGGCACCCTGCCTCTCAATCCCGCGCGGTTACTCAAGAGCTGATCAAAGCTTTTTTTGAACCGACCAATCAAGAATTGAAAAAGCCTGACAACCTGAGATAGGTATGACCCATGATTAGCATCACCGGCATATCAAAAAACTACGGTCAACAGGTCCTTTATCAAAACGCGAGTCTTCAAATAAGACCTGGGGAAAAAATTGGACTGGTTGGGCCCAATGGAGCCGGCAAGAGTACGATTTTTCGACTTATTATGGGTCACGAGTCAGTAGAACAAGGGGTGATATCCATCCCAGACCGCTGTGTGCTGGGGTATTTCTCACAAGACGTCGGCGAAATGCATGGTCGCTCCGCTTTAGAAGAGGTTAAGGCGGGAGCAGGTCGGGTATCCGAACTCTCTGAACAAGTGACTAAGCTTGAGAAGGATCTTCAGGACGAGGCATCAGGTCGTTCGGAAGAAGACACGATGAAGCTGGTAGAAAAATACAGCGACGCTTTAAGTGAATTTCAAGCCCGAGGAGGTTACGACTTAGATTCTCGAGCCAAGGAGATCCTTACGGGGTTAGGGATCGGTCCTGCGGACTATGACCGCCCTGTGGAATCCTTCAGTGGTGGCTGGAAGATGCGAATCGCTTTAGCAAGGATATTAGTACTTCAGCCGGATGTTTTGTTGATGGACGAGCCTACCAATCACCTTGATTTGGAGTCGATCGTTTGGCTGGAAGAGTGGTTGAAGTCTTTTCCTGGATCGCTCCTCATGACGAGTCATGATCACGACTTTATGAATCGTTTAGTTGATCGAGTCATTGAAGTAGCGAATAAAAATATTGTTTCCTATTCAGGAAATTACGCTTTCTATGAAAGAGAAAAAAAGATTCGACATGAGCAGCTCTTGGCATCCTTTCGGCGACAACAGGATATGCTTGCAAAGGAGGAGGAATTCATTGCTCGATTTGGAGCGCGAGCGTCCCATGCTGCCCAAGTGCAATCGCGGGTGAAGAAGTTGGATAAGATTGAACGCATCGAAATTCCACCGGAGGAAAGAGTGATGAGCTTTGTTTTCCCGGACACTCCTCGGAGTGGCAATGATGTTGTAAAGTTTCAGAATCTCTCCAAGACCTGGGTAGGCCAGGACTCGCAAGGAGCCACAAGAACCAAGCAAGTTTTTCATGGATTGACTGGAATGGTTCGGTACCTCGACAAAATTGCCGTGGTAGGAGTCAATGGGGCAGGGAAATCCACGCTTCTCAAAGTGGTAACGGAGCAGACCGAGCCTACCGAGGGTCGTCTAACCTTGGGAGCTGGCGTGAAGGTGGGTTACTTCAGTCAGCATGCGCTAGAAGTTCTCGATCCTAGAAAAACGATTATGGAAGAGATTCATGACCGTTTGCCCACGGCTACGCTGGGTTTTATTCGAAACTTGCTTGGCGCGTTTCTATTTAGTGGGGACGATGCGGAAAAAAAGATTGGAATTCTATCTGGAGGAGAAAAAAGTCGAGTGGTACTTGCGACCATATTGGCTCAACCGGTGAATTTCTTGGTCTTGGATGAACCGACCAATCACTTGGATATTCGATCGCGCGAAATGCTCTTAGATGCCATTAAAAATTTTGACGGCACCGTGATGATGGTGAGTCATGATCGTTGGTTCTTGAGAGAATGTACGAAGCGAGTTTTCGAAATTCGGGATGGCGAAATGCATACCTACGATGGCACCTACAATGAGTACCTTCAAAGAAGAAAGCCTTAAAAAGTGATTCATTTTGAACAGCTCTTTTTAGGCGGCATTCTTTTGAGTGATTGCCGGCGCCTTCGGGAGCGTAATGACAAATTGCGTGTGGCCCCCCGCTAGCTGATAGGCGAAGGTTCCTTTGTGAGATTCGATAATTCCTTTTGAAATACTTAATCCGAGACCAGTACCTTTTCCGACCTCCTTTGTCGTGAAAAATGGCTGCATTATTTTATCAATGATATTGACGGGGATGCCCTTGCCGCTATCGGTTACCGTGATGCGAACACGATCTTCTAGGTCCTCGGCTTTGAGTCTGATCCATTTCTCAGGGAGAAGTTGAATGGCATCAAACCCATTGTTCAGGAGATTCATGAGGACTTGTGAGAGTTGAGCCGCTCGCCCCAGGACAACAATGGATTGCTGTAGGTCAACCTGGAGGTCCACAGCACTTGCCTTGAAGCGCTCTCGGCAGAGTTCAAGCGTTTCATTCACTACTGCGCATAGGTCAATGGCGGCGGGAGGATCTTGTTCGGAGTTTCTGGCGAAGGATCGCAGACCTTGAATGATCTTACCAATGCGAGCCACCGTTGCCTCAATTTTTGTCAGTTCCTGAATGCCAAATTCTTTTTCAAGTCGGTTCTGCTCAAGCCTTCTCCGAAGCGTACCTGCTTTGCCGGTGATTACCATGAGGGGATTGTTGATTTCGTGAGCGATGCCGCCAGCCATTTCACCAAGGCTCGAAAGTTTAGACGCATTGGCCAGGGAAGATTGATCCATATCGCGTTGAGAAAGGAGGGTTTTTAGCTCGCGCAGCATCCTTTCGATAGCGATCTGCATCAGATCAAGTTCGTGAGGGTTGGTGCTATGGCTTCTGGAAGGAAGGCTCACGTCAAAGTTGCCCTGTCCAATTTCCTGAAAGACCGCCACGAAATACTCAATGCGTATGAAGAGTCGTGTGACTACCCAAAGAAGGACGAATAGGAAGAGCAAATAGGCAGGCCCCGCTGCTGAGATTTGCTGCCAGAGAAGGTGGTGAATGCGGTGATCCAGCTCTTTGTAAGAAATCCCTATTTCTAATTCCATTGTCCCTTTGTTGTGTTGTATTTCATCAAAGGTTTGAAAAAAAATTTCACCTTCTGGATCAGTCGAAGGCAATTTTGCCCAGATCTTTCCATCTTTTCTGATTTTGACATAGGCAAGGTTCTCTTTTTCGTAGACACGCTTGAGCTGCTTTAGCGCGCCTAACTCGTGGTTATGGGTCAATTCTGACGACACCAAATCAGAAAGCCCGGAGGCAACGGACTCCGCACGAAGGACAAACTCCCACCGCGCTTGCGAGCGGATGAAATAATAGCCTAGCCCAATGGTGAGTCCAATTAAGGCCATAACTGCTGAGGTTATCCCCAGTAATAGTCGAAACTTAAGACTTCCCATTGAAGCGTACAATCTCCTACCCTCGGCTCATCGGGTATTTGACTTCCATCATTGATCCCCTTAGCATTCGGACTGACTCATAGAAGACACAGGGGCCTTAAGTAAAATGGGAGGGATAGTTAATGTCCGTATTTTGTGGGATTTTTACGCTGATCGTCGGAGCGATGATTTCAAGTGCAGGGGCTGCTGATATCCTGGACGTTCGAGGGTTTGGTACGGCCGCAGTAGAAAAGTCAGACTCCCAATTTGATAGCTCAGACCGGGACAGTCACAATGACCAATTTAATTTTGCTAAAGACAGCCGGGTGGGCCTCAACTTTAGTGCCAAAAAAGAAGAATGGCAGGTAGCAACGCAGCTATCAGCTCGCGGCGGTACCGGGAAATTCCTTGCAACCCTAGACTTTGCGCAGGCTGCCTATAAGGCGCCCTTTGGGCTAAGGCTTCGTCTTGGAAGGATCTTCAATCCGGTATGGTTGGTGTCCGATCAAATTGACGTGGGATACAGTTATATGTGGATTCGGCCACCCGAGGCTGTCTATAGCCTTAACCCGGTAAAGTCTTTGGATGGTGGCTCCCTTTCTTACTTGAGAGAACTATGGGGTCAGGATTTCGAGTTGGAATTGGTAGCCGGAGGAAACAGTATCAACCTGGAGTCTAGCTCTTATACATTCAATCCGCGCTACTATGGGTCGCTGGATAACGCGATTGGGATCAATTTTTCTGTTGGCAACGCGGATACCTATCGTGTTCGGGCCGGGTACATTCAAGGCAATGCACAATTCTTCACGGAAGCTCCCATCAGTTTGTCCTCCGTCTCTAACTCTCTGAGCAGTGTTTATGCATTAAGTAAAACGCAGATGGATACGGGTAGGGCGCAATTCTTCTCCTTGGGTGCTAGGGCTCAGTTCGGTAGTCTTATTCTTTGGAGTGAGTGGGCTAAGCGATTCATCGCTGGAACAGCGGTCACTCGTGCAGCAGCAGGATATGAGACTGTCGGCTACGAATTGGGAAGGTGGCTTCCTCATTTTACCCATAGTTGGCAAGGAGAGCTTCAAGGTTCGGCATTTGTTCACCCGGGGTACTCGCCAAATACTGCGACCGGTCTCAGTTATGCGGGAGTCACTGCTCAGTCCACAACAGGATGGATTCTCGGAGTGAATTACAAAGCTGCAGAGAATTTTACTGCGAAGCTTGAAGTGGAAAAGTCATTTTATAATTACAGCGACCCGTCTAAGGATTTTGCGGTTTGGGCTTATCGTTTGGCGCTTGATTTCTTGATGTAGGGTCGAAAAAAGCAGGAATTCTATGAAGTATTTTTTATTCATTTTTGTGGCGGTTCTTATGAGCCTGTCCGCCCGGGCGGACTTGGTTGTAGTGGTTAATTCAAAGTATTCCGCAGGTATCTCTCTTGAGCAGCTGCAAAAGATATTTCAGAGCCAATCCAGCGAATTGGAAGGTGGTGTTCAAGCTGCACCGGTCGATCTTTCGATGGACGACCCAGTTCGTTCTGATTTTTCATCAAAATATTTAGGAAAATCAATAGTCCAATTGAAATCCTATTGGTCACGAATGATTTTTACGGGTCGAGGGCTGCCACCGACCGAAATGCCTTCTCAGGAAGCCGTAAAGAAGTGGGTTTCGGAAAAGCCGGGCGGAATTGGCTACCTCGATGCCAAGTGGGTTGATAATACCGTGCGTGTTATTGTCCCGGTGGGATACGAACCCAATAAGGGATAGCCCTGCAGCAAAGTAGGGGGAGTTCGATTCTACTGGTGGAACCGCCGAGAATCGAACTCAGAATTGTTGTTTAGGAAACAACCGTTATATCCATTTAACTACGGCTCCAGAGACACAAGACCTACCGCAATTGTTGAACTGGAGCCATTGGAAACCCCTGTTTTGTCACATGATACGTATTGTCATTTAACTTAATTAAAAATCAACACGCTAAGAATGCTTAAATTGCCGTCACTTACTTGGTGCTCTTAAAAAGCCAATGGTTCCCCTCTATTGACCAAGGGTGTCCTAGCCGAAGGGGGTGTGAGGTAGTGAATTTTCATGGCCCAGTCCAAGCTTCGATTGCTAGCGACGCCAAAGCGTAAGAAAGAGACCCCTGAGGAAGGCGGTGACCGATCGCTATGGGAAGAGTCCCGGATTTCGAAGACGATCAAGTCACTGATGGCTCAGAAGCAATTTTATCAAACCATTTTGGAGAACTTGCCACTTGGGATCGCAGTCAAAAGCGTTGGAGTCCAACACCGTTATACCTGGATCAATGCCAATTCGGCGCGCTTCCTGGGAAAAAGGGAGGCCAGTATCCTCAGTAAGAGCGACCAGGAGCTACGAAGGCCCGAGGAAGCAAAGCTTCAGCAAGCGTTAGAAGACTCGGCCAAGGTTGAACAGTCGCTTCAGTACGTCTCAGAAGAAAAAAGAACCTATCCTCGCAGAAAACCTCGATGGCTTCGTCGTTGGATTAGTCCCATGTTGAACGAAGCAGGGGAGGTTGAATCGCTATTGCTTATTGAATTAGACATCACGGAGCTGAAAATGGTCGAGACCCAGGCAGAGCAGGAGCGGATGCGGTATTTCAATAGCAAGCGATTTGATGCGCTCGCTCGAATGGCTGGCGGACTTGCGCATGAGATCAACAGCCCACTGATGATCATTGACGCACATGCAAGGCGCTTAAAAAAGACCAGCGAAGAAAAAGAACTGCTCAAAGGCGAGGTCCAATCCGCGAGTGACCGCATCCTTCATTCTGTGATGCGGATTTCAGACCTCTTGCTTAGTTTGAGAGGTTTTTCTAAGGAAGTATCGGAAGAAGTTCCTCAGGCTTTTTCTTTGCGAAGCGGATTGAACGAGGCTTTAAAAGTTTTAGGGTCTCGAATCCAAGACTCCGGTGTCGAACTTAGCATTGACCCCGCTCTTGATGGCTATGAACTCTACGGAAAAAAAACCGAGCTCATTCGGGTTCTCTATCATTTGATGCTCAATGGCTTTGACGCCGCGGCAAAACATAGGGAACCCTATGTAAAGATCTATGCAGTTAGCAGGATGGCCGGATTCGTAGATATTTGCATTTTGGATTCTGGACCAGGAATTCCAGCAGACCTCAGAGAGGCGGTATTAGACCCTTTCTTTTCGACAAAGGACCTTGGAAAAGGCGTTGGAATGGGTCTAAGCTACTGTAAAGGGGTAATCGACGCACATGGTGGAGTG
>CAUJDS010000029.1 GCA_963169695.1 Bdellovibrionota bacterium
AGGCGTTCAAGTTGAATGAGTTCACTGGCAGGTGCGCCGAATTTCTTGCTATAGAGTTTATTTTGAATCTCCAAGCTGCGATGAAATTTTCTAATCTTAGTGCCATCGCCTTCTTTGATCGATCTCAATACTTTGATTTCATGAATCCAATGAGAATAATCGGGTAAGGGCGAACTGAGAACAAGCTGATGGTGCTTTTTTTCAAGATCTTGAATCTGCGAAAGAATATACTCTACCAGCTTCAGTCTCGAAAGATGAAGGCTCTTCTTCATTATTTTTTCATTGACCCCGGGGTGTCCATCTTTGTCGCCTCCAACCCAGCTTCGGATAAAGACGGGCACAAGTTCTTCACTCGTCATCAGCAAGCTGTCTAGGATTTTTGGATCCAAGAGAGTCGCATAAATGTGTTCCGCCTCATCACCTACTTCGGGAGCCTTTTCTCTGACTATTGCGGTGCGCCAGGTGAGTTCCAAGAGGTGCCTCAGTTCCATTTCGATCTGACTCTGAGAACGTGAATTCTCTAGCAAATCGGTGAGGCACTTCTGGATCATATGAAATACGGCTATGTTCTCGGGTGCTCTTGCCTCAGTGGGATGTGCGGTGAGAACATAGACCACTGCCCTAATGTGATTTTTTTCGTGTGCTTCTTGAGGCGAAGATTCTGCGAGACTCCGCTGCTTCTTTTGAGGCATTAATCTGAAGTTGCGATATGCGTTTTCACAGGAGTTGATCAGTTCAAGCATCAGTGTAAATGCTCGAGCAATGTCCTTTCGATCCTGATGGCTCAATCCCTCTAATTCCTTGAATGTCTGCCTCAAGGTTGGGATAGCATCTGCCTCACCCAGATCGCGAAGGTTGGCCATCGATTGACGAATCGATTCGATGCGTTGATAGAGTTTGGATCCCACTGACTTGTCGACTACCGCTCCAAAATGGGCAACAGAAATTTTTACTAGGTTTCTCAATTCAAAAGGGGTTTGTTCTTCAGTAGGGAGTTCTTTTTGCATACGTTTAGCGTATCACCATGTGAAAAAAACTTCCTATCAATGCCAAGCGCATTGAGTCAGATTTTTTTACGCAGGATACACCATCGTTCTACGAAGAATGGCATGAAGGACAAGAGCTAGAATGGCCGCAGGAATGGCCCCATTAAGTATCATCGAAATGTCATTGAGCGCCAATCCTGTCACGATGTAGGTACCGTATCCTCCGCCTCCAATAAAAGCAGCTAAGGTGGCAGTGCCTACGTTGATGACGGCAGACACACAGATTCCATTCCAAATGGCGCCGCGACCCAAGGGCAAGAGAATCCAGAAAAGCGTTTGTCGCGGATGAAGGCCTATTGCTTGTGAAACTTCACGATAGCGAGGATTGACCTCCATTAGACCGGAGTATGCGCCCCGAACGATAGGAAGCAGGCTGTAAAGAAAAAGCGCAACTAAAGATGGTAAAACTCCAATCCCTATCCAAGGAATCATAAAACACAAAAGTGCTAGGGAAGGTACGGTCTGAATAACACCACATAGTGCAAGAATGACCTTCCCTGGTTTAGGGAGCAGGTAAGAGAAAATGCCAAGAGGAATCCCTACCACGATGGCTGCTGTCATGGAGACTAGGACTAGAAAGAGATGAGCCGCCGTAGTTTCTGCCAATTCCAAATTAATGTAGCGACTCACGAAGGATAGCTGATTCTCGGACGTGCTTTTTTGCAAAAAATCATGGGCAATAGTTGGAATAGGAATTCTGTCGATTTCGGCACGCGCATTTAGCCCAGCCATCGCATCGGAAGATAGGCTTCCTCTTAGTTTTTGAATGGCCTTCCATGTCTTCGGATAGAGATCAGGAAAATCGGCTCGCACCAAAAAAGCTGCCTGATAGTCCGGAAAGAAGTGTTGGTCATCTTCGAGGACTTTAAGGCCAAAACGTTTGATTTTACCGTCCGTGGAGTAAGCATCAATCAAATCAATCTGAGAATGAGCAACAGCTTCGTATGCAAGCCCGTGGTCCAGCGAGCGAATATGCGGCAGCTTAAATCCATAGTGCTTCTCTAGGGCTGAAAGATTCTCAGGGTGCTTTAAAAATTCCGGAGTGAATCCCGCTCGCAGATCTAGGTTGGACTTTAGATCCGATATTCTATGCAGGTTTCTTTTTTGAGCATCTTCCTGGCGCAAGGCAAGTGCATAGGTATTGTTAAATCCCAAAGGCTCAGAAAGATTAAGTCCGAGTGCAGCCAATTCATCGTGAAGGCTTTTTTCTTGAGCGGTAGGGGTTTTTTTTAGGACCGTTTTCCAGAGCGTTCCAGTGTATTCAGGGTATAAATCAATGAAGCGACTTTTGAGAGACTCATAGACGATACCAGTTCCTCCCATTCCATGTTTGCGTATGACAGTGGTTTCTCCCAAAGTTTCAGCGATCTGTGAGACAATTTCCGCGAGGATTCTCCCCTCGGTGTCCATTTTTGATCCGACAGTTATTTGGGCCTCTGCACTCCATGAAAAAAGCAAAAGTCCGCAGTAGAGAAATCTGAAAACAGAAATCATTTTTGTACGGAACCCCCACTCTCCAGGAGGCGTTGCACAAGGTCATTCACTGGGTGAGATACCACTTCTTCAAAATTTCCAGATTGAACCACTCGTCCTTCGTGAAGGACCGTGAGTGTATGCCCAAAGTAAAGCGCCACATTCATATCGTGGGTAACCATAAACACGGTCTTCTTAAGCTTATCAAAAATATCGCGGAGGTCCTTTTTTAACTCCCATTTTGTAAGCGGATCCAAAGCAGCTAGTGGCTCATCCATGAGAATCAGCTCGGGATCCAATGCCAATGCTCGAGCAACCCCAATTCGTTGGCGCTGACCTCCACTGATCTCGTGGGGAAATCGACGAAGGACATCAGGCGGCAGCGAAACAAGGTCCAATAAATAGTTGATGCGATCTTTCACAGCCACTGAAAGGTCCTCCTCTTTGTAGCGAAAGGACCAGCTCTTTGCAAAGCGAGGGTTGGCACTTCGAAACGGCAGCAGGAGATTTTCTTTGAGAGTGAGGTGAGGGAAAAGCCCTCCTTCTTGAATGACATATCCCCTGGATTTGAGATTCCCGAGGCTGACTGTTCCATGTGTAGGAATCAGCAATCCTTGAAGGATTTTGAGTAGGGTCGTTTTTCCGGAGCCACTCAATCCGATGATTGCGTGCGTCTGGCTGGTACTCCAATGGAGAGACGGAATATCAAGGGACCACTTTGAGTTAGATTGATACTTCAATTCATGGACACGAATCATTTATGCCCCGGGGTATCTCATCCCCTTTTCGGAAGAGCAAGTGAGTGTTAGGGTGTCAAATAATCATGAATACTATTTCAAACTACCTGATTCAACTGATGGAATGGAACCGTATTAAAGAAGTGGTAATTCCGGTTATTATTTTTGTAGGCTCCCTTGCTGCGTTTCTTTTCATTCGCCGTTTTCTTTGGAGAAAGCTGAAGGCATTGGGCAGGAGCAAGGGTTCGCGTTGGACTGAAACCACTTTGAATTCATTGAAGGCACCTGCGAATTTGTTTTGCACGACCTTGGCAATTTCTTTCACCTTACAATTTGCTGAGGCAAGCCTTCGGTCCAATTTGTCGGTCGCCTATTCAGTAAAAGTCGCACTTTTGCTTTCGACTGCTTGGCTTATTTATCGTTTCATTGAATCGCTACTTTATTTGAATGTGGCACCCTTTGTTTTCAGCGATACAACAAGGACTCTTCTAGTCAATCTCGCGCGTATTCTCATTCTGGTAACAACGGGGTTGGTGGTGCTGGACAATCTTGGAATTTCCATCACTCCCATTTTGGCTTCACTAGGAGTCGGATCGGTAGCGGTTGCCTTGGCCTTGCAAGACACCTTGAGCAACTATTTTAGTGGTTTCTATCTTTTGGTAGACGAACCCATTCGGATTGGTGATTTTATTGAAACGGAATCCGGCATTGAAGGCCATGTTGTCAAGATTGGGTGGCGTAGTACTCATATCAAGAAGCTCTCCAATAATATTGTTGTCATTCCTAATTCCAAAATTGCATCTCAGCGGCTGACTAATTTTGACTTAGGAGAGACGGAAACAGCAGTTCTGGTTGAAGCAAGTGTTGCCTACGGCAGCGACCTCGAAAAGGTTCAGCGCGTTACTAGTGAGGTTGGAAAAATCATTGTTTCGACTGTGGAAGGTGGGGTAGCAACCTTCGATCCTTTCATTCGCTTTCATACGTTTAATAGCTCTAGTATTGATTTTACAGTGATATTGCGTGCCCAGAGGATTACGGATCAATTTCTATTGAAACACGAATTTATTAAGGCCCTGCACCAAGGGTATTTGAAGGAGGGAATTGAGATTCCGTTCCCTCAGCGAGTGGTACATCTTCCTGCCTCGACCGTGGGGGGAGTAGGAATCAGTCGAAGTTAGTGGTAGACCTTCAAAACCATGAAGAAGCTGGTCAAAGGAATCGTTGAGTTTCGCAAAAATTTATTGCCCGGCCAAAGGGAAAGGTTCGCGCAGTTGGCGCTTGGACAAAGCCCAGACACCCTTTTTATTGCTTGCTCGGATAGTCGAGTTGCGCCAAATGTCTTTGCCTCAACGGACCCAGGGGACCTCTTTGTTGTAAGAAATGTGGGAAATCTCATTCCCGCTTGCGGAGTTGATGGTCATTCTAGCGCCGATGAATCTGAGGCTGCGGCAATTGAGTTTGCTATATTGAACCTGAAGGTTGCCGATATTATTCTCTGTGGGCACTCCGATTGTGGCGCAATGCATGCCATATTGAATGGCAGAGAGAAAGTGGCTCCTGCTCACTTGAGATCATGGCTAAGGCATGGAGAGCCCTCTTTAAAGCGGCTGCGCAGCGAGTCCAGTTCTGGAAAGAGTGTAAATCTGCTATCTCAAGTCAATGTTCTGGAGCAATTGGAGCATCTGAAGACCTACCCGCTGATCAAGGAGAGAATTGACTCAGGGAGCCTTAAGCTCCATGCCTGGTGGTTTGAGCTGAGCAGCGCGAGTGTTTATTCCTACGAAGGGCCAAAGGAAGGCTTTGTAGTGATTGATGAAGTGGAAGCGGCGCGCATTTTGGATAAACTGGCTAGATAAATTCCACTAATTTCCACTGACGCTTTGCAGAATCCACCAATACGTCCTTCATTATTGCGTCCAAAATACCGAATCTATTCAAGGGCCTAAATCTCAATGAACCGATGAGAGTTTAACCAATTTTAAGGGATAGAGATTCAAATGCGTTCGCTATTGCTGAATGAATTCAGCGCCGAAAAAGATCGTTTGATCCTGCGAATTGCTAAGGTTGTTTGGGCGGTAATTGGGACTTTCGCAATTGCTTATGGTGCCATCGGAGCAAGGTTTTCTGCACTGGTGCTGGCGTTCAGCTTCTTGGTTCTGATGCCTGTTATTTACCGAGCTTTACTCAATCGAAGAGGGGCCTTAGCCCGTTCTACACTGCCGTTTATTTGCAATTTTTGCATCTATTTTACGAGCTTCGGCTTGAACCACCAGGTGCACTCAGAGTATTTCAATTTGGCGGCTCTCATGGTTCCACTTATTATTTTTGATCTAGAAGAGAGCCTTGCCATCGCTGCTGGAATGGGGCTCTGTTTGATTGCATGGGCCGCTATACAGTGGGGACCCGCTCCCGTTATCTCGCCAGAGTGGACGGCAAGCAGTGACTATTTTCCGATATTGAGTACCCTAAATTTTGTAGGTGCCTTCTCAATCATCGTAATCTTTCTTGTTATTTTTATTCGATCCTTGGCGCGGCATCGAGACTTCGGCATTGATTCCGCGACCCAAGCCAGAGACGAAATGGAGCGGGCGCTCAGGATATCTCAAGACGGTGAGGAGCGACTGAACAAGGCTCAGGAGATCATGAGGGTTGGGAGTTGGTCTTACGATATTCGAAGTGGAAAAATCACTTGGAGTCGAATGATGTTTCAACTTTTTCCTGAGGACCCTGCCAAGGGAGAACCAAGCTTTGAACGCCACGAATCGACAATCCATGCAGACGACCGAAAAGTTTGGAAAGCTACCATCGAAAGTTGCATGGAAACGGGTCAGCCTTACGCGATGAGGTTTCGATCCGTTTTTCCGGACAAATTTCTTTGGATCGAGGCCAAGGGAAGTGCTCTTCAATCGAATGGCAAAACAATGGGTTTGACAGGCACCTGCCAGGATGTCACGGCAGCAGTGGTTTCTTCTGCGCTCTTAAAGAAAAAAGAAGTTGAACTCAAGATGACCTTTGAATCTATGCAGGAGGGATTGGTAATTCAAGATGCAAACGGGAAGATCGTACATTTCAATCCTGCTGCGGAAGATATTTTGAATCTCTCAGCCGGCGCATTGGCTGGAAAGAATTCTATGGATTCGAGCTGGATGGCGATTCGAGAGGATGGTTCCCCTTTTCCCGGCGAACAGCATCCTCCCATGGTTTGCCTGAGGACTAAACAAACCGTCCGAGGCGTAGTAATGGGACTGAAGCAATTGGATGGTTCCGTTCGTTGGATACGAATCAACTCCTGCATTCTAAAGGATGACAAGGGTGGTGAAGTCGGTGAAAAGAATGCAAGCAGAGTGCTGTCCACTTTTTCTGATATTACCGACGAACGGAAAGGCGCCGAAAGCGTAAGAAATCTTAGTGACCGTCTTTCCGTTGCGGTAAGGGCAGTAGGTTTCGGTGTTTGGGACTGGAATCTTAAGACAGGCGTCCTGATCTGGGATCCCTATATGTATGAGTTATTTGGAATAAAAAAGGAGCATTTTAACGGAGACTACGACGCATTCGAAAAAACGCTCTTGCCGGAGGACGCAGTAACGCTTAAGGCAAGCCTAGCTAGCGCCTTTGCTTCTCGATCCAAGGATTTCAAAAGTGAGTTTAGGATTCTTTCAGCAGACGGAAAGACTAGAACCATTGCTGCTCATGCCATTTGTTTCTATGACGAATCCGGTGCTATTGAAAGAGCAGTGGGATGCAACTGGGATATTACCACTCAAAGGGAAGTAGAGGCTAAGCTGATCTCTTCTGAAAAAATGTCTTCGCTAGGCGAAATGGCTGGAGGTGTTGCTCATGAAATCAACAATCCGTTGACAATCATCAAGGGCAAAGCAATCCATTTGATTCGCAAAGCAGAGGCGGGTCAACTTGAAGTAGCAAAGGTGATCGACGACCTAAAGAAAATAGACGCCACTGCAGATCGAATTGCACGAATCATTAAAGGTCTTCGGACCTTTTCTAGAAATTCAGATAAAGATCCAATGCAACCAGGCAGCCTCAAAGAAATTTTGAATGACACTCTGGAGCTGTGTAACAAGCGATTCAAGAATAATTCTGTTGATCTCATAGTGTCGGTGACAGAAGACGCCGTGATAGATTGCAGAAGTACTCAACTCTCTCAAGTACTGATGAATCTCTTGGGAAATTCGTTTGATGCCGTGCAAGCTCTGCCGGAAAAATGGGTCGAATTAAAATCTGAATTTCAAGGGGACAAAATTATTATTCGTATTATGGATAGTGGCAAAGGCATTCCACCAGAAGTGGTGAATAAAATGATGCAGCCATTTTTTTCCACAAAAGAAATTGGAAAAGGTACTGGTTTGGGCCTCAGCATTTCTCAGGGTATCATTGACGAACACCAAGGTCGTCTCTATTACGATAGCTCATCTCCAAATACCTGCTTTGTTGTGGAGCTTCCTGCAAAAATGGCATCTTCTAACAATAAATCTCACGCAGCTTGATGTGGCTTTTTTAAAAGAGACTTATGAGTTAACTCTTAGCCATGAGTAAAGCGTTTACGAAAGAAGAAGACGATTCCGCTGAATCAGAAAAGGAACCCACCGAGGTTGCTCTGCCCGGTGGAAAAAACTACATAACTCCCGAAGGGTTTGAGCGCCTAAGAGCAGAGGTGAAGCAGATCCTCCATGTAGATCGCCCGGCTTTGGTGCAAACGGTTTCTTGGGCTGCCTCCAATGGTGATCGTTCGGAGAACGGCGATTATATTTATGGGAAGAAGCGACTTCGAGAATTGGATCGAAGGGTAAGGTTTCTGAATAAGAGATTGGATGCTGCGGTTGTGGTTGATCCGAAAACCCAAAAATCAGATCGCGTCCTTTTTGGAGCGACAGTAACGGTACGCGATGAAGCTGATCGAGAGAGAAAGGTCACGCTGGTTGGCATTGATGAGACCGACGTCAAAAATGGAAGGGTGAGCTGGATTTCTCCCATCGGTACCGCATTACTCAATGGAACCGTTGGAGATGTCGTTACTTTGCGTACTCCAAAAGGCAATGAGGAGCTTGAGATACTAAAAATCCAGTGGGGCGTGTAGCACCTAGGCTTTAAATAAAATGCCGATTTTGACGACATCGGCGTCAAGGTTGGCGATCCATACAACTTGGGCTGGCATTTCGGATAGTTGTCCTAACTTTACGCGACAGAAATCGCCCACTTCAATTTGACGCGGCCTAAGAATCATAAGGCAACAACCAGTGTACGACTCATTGACGACCAATGCTGAATAGGAATCCAATGGTGAATTTGGAGATTTCTTGAAGGTGACGGTTGCTTGAGTATCGGATTCGGGCTGAAACCTGGTTCTTGCTCTGGGCTTTTGAGCCTGCTCTCTGACGCGACGAAGTGGGGTTGCCATAGTCCAGGTCTCCTTATTAGCCTTATCGGAAAATCTGAAAAGAAGTTGAAAGTCTATGACATGTCGCAGTATTCATGGGGATTGAACTCAAGCGCGGAATCGCATGAATGACCAAACTGTGGTAGTTCTACGACACACGGGAGATTCAAAAAATGGAAATCGGAATTCCTGAAAAAGATCGAAAATTGACGAGTGACGGACTTTCTCGACTGCTAGCTGACAGTGCGGTGCTCTACCTAAAGACGCATAGCTTTCATTGGAATGTGGAAGGGCCGATGTTCAACACCCTTCATTTGATGTTTATGGAGCAATACACGGAACTGTGGAACGCGCTTGATCTGATCGCAGAGCGCATTCGATCGTTAGGTTACTATGCACCCGGTTCCTATCGCAAATTTGCACAATTGGCCTCTTTAACTGAGTCTGAAGAGACGCTTCCTGCCAAGGAAATGATTCGAGAATTATTGGTGGGACACGAGGCAGTCGCCAAAACGGCGAGAAGCATCTATCCCGTTGCAGAAGCAGGCTACGATGAAGCAACATTGGATCTCCTTACACAACGGCTTCAGGTTCATGAGAAAACTGCTTGGATGCTTCGATCGCTACTTTCGGAGAAATGAAGCGAAGGTCAGGAGTTTTTTTCCTCCTCCTGGGCTTCGCCCTCTTTATTCTCTTTGCCCATCGGTCTTGGTATATTCCTGAGACGGATTTCGTCGCCTACTATCAAGCAGGTGAGCGAGCTATTCATGGGGTCGGGTTGTATTTGGACGAAGCAACTCCCTTCAAGTACCTTCCGGTAACATCCTATTTTTTTATTCCCTTCTCGCTAGGCACCTTCTTTTTTGGAAAGCAGCTTTTCTTTCTAGTGAGTTTCTTTTTGGGGCTATGGGTGTATCGCGAAGTCTATCGGCGCATTGGCGCATTGGGTACTGTTGCGGTGCTGGCCTGTATGCTGAGGTTTCATAATTACGATTTTTTGAATTCTCAAATCAATCACGTGCTCTTGGCACTCTTCATGGTGTTCTTGAAATATCGAGCGTCTCGGCCATGGATTGCGGCATTTTGTTTTTCTACTTTGGCGAGTTTTAAGGTTCTGCCCTTATTGCTTA
The DNA here is from genome assembly GCA_963169695.1 of Bdellovibrionota bacterium. Lineage (GTDB taxonomy): Bacteria > Bdellovibrionota > UBA1018 > UBA1018 > CAUJDS01 > CAUJDS01. The sequence goes on from CAUJDS010000029.1 coordinate 9,782, forward strand.
TCATTCCCATCATTGTTGGTGGAAATTGGAGAGAGGGACTTCGAATTTTTACGACCCTGACTGCGCTTCTCCTTTTGCCCGTCTTCACATTTGCTAGCGGAATTTTCATCTATAGTGAATGGTATGAATTATTGAAACGAACGACGGAATGGCCTGCCCCAACGGGAGCAATCCTACAGTCCATTTCAGGCGGGGTCTGGTATTGGTTTGGAGAATTTCTCGGTAATTCCAAGTTTTTATGGCTCATGAGTCTCATACAACTTGGATTTTTGCTGCTTTTGGGATGGCTCAGTTGGGCTCGACGATTCAAGAACCAAGAGACCCTCTTGGTTGGAGCTCTTGCCGGAACGATTGTCTTGTCTCCGCTTGCCTGGAAACACAACTACCTCTTGTCGCTACCCGTATTCGTATTGCTTTGGGAAATGAAACGGTACGTACCATTTTGGACCGGATTTGCTCTCATGACAGGTGTTTCTTTGTTGGTAGGGCCCATTTCCAAGTATTGGGTTGATCGAAGTTACACAACGGTCATTGGTCTTTTAATTATCGTAGCTTCCCTTTTTCACTCTTTCAGAACCGAAAATGCCACGAGGTAACTTTTCTGGATTGGTATGAGCTTCACCCGGAAGGAATCGTGATTCGAGTGGTGCTTCAGCCTGGATCTAGTCGAGCAGAAGTGGCTGGGCTTCATGGGTCGCCTCCGAGACTCCGACTGAAGGTCCATGCTCAGCCCGAACGTGGCAAGGCCAACGAAGCACTTTTTGAATTGCTTTCTGATCTTTTGAATACCTCCCAGTCCAGTCTGATTATATTGAGAGGGACTACGAGCCGGAAGAAGGATGTTTTAGTGCGGGGCATCTCAAGGGAGACGGTCATGGGTCTTCTGGAGTCTTCAAAAAAGTAAGCTTAATCGTCGATAGAAGCTAAAAACCGACGCTTCTTTCAAGGAATGTTAGGTAAACTTCGTCACTCGTTTGACGGGTCCGAGGGCAAAAAAATCCTTCCCCTCGCAGAATTGGGCTCTGATAGCATAATGAGATGGGCATTCCTCGACAGCCATTTTCTCGCTCGGAAATTCTCCTCATCGCAATTTTGGCCTTTGTTCAATTCACGCACATCGTGGATTTTATGATTATGATGCCACTTGGGCCGCAACTCATGCGCGCAATGAACATTGGGCCAAAAGAATTCAGTGTCTTGGTTTCGAGCTATACATTTATGGCAGCATTTTCTGGGCTCGCTTGCTCCTTTTTTATTGATCGATTCGATCGAAAAAAAGCACTCTTCACCCTCTACGTGGGTTTTGCTTTAGGAACCATTGCATGTGGGGTTGCGCAAGGATACGGGTGGCTTCTTTTTTGTCGAACACTAACGGGCGGATTCGGTGGCGTTTTGGGTTCTCTCATTCTTGCTGTGGTTGGAGATGCATTTCCGGCCGAACGGCGAGGTACCGCAACGGGCGCAGTAATGATGTCGTTTTCGATGGCGTCTATTTTTGGAGTTCCTCTGAGTCTTTTTTTGGCCAATATTTGGGCCTGGCATGCGCCCTTTCTTTTTGTTGGAAGTGCATCGTTGATTGCCTTGGGCTTCGTTTGGATGTGGATGCCTCCTATGGCTGCGCATATTCACGGAAAGCGTCGCATGGATCTTCGAAAAGTTCTTTTTAATCGAGATCGAGTTCTGGGACTTCTTCTGATGATGGCGCTCATCCTAGGACAATTTAGCATCGTGCCATTTTTAAGTCCGTATTTGGTGATGAACGTTGGATTGAAGGAATCACAACTCCCATTGATTTATCTTTTTGGAGGTGCAATCACGATGTTTACCTCACCTTTTGTGGGGAGGATGTCGGACCGCAAGGGGCCTGCTACGATGGTTACCTACGCTGCAATCGCATCGATCTTTCCATTTCTCTTTGTCACCCACCTGGCACACGCCTCGGTTCCACTTATTATTTTTACGACGATGGCTCTTTTTGTTGTGATGGGCGGTAGAATGGTACCTGCCTTGACGCTCGTTCAGGGACAAGTAGATCCCGCCAATCGCGGAAGTTATATGGGCCTTGTTAGTTGTGTTCAGCAGTTTTCGAGCGCACTAGCTGCATTTATTGCCGGACACGTCGTAACGAAGAATGCCAACGGTCAGTTGGAGAATTTCGGAATCATCGGCTGGTGGGCGTGCATTCTATCCCTTATTGCAATAGTTATCGTGCGGGTCCTTCATGGAAGGATTCAAAGAGCGGCTCCTGTGACGCTCGCTGCCTAGGGCTTTGGCTTTTTGTCAAAAAAGGCAGGACGAAAAATAAGAAACAAAAATACCGGAAGGCAGAGACGGTCGTAGTGCCTGCAAAGCCATGTCCCGATAGGGCCTCCCCAGTTGTAGTTGCTAAAAAGCAAATAGGGATACGGATCATTGATGGGATCTTTGATCGCGGGAATCTTTCTCAGTTCCACTTCATAAGGAAAATGATCGCCAAAGACATGCCGATAACCTGCGCATATCTTATTGATGTAATTCTCGGTCGGCAACAGTCCAGGAAAGCTGCGACGCGTTTTGTAGTAGTGTACCTTCCCAAATTGAGGATGGTCAAAAGACAGTCGTTGGTAGCGGAGCATGATAAGACGGCTTTCCATGCAATCGAGTCGCCAAAGGTCTATTTGGTGAAGGCGATAAATCACCCCGGGCAATTTCATTCCTGGAAAAAACTCAATGGAACCTGCTGCCGCTCCTCGGTATGGAATTCGGTGATTAAAGAGCAGGCGATGGTTTTCGAGCCAAAAAGGACTGGAATCCAAGGGTTCAATGCAGCGGCGTAAAAGTACACTAGGATCTAAGTTGGCTCCAAAAGCAAAGTAAGAGGTGACCCGTCCCCGGTAACCAAGCCACTTCAGAAATGAGAGAAACTCAAAGAGTGATCGCCAGATAAAGATTCTAACCATTCTCTAAAAGCCCTTTGAAAAACAGATGGCCAACATCAATGACTTACGCGAGGTAGACTGCGAATTGCTTCTTCCATCATCTCACGATCCACAAATTGCTTTTTGACCAAATTCATCAAAGCTTGTTGCGCGCTGAGGGGATCCGAGCCTTCGGAAGGCAAAAGTCGCTCGTAATTGCCGTCGGAGAGCATCCTCCAGCTTTGTGCTGAATGGCTCAAAAAAATAGAAAGAATTTCGTAACAGCGCCTTCGGAGGTTGCTATCATGAACGGGTGCCAAGACTTCGACCCGTCCCATAAAGCTACGGGACATCAAGTCCGCGGAGCCAAGGTAAAAAGATCCGTTTTCTGGCTTTGATTCTCCTCGAGAAAAATAATACAGTCGCGAGTGCTCAAGAAACCGGTCCACCACAGAAAGCACTCTAATTTTTTCACTCAGTCCCGGAACTCCAGGACGTAGCGTGCAGATACTGCGTACGATGAGGTCAATCTCTACCCCCGCTTCGGAAGCACGATAGAGTGCGTGACAGACATCGGAGTCTTCGAGGTTATTGCATTTAAAGATGATCCGAGCGGGTTGACCGGACCGAGCGATGACCGTTTCTTTTTCAATTTGAGCGAGGAGTTGTGACTTTAAATGAATGGGGGAGACCCAAAGTTGATTGTAACTTCGTTTGAGTGAGCGCCCAGTAAGGTAATTAAAGACCTCGAGGATTTCGTTCGTGATCTCAGGTCGACTGGTCATCAATCCGAGGTCAGTGTAGCAGCGCGCTGTTTGATTGTTGTAATTTCCGGTTCCAGTATGGGCGTAGCAGCGCAAGCCAGGGCCTTCTTTGCGAACAATCAGCAATACTTTGCAATGAGTCTTCAGTCCCACGACTCCATAAACAACATGGACTCCGGAGTCCTCCATTTTTTTGGCCCATTGTACATTGCGCTGTTCTTCAAATCGCGCCTTCAGCTCTACTAGGCAAGCCACTTGTTTACCTGATTCAGCAGCTTGAATGAGGGATTCTACAATTGGGCTGTTTTCCTGCGTCCGATAGAGAGCCATTTTGATGGCGAGCACATTGGGATCCAATGCAGCAGTGTGAATAAGCTTTTCTACACTAGACGAGAAGCTCTCATAGGGGTGGTGGGTCAAAAGATCTTTGGTAGAAAGCAATTGAAAGAGATCTGCGGCGTCATCACCCAGTTCAATCGGGTTAACCGGATTCCAGATGGGGTATTTTAGATCAGGACGTTTGAGTTGCTCAAGCGCTGAAAGATTGGAGAAATCGAGGTAGTGAGCAAGTTCGTAAGTGTCGTCCTCGGTGGTTTCTAATTCTTTGTGGAGGAATTCGAGGAGCCAAGGATCGGGTCTAGGACCGTGCTCGAGTTTTACGACTTCTCCGAATTTTCTTTCACGAAGCTCTTGTTCTATCATTTCGAGGAGGTCGTCGACGTTTTCTTCGTCGCGTTCTATCTCCATGTTTCGAGTTACTCGAAATGCCATGAATCCCAAGATTTTCATTTCGGGAAACAAAAGCGAGAGGTTGTTGGAAACAATATCCAAAATGCTAACCCTTCGAGTGGGGCCAGGAGCTGGCGAAGGAGTGGGTGCTAGATCAACCCAAAACGGAAAAAGTTCTGGAATCTTTACGCGCGAAAAAAGGTTTTCTTCTCGGTCGGGATGTTGAATCCGAATAGCGAAGGAGAGCGACTGATTAGAAATAAAGGGAAAGGGGTGACCTGGATCTACGGAAAGGGGAGTGAGGGTTGGAAATACGGCTTCCAAAAAATACCGACATGCAAAGGCCTGCTCTTCTAGTGTGAGACTTGCCCAGTCGAGGAGTTGGATTCCCTGTTGATTCAACTCAGGACGAAGGTCCGACGAAAAAAGCAGATCCGCGCGTTTGAGCATTTCCTGCACCATTCCTCGAATAGCAAGGAATTGCTCAGTGGCTGTCATTCCATCTCGTGACCGAAAAACACCCGGCGAGGCAATCCTTCTGCGCAGAATGCCGATGCGCTTCATAAAGAATTCATCCAAGTTGGACTGAAAGATCGACAGGAAGCGAATGCGCTCCAACAAAGGGACGGTTGGATCAGCTACGAGACTGAGAACGCGGTCGTTGAATCGTATCCATGCAATTTCGCGGTTGAGGAGGGGGCCGAGCGGCGATGCCGGCGGCTGCATTTTTACTTGGATTCGAGGTGCTCTTTTTGAGCTTTTGTTTTTTCGAGGCATGTTACCACTAGGTGAAGCGACTATAGGGCAAGCGCTGGCTTTTGTCCAAAGGTGGGGTTTGGTTGACATTGCCTGTTGTCGGGAGATCATGGAGTCCTAGGAGAATGAAACCAGAAATGCTTGGTGTGATTGATCTTGGCTCTAATGCAGTGCGCATGGCCATTGGTTACCTTGCTGATAATCAGCAGCTGAAACTGGTGGTGAGTCAGCGTGAAGCCATACGACTGGGCACGGATAGTTTCAAAAAGGGGTTTATTTCAAAAAGAACCCAAGAGCGGCTCCTTCAAGCCTTCGAGAGATTTTCCACGGTTTTTCGGCAGTACGGCGTCGAGCGATGTTCCGTCGCCGCAACCTCTGCGCTTCGGGAAGCAAAGAACCGCGCCAAAGTTCAAGAGCTGATCTACAAGCGATTGGGATTTCGACTAAAAATACTAGGTGGCCTGAAGGAAGCGCGCCTGATTTATCTTTCTGTTGCCCACCAGTGGACTTTGAATAAAAAGACGGGCCTCATTATGGACATTGGGGGTGGCAGTATCGAGTTTATTTTTTCGCGCAAAGGCAAGATCGAAGCAATGCGAAGTGCCCCGATTGGTACCGTGAGACTATTGAGCCAACTTGCAGAACCACAGTGGTCACGAGGCAGGATTGCCAATCGCGTGCGCACCGAGCTTGATCGCATTCCACTACCTAAGGCCTATTTTATGGGATCCAACCGTGTGGCGATCGTAACAGGTGGAAATGCACGCCGGCTTGGGAAATTAAAAAAGAGCCTTTTAAAGAAAAGTACGGGCGATCGTGCAAGCTTGAAAGAGCTCGAAGAAATCGCAGATCGCCTTTTCTCTTTAAGTCCTTCGGAACGTGTCGAAGATATTGGACTGGCGCCTGACCGGGCTGATGTGATTTTGCCAGCGGTCGTTACGGTTATTGAATTCCTTAAGTTCTACCACTTGAGGGAAGTTCTGCTCCCCGATGTGGGGCTCAAAGAAGGTCTTCTTTACGAACTCGCAACGCGCAAACTCCCCCGCAGGAAGGCATGAGGCAGGCTGGAATCGTTAGAAGTCTGTTAGGATTTGAGACAACTGATTTCATTGTTAATTGCTAGGTTTCCTCATCGGCGGGATTTCATTAGAATCAGGTACTTAGTTCGACTCACTACCTCAAGGAACTCAGGTATTCCTTTCTTATTGCTCCTGTATAAATTGGACCAAAAGGGAATAGGCTTGCTCGCATTTTTTTATTGGATAGTATCACCAGCAAAATTCATCTTAGGTGCCATATGAAACTGAAGAGTCTATTTCCTCAACAGGCCGATTTTTTTTCAATGTTCGAATCGCTTACGGATCAAGCCTTGGGCGCTGCGAAGTGCTTCGAAACTTTGGTCAATGATCTTTCGAAAGCTGAAACCATCGCGCGAGAAATTGATGACTATGAGCACAAGGCTGACCTCATCGTTCATAGCTCCATTGTGGCACTACATAAGACCTTTATTACTCCGATGGATCGCACCAACATTCATAATTTGCTGATGCAACTCGATGATGTATTGGACCTCCTCAATGGGGCGGCACAACGGATCCATCTTTTTCGGCTCAGTTCCATTTTACCAGAAACCAAGGTGCTGGCACTATTGACGGTAGAGTCGGTACGGCAGTGTCATCAACTTATGCATTCCTTGGATGAATTAAAAAACGTAGAAGGAATTGGAAGGATATCTGTCGCCATAAATAAGACAGAGAATGATGCAGATCGAGCCATGCATCAAGCAATGAGTCAGCTTTTTGAAAAAGAAAATGATTTCAAAAGCTTCATCAAAGAAAAAGAACTGATTGAGATTCTTGAATTGGTGACGGATCGTGTGGAAGACGTTGCTCATTTGGTCGAAACCATCCTTATTGATCACGCATGACCGGCGCATTGGCACTTGTTATTTTCGGCATCGCACTTGCTTTGGTTTTCGACTTCATCAATGGGTTTCATGATGCTGCCAATTCGGTGGCTACCATTGTATCAACTCGGGTCTTGGCTCCTCATTGGGCAGTTGCTTGGGCAGCCTTCTTCAATTTCATCGCATTTCTTTTCTTTGACCTCAAGGTGGCTTCAACGGTGGGGAAGGGAGTCATTGATCCTCATATTGTCGATGTTCTCTTGGTCATTTCCGCGGTAAGCGGCGCTATTGTTTGGAATATCGTGACTTGGTTTTATGGCATACCTTCAAGTTCCTCTCATGCATTGATTGGTGGTCTTGCTGGTGCAGGGATTGCAAAAGCTGGACTTTCTTCTTTGAATTACGCGGGCCTTATAAAAATTTCTGTCTCAATCTTAGCCTCTCCGCTTATCGGGATGATCCTGGGCGCTTTGCTGATGAAGGTGACGCGAGTACTAGTACAGTTTGGGACTCCTCGGGCGGTAGACAAATGGTTTCGAAAGCTGCAATTGCTTTCCGCTGCACTGTATAGCCTTGGACATGGTGGGAACGACGCTCAGAAAACGATGGGAATCATTGCGGTTCTTTTGTTTAGTGCTGGTTACTTGGATGGACATTTTCACGTTCCGTTATGGGTAGTGCTTTCTTGTCACTTAGCCATGGGACTGGGTACTTTGTTTGGCGGCTGGCGAATCGTCAAAACCATGGGGATGAAGCTTACCAAGCTTCGACCAATCGGTGGATTCTGTGCCGAAACGGCAGGGGCAGCGACGCTTTTTATGGCGACTGGACTTGGTATTCCTGTTTCGACTACCCATACGATTACGGGTTCTATTTTAGGAGTCGGCGCAGTCAATGATGCCAAAAAGGTGCGTTGGGGCGTGGCGAGTCGAATTGTATGGGCTTGGGTTTTTACGATACCTGCTTCGGCCCTCATTGCTGCTTTGACCCTCGCAATCCTTACACGCTTCTTCGGTTGAGCTTGCCTAGCGGCAAATCTTGCACGCTAGTGGCGCATTGCCTCACTATGTCAGACTTAGTCTTATGCAGTGGATCTCTTACAAAGAGAAGGTAAAGGAATTTTCCGAGCGAATCGTCGCGGCCCAAAGACCTATCAGAATTCTCAATACCGTAAAAATGCCTTCCGAAATTGTTCAAGCTTTTGTCAAAAGTGGGTATAAGGCGGTTCCTGAGGTTACAAAAGATGCATTTTCGGCATTTTCGGATTTTGATCTGGACTCCAAAGCGGCTGAATTTGCTGAACTTCGAAAAGACATTTCGCGAACGCTCGGAAAAAAAGACGAGACAGGTTTACTCCTCATTGAAATGATTGAGCAGTATCAAGATGTGCTTGAGTTGATTCGTATGAGAGGCACTCAGGCTTTTGGTCAAATCTCGAGACGTCTCTATGGCTCTCCCAAGGACACCTTCAAGTCGGATCACAATACCATCTTCGAAATGGCAAAATTGCTCTACTCCATTCTTTCTGGCATCAAAAACACACTCGAAGTCCCCGATGCGGTGAAGTCGTTATCATCCACGGAAGCTGTTGAAGCATTAAAGGAGCGATTTGATCACTACTTCGGTGATGGAGTCGTGGAGGTTATGATTTCTGACGGTGTTGTGGCGGATGCATCGGCCGGTGGAGACCGTGTCAAGTTAAGAGCCGATGCTCGTTTTTCCCAGCGTGACGTCAGAATGCTAGAAGCCCACGAAGGATGGGTCCATGTCGGCACTACGATGAACGGCCGGGCTCAACCCGTTGCAAAGTGGCTCTCTGTCGGACCGCCTCGATGTACCTCGACGCAGGAAGGACTTGCGGTATTGATGGAGATTTTTAGTTTTCGGACCTCCGTTCGGCGTGCTCAGCGGATCAATGATCGAATCATCAGCATTGCAAAAGCAGAAGAGGGCGCAAACGTCGTCGATATTTTTGAATATTTTCGGACAGAAGGGTACGAAGAAGATGAGTGTTTGGCTAACACCCTTCGGGTTTTTCGCGGTTGCCCGATGTCAGGTGGAACGGCTTTTACAAAAGACATCTCCTATTGTCGGGGGTTTGTTGAAAACTACAACTTCATGAGAGCGGCAATCAAAGCCAATAAGCCATTCTTAATACCCTTTCTATTTGCAGGAAAGGTTCACGTCGATGACATTCCCCTTTTGTACCGGCTGCATAAAGAGGGATTGGTAACCCCTCCAAAATACCTACCAGCGCAATTTTCAGACATCAACGGTGTGGCTGTTTGGATGAGCTTTTCTTCTTTTTTTAATAAAGTGGATTTGAGACGAGTTCAAAATCACTACAACAAAATGTTCAGAAAACACCTCTAGCAGACTGCTGAAAATACCGGGTGTCGGGGAGCGGGCTCATGCCCTTCTCACAATCGCGGCTTCGCCGCGACCGCGTCACGCTTAGTGAGAATCCCCTCACCGGTTTTTTCAGCAGTCTGCTAGTGCGCTCAAAAAAAAGTCAGGCCAGTGCAGGCATGGGATCAATAAGCCTTGCGAGACACAGACATTCAATCAACGGCCAGGGTCCAACATTGAAGGTACTGACCTTCTGGAAACTGCAATTCGGCAGCATGATCGGAAGAGGGACCTCGTGTTTCGAGAATTCTGATCTGCCTTCGAGCATCGTGTGCTGCGGATTGCAAGCACTGCCGGTAGTCCTCCAGGCTGATTCTTTGACTGCATACACAACTCACCAGAAGTCCTGCTGGCTCGAGTTGCTTGAGGCACTGAAGGTTCAATTCATGATAGCCGCGGAGGGCGCTATGGTGTTGGTGCTTTCCACCGCCACCACGCATAAAGCTTGGAGGATCTAGCACAATCATTTGAGGTCGCCGGGATGCCTGGGGTGCTTCGATTCGCAGCCAATCAAACACGTCGTGAGCGACCCACTGTAAGCAATCGTCAGGAATTTGATTTTGAAGCTGATTTTTCTTAGCGGTATCGAGTGCACGCTGAGACTGATCTACACCAAGTACATGGATTCCATTCTTGGCTAGGTGGAGTCCAAACCCTCCTTCAAAGCAGCACAGGTCCCATGCCGTATCTACCGAGAATCGCTTGGCCCATTCAGCGGTTTTTTGATGATTGTCTCTTTGATCAAAGTAAGCGCCGGTTTTCTGACCCTCTCCTGGAGTCCACCACCATTGCAATCCATTCCACTGAAACCACCGGCCCTCCGTTGCTTCGTTAGTCGGTTGCAGTTCCAATCCTTCTTTTTTTCGAATCGGAGCATTGCGAAGTTCGAGAAGGTGAGGCTTTTTTCCTGTCACCCTTAGGTAGGCATTGGCCAGAAGTGGCTGAATGGCTTTCCAAAAATATTCCACCGGAGCTGTCAGTATCTGACATGCCAGCGTGTCTCCAAAATTGTCGACTATAAGACCCGGAAAGTCATCATTCTCAGAAAAGATCCAACGTAGGCAGCGGCTTTCGTCGGGAGCAAGCGCGAGACTGCGAAGCTTTGCCTCGAGTCTTTTAGCAAAGTGGTTTTCAAAGTACGTTCCAAATCGAGCAGTCCACGCTTCAGAGGATGTGATCCAGGTACCTTCGGGTGCTTGATCACGTAGCCAAAGCCGATGCGCAGGTCCAAGTCTGCGCAATCGAATATCACTTTGCGGCGAAACCCAAAACCAATGTTCTCCAAAGGCGAGCACTCCCACTTCTTTCAGCAGTTCGAGTCCTGTGGTCTGAAACTGTGATGCGCGCAACCAGGGGTGCCCCTGGGTAAGGGAATCGAATCCGGGACGTTTCAAAAAGTGCGTGAGAGGTGTTGAGCTTCGCATGGCAATGAATTCTGGCTATGCTATACCATTCAACTATGAAATTACCATGCGTCTTAATTACCGGTGCGACTTCTGGAATTGGTTTGGCGCTTGCTGAGCGTCTTGCAAAAAAAGGACACCCCTTGGTGCTTACTGGGCGTCGAGGTGATCGATTGGATCAGTTTGCCAAAAAATTTCCTGGCCAAATTACGCCACTAGTTTTTGACCTATCAAAGCGAAATGCGATGGAAAAAACCTTTGCCGCTCATCGTGAGCTACTGGAGTCGGTCAGTATTTTGGTGAATAATGCGGGACTCGCCAAGGGCTTGGGCCCTTTGGATCAAGGATCCTTGGATGACTGGGATGTTGTCATAGATACCAATATCAAGGGACTTCTCTATTTTACGCGACTCCTGCTCCCTTCCCTGAAGAAAAGGAGCGATGCTCAGATCATCAACCTTGGGTCGGTGGCAGGGCGATGGGTATATCCGCAAGGAGCAGTCTATTGCGCCACGAAGTTTGCGGTTCGGGCGTTGAGCGAAGGGATGAGAATGGATCTTCAGGGGTCGGGCATTCGGATTTCGAATATTGAACCGGGGAGGGTGAAGACAGAGTTCAGCCTTGTACGGCTCGGAGATGCCAAAAAAGCTGCTGAAGTCTATGAGCGAACGCGATCCCTAGAAGCCGATGATATTGCCGAAACGATAGAATGGGTACTTACCCGACCTGCACATGTCAATATTCAGGAATTGGTTATCTTCCCAACGGATCAGGCGTCTGTGCGAGACATGGTTTATCGGGATGATGCCTAACGATACTTGCCAGTTATTTGCTTTGGCATTATTTCGCTGTATGCTGAGACCATGGAAATGCTTGAAGATCTGATTTTTAGCCCGTTAGATAAAGTCCTTCTCGATTCTCGAATCCTACACGTGAGTGGTCCAGTGAATTCACAACTGGCCTATCGCGTCACTAAGGCGCTTTTGGCATTAGAAAAAATGGACGCAAAAAAACCCATTACGCTTTTCGTCAATAGTCCGGGTGGAGAAGTGAGTTCGGGGTTCTCGATCTTTGATACCATCCGATTTATTGAGCCCGAAGTGACGACGATTGTTTCTGGACTGGCAGCTAGCATGGGATCTTTGATTTCACTCGCCGCCAAAAAAGAGAGACGTTTTGCTTTTACGAACAGCAAATTTCTAATTCACCAGCCCCTGATCTCCGGCACCATTCAAGGTCCCGCTTCTGATTTAGAAATTCATGCCAAAGATATTATACGTACACGCGAAAAAATTAATCGCATCTACTCCGACGAAACGGGTAGACCCATCGAAGAAGTAGCCAAGGCGACAGATCGGGATCGTTGGCTCACTCCCGAAGAAGCCAAGGACTTTGGTTTGATTGCGAAGATCATCAAAAGTCATAAAGATATTTGACATCAGAATTCAAAGTGCCATTTTAGTGAGATGGGGTTTGATTATCCGAAATATCTTTTGATTTCAATGACTTGACAATGTTTTTGATGACTCCATCTTAAGGACAAAAGAAGGAGACTCTCAAATGACAAACAATAAATTAGTGACCTGGGCTGACCGTCGACTGACTGATCCGTTTTTCAATCGCTTTTTTGACGGATTTTTTAGTGAAGGACTGCCCGCCGATGCGAGAGAACGATGGGGATTTTCACCTGCGGTGGATTTGGAAGAAACAGATCAAGAATTCCATCTCACCTTTGATTTACCAGGAATAGATAAGAAGGACGTCAAAATTGAAATTCATGACAGCCATCTCTATGTTTCTGGTGAGCGAAAAGAAGAGCGCAAAGAAAAACGCGGTGGTTACTCCGTATCCGAAAGACGGTTTGGAAATTTCCAGCGAACCTTCCGTTTACCGGTAAGTGTGGCTGCTGATAAAATATCGGCAACCTTCGACAATGGGGTCCTGTCTGTGCAAATCCCTAAGTCGGATGCCGCCAAGCCCCGACAAATTGAAGTGAAGTAAATTCGACAGAATAAGGAAATTCCCTCGAGTTGACCTCTACTTAGGCCAGGTGAGCAGTATAGATTGCTCGCCTGGCCTAAGTCCTATTTGGACGACCCTAAATTTTCTTTACTAGAATAAAAATCCTGGGATATTAAGTAACCATCTTCAAACCTTCACTCTTTGGAAAATAAAATGCGAATGAATTGGAAGTCCGTACCTTGGATCATTTCTGTCATTGCAACCGGTGTGGCACTTCACAGCTATCAGCGCCCTTTGCCACCTCCACCTCCTTTGCCCTCAATAGCACTGGCTGAAGCGAGTGATGCAGGTCCCAATTTTGTGGAACTCGCTAAGAAAGTTGTTCCGTCTGTCGTTAATATTTCAACTTTCACTTATTCTGCTGGCGTTCAAAATTATGCGTCACAGGATGAAATTTTTAGGAGATTTTTTCAGGAATTTTTTGGAGATTCTGGTGGCCCAGATTCAGGCGGTGGACCTTTCATGCCTCCAGCGCAAAGACAGAAGCCTCAGCAGAAGATTCGAAGGCCACAGGCGCTGGGTTCGGGTTTTATTATTAGCGAAGAAGGGCACATCCTTACCAATCAGCACGTCGTAGGGGACGCTGAGGAAATTAAAGTCAAATTCACCGAAGACCCAAAAGAAAAACAAGTAGATGCCGTAGTCATTGGGCGCGATCCCGAGTTGGATCTGGCTTTGATCAAAGTCAATGTGAAGAAAAAGCTTATACCGCTTTCACTCGGAAATTCTGATCAGTCACAGGTTGGAGAATACGTCGTCGCTGTTGGAAACCCCTTTGGACAAGGGCACTCTGTTACTCACGGAATTATTTCTGCTAAGGGTCGCGAAGCACCCGGTCTGCTTGCGAAGTACATCCAGACAGATGCGCCCATCAATCCAGGTAATTCTGGCGGGCCATTGATCAATCTTCGCGGGGAAGTGATTGGGATCAATAATGCGATCGATGCTAGAGCACAGGGCATAGGCTTTGCGATTCCGTCAAATATGGCGAAGTCGGTGCTGCCGCAGCTCAAGGCCAACGGCACTGTTGAGCGTGGTTACATTGGCGTCAATGTGAGTGACCTAACGCCGAGTATTGCAAAGGAAGTTAAAGCGCCTAAAGATTTGGAGGCCCCATTTGTAATCAACGTTCAAGAGGGTGAGCCAGCCGATCGCGCAGGAATTAAGCCTTATGATGTCATTATCGAAGTCAATGGCGAGAAGATTGCTCAGGCCTTTGATTTGACCCGAGCGGTGACGGCGGTACCTGTTGGAGGGAAGGCGTCCATTAAGGTTCTTCGAAGTGGCAAGGAAAAGGTTTTTCAAGTTCAAGTTGCTAAGCGGCCAGATTTTAGAACGGCGTCAAGTGGTCGTCCTGCCAATAAAAAGAAGGGCGCCAAGTCTCAGATAGAAACAGGATTGATTCTGCAGAATCTTTCGGATGAAATTGCGAGACGGCTCGGAATTCCAAAGAATCAAAAGGGAGTTGTTGTTGAAGGCGTGGAGCAAGGGTCTCGAGCAGACGCATCAGGATTGATTGCGGGTGATGTTATTGTCGAGATTGATCGTACGCCTGTTGTGTCGATCAATGACTTCAATAAGATTGTCAATAAGACGAAGAGCTATCTGCTTCGGGTACTGAGGGTTAGTCCGCGTGTAGGTGAGCCCATTTTCCTCGTGCTGGTTTTGGACCTCAAGGGAGAAGTGCAGGAATCAGACGAGTGAGCGTGTTGAGTGTTTAATCTTTTTCTTGGCGCTGTCATCCTCGCGATGGCTCCGATTAGCGTCAAGATGATTGATGCAAGCCCAACGTGGATTGGGTTCTATCGTTGTTTTTTTGCAGCGGTGGCATTGCTGCCATGGACTTTCTATCGAGTTTACCAGTCTCGTCGCAAATCGAGTTTTGTTTTTCGAGATCGCAAGCTCCTAGTTTTTTTGGGCATGGCAGGTTTTGTACTGGCGCTTGATCTTTTGGTTTGGCACCGAGCAATTGTCTATGCCGGTGCAGGGATCGGGACGATTTTAGCCAATACGCAGGTTTTCTACTCCGCATTGTTCGGAGTCGTCTTTTATCGCAATCGCTTGTCATGGAGACTCGTCCTTTCGATTGCTTTGGCCTTTGTCGGGCTTTTGCTACTGCTCAGAGTTGGGGATTCTTCTCACCATGGTGGACCACGATTTTACGACGGCATCATGTTT
>CAUJDS010000030.1 GCA_963169695.1 Bdellovibrionota bacterium
ATCAAACCAAACATAGATCACATGGCTTTTTTCAAAGGGCAGCGGAATACCCCACGTAAAATTAGACCGCGAAATAGAAAAATCCTTCAACCCCTGCTTAATAAAATTCAAGACTTCGTTCTTACGATTCTCAGGCCGTAAGAAGTCCGGGCGGTCTTCAAAAAGCTTGAGGAGCTGGTCTTGATATTTTGAAAGTCGAAAGAAATAATTCTCCTCGGAGATCCAACGCGGCTTGGATTTACTCACTGGACAAAGTCCGTCGACAAGTTCCTTCTCAGAATAAAAGGTCTCGGTCACATCGTCATAATAGCCTTCGTACTTGGCCTGGTAGATGTCACCTTTTTCGTAACAGCGCTTCACCAGATGAGTCACCACGCGATGATGATCTTCATCGGAGGTTCGGATGAAGCGATCGTACTTCATTCCCATCTGATCCAAGACGCGACGAATATCTTCTGCCATCGAATCACAATAAGCTTTGGGCTCAAGTCCTTTGGCTTCGGCTGCGCGCTGCACTTTGAGCGAATGTTCATCCATCCCCGTAGAGAAAAAAGTCTCTTCTCCCAATGCGCGATAAGTGCGAGCCATCCAATCGGCGCCGAGGCACTCCCACCCCCAACCTACATGGACACGATTATTGGGATAGACGATTGCGGTAGTAAGGGTTTGCATAAGCTCAGGAGCTTAGCTGTTCGGCCAAAAATGGTCAATGAGCACTCACGGAACAGGCTCTCCCTCATATTTGTGCATGTAGTGGATAATCCAGGGGAATGAATTTGGAGTTGAGGTAGGCGCAGAGTTGCATGAGTTTCTGAATCTGGCACCCCGCTTACCGCGGAACCGTAAGTCGATACAGGCAAGCGCCTACGGTATCCGAGAGCTGAAATGCCACTTGCCGATCCAGGATCTGGAGAAGGGCTTGGGTTTCACGCAAGGATGCCAAGGCGATGGAGTAAAACCGCCGCCGCTCTTTGGGAGTCGGCTTGGCAGATCCCTCTGCAAGATTCAGAACAACGCTGAGTGAAGCTCTTTGGAGTTGGTCTCTTATGTATGCCGGGGCTGGGATAGCCCGCACGACTTTGTAAAGGTCTAAGGCCAATTGGTAAGCACGAAAATTCTGCAACATTTGAAGGCTCCTTTGTTTGGTTTTTTTCGGGTCTCACCCGAGTGAACCCGAAAAAAACCAAACAAAGGAGCATCAGCAATGAAGCAGTTCAGAACGTATCAATTGGCCTTAGACCTTTACCAAGCCTGCAAGGATCTCAAGATCCCGTACTACCTCAAGGACCAACTCCAGAGAGCGTCTTCGAGCATCGTGTTGAACTTAGCAGAAGGATCTGCCAAACCGACCCAGAAGGACCGGATGAAGTTTTATGCCATCGCATTTGGTTCCACGCGTGAAGTCCAAGCCATCATTGCGATGGAGCCCGTCAAGCTTGCTGGCATCCATGATCTTGCGGATCATGTAGGAGCGTGTTTGTATAAGCTCACTCGTCCAGGATGAGGAGTGAAAAGCCTTCGGCACTCCGCTTTCTGTGGATTCGCATCACTGATACCTCAAACAGGAGCCGAAACCGGTACTGATTGCCGCTGCCCGATGCCTGATCCCCTTTCCTTGAGACCTCTCATCTCCACTTTGTCCACTAACCACCGCACTTTTTTGAGGGAGATTCCACGGATCACACCATTGGACCCTGTCATTGAGGACACACTTCCGACCCGATTTTTGTCAAATTTCAAGGCTCATTTCCCGATACGGTCCAATGGAGGGGTGTCGTGCAACCCGACAAGAAGCTCGGAAAAATCGCCTTTGTCCTCGATGACCGACTACCATGGGATCGAGCCAAGGCCCTTACGCAGACGATGAACGTCCTTCGGCGCGATGCCAATATGGAACTCCTGCGTGCAGCGACGACCGAAGAGGATCTCTTGGCTAAGATGCAAGCCGAGCGCTATTCGCTCATTATGCTTCCATGGCATAAATATTTGGACTGGTTGAAGCTCGACGCACTCCTTGGAAAGAACCGTGGATCAGGTCCCACGGCTTGTGGCTACTTTGCAGACGCCGTGGACGTATCGATGTTGCCGCCACATCCTCCACAAATGCAACGGGCCATTTTGATCGACATCCATCGCTTGCATCCGCTTGAAGTTCGAAAAATAGTCCAAGCTCTTGCCACGGATAATCGTAGAACGGGTATCCGTCCGCTTTTAGAACCTGGCAGTCTTATTTACTGCGAGAGTTGGTATGCCAATCAGGGCATGGGAGAGCGTTCGGATGTGATTGAGTCGCTGCCTGAACTCAAAGACAGTGAATGGAAACAACGCCTCAACTCCATCCGAATCCTACTGAACTGCCTCTGGAGCATGGTCTATGAATACGGCCCAGGGAAATCCGACGATTCTCAGCTCGCCGGCGCCAAAGGCGTACCTCGCGCTTATTTTCAATTCGGACTGGATCGAAGTGCGATTGCTTTTCGTATTGTCTTTCCTCAACCCAATTGGAAGATGATCGATCTCTTGGAGAGTTTTTGGCCCGGAAAGGCGCCATTTCACCATACCTACGGCTTGCTTCAGACCCACGCGGACCTCTTACGCATTCAATCGGTCACCAATGCACCCGAGATCGAAGTCCTCGCAGTGCTCTTTCAGTCTCGCGCAGCCGAACAGGATCCCTTTAAGCTTCACTCCCTTTGGATTGAACCGATATCGCCTCGCCTCATTACCGAACGTCCTTTTGAAGCACCTGGCCCTCAATCCCCTCACCTCAAGCAACTCCCGATGGTGTCTCAATCCGATCCCAAGCCACAGCTTCTCAAAGACGAAATCTCCAAAGTCAAAGACCTGTTTATCTCCGACGCCAACTCCAAAATGCGCGACCTTCAGAAGCTCCTTGCCGAAAAAGATGAACTGATTCGAGACCTACGAATGGGTGGCGTTAGTACGGCCCCAGCGCTTCCACCTCCCGATGCCGAGGGACTTCTCGAGGCCTTTCAGGAGAAGTATTTTGAAGCACGCTTCCAGATTCGACAATTCGAGAATCAGATACTCAAAATTCAACAGGCAGAAAATAAGGATCCAGATAAGATCGAGGAACTCAGAATACAAATGACGCAATTGATTGAACGCGAGAAGCAATGGATTCGCTTTCTCGCCGAAACCTTGAAAATTGCGCGAGAAGCCAAGGGATGAACTAGAGATCCCTATGGCAAAATACACCGACATCAACTCCTTCTTTTCTGTCGACTGGCCGGACCTTTTGCCAGAAAAAATCATTTCGTTCCAAGTCTTTCTTTTTTTTTCTAAGAGTCAGCACATCCTCTTATGGAAGGCATCGGGTGACTTGATCACCGGCGCCCTGATCGAACAATACAAAGCCAAGGGCTTGGACAAAGTCTGGATCCTCAAGACCGAGCGAGAAGCTTACCTCGCCTACCTGCATTCGCATGGTCATCCGGTGCCAGATTCAGCCATTGCTCCAACGCCGAAACCCAAAACTCCCGAAGGTGCGTTGATCGCTGAAGTGCTCAAAGAACCCGAGCTTACCGATGCTCAGAAGCAAGCCATTGTAGCGGCAAAGGCACAACAAATTCTCCAAGAAGTTGCTCAAGCCAAATCTGAAGATCAGAAGCAATCCATCAATGAAAAGGCTCGCGACATTGTCCGTGATATTTTGCAATCGGCAAATAGCGAAGCCAAAAACCTTCTCGACGAAATTCTTCAACTTGCTGATGTCGACCCAGACATCACTCACGCAATAAATGTCTCAACTTACTCGGTGATTTTTGCTATGGCCTTTGGAAAAATCAGCGACGACTTGATTTG
Organism: Bdellovibrionota bacterium; assembly: GCA_963169695.1. GTDB lineage: Bacteria > Bdellovibrionota > UBA1018 > UBA1018 > CAUJDS01 > CAUJDS01. Next base: position 3,826 of record CAUJDS010000030.1, read on the forward strand.
TGATATTGCGCTTGCCGGACTGCTGCACGATGTAGGCATGGTCAAAGTGCCCATGCACATCTCTCAGAAGCCGTGGAACCAAATGTCTGCCCAAGACAAAAAGCGCTACGAATCGCACGTGGAAGCAGGTCAGGCACTTATACAAGGAATTGGCACAAATGCGTCCGAGCGCGCCTTGATGATTATGCAACAACAGCACGAAAAATTTGATGGCTCAGGCTTTCCCAAGAAGCTCAAGGGCTTTGAATTTGACGATGTGGCACAACTCGTCGCCATGGCAGAACTCACGGACTCCATAGGATCCGCACAATGGGACGACCAGACCAGAACACTGTCCGAATCCTTTGATCTTTTGGACTCCATGGATCAAAAGCGCAGTTTTCCAGAATTTTTCAATCCCGATATTTTTGGACGAGTCATCAAGTGGTTTCGCTCCAGCGAAGGCGCTGAGAGTTTCAAGACCGCTTCACAAGTGGTTCAGACCCAACTCAAAAACGTGGTCGAAGACGACGCGGCTTAGATCGCTTTTGGTATCAAAGCGTGTCCAGCCCCAGCGTTCACCAAAGTTACGCAGCTTTCACTTCAGGAACGGTGACAGAAAGGCTTCCGTCACTGACACTCTCCAAAGGTCCAGCAAACATGCCTGCCACTTTTTCAAGGTAGGTATCAGGAACTTTTGCAGTCTCTTTTCCTGAAATAGCTAGGCAGCCCAAGGTCTTTCCGGTCTCAGACTGAACCAGCGCAATCAAACAACCTTCCGTCCGCTCTACTGGCTTTGCTTCAACAGAACCAAGAACCCGCTCAACCACGGTCTAATGACTCGGAAGTTTTTCTTGTGACTCCGCAAGCTGCATTATATCTCCCGAAACCAATCACCAGATTTCGGCTTTCAATCCGCCAGTCGCGGAAGATA
>CAUJDS010000031.1 GCA_963169695.1 Bdellovibrionota bacterium
CGGTTTTTGGACTACGTCCGAGGGTTTCGGGACAAGCAGGGGTACGCCCCGTCGCAGCAGGAGATCGCGCGACATTTCCAAGCTGCATCCATCAGATCCCGCATCGCCATGGGTAACCCAGCGGTGCGACTTAGATCGAAAAGCTAAGACGCAGAAAGACTGGAGTACGGACTCAGGGTCCAGGACTCGGATGGGGGAATTTTCGATTTTGGGCCCTGAAGGGCTCTTTGTTGCCCGTCGCCTTCGGGAAAAATGGTGTTTAAAATCCCTATCCCTCATTAAGCCGGACTTCAGAATCTTTACAATCCTAAGTTGCTCCGTTAGGGTTTCTTCGGGGGTCGTTATGAAGCGACGATGGATTGTGCTTTTGGGCTTACTCGGTACGGTTTCGGCTCACGCGTTTGATTCGTGCGACAGGAGTTTTCATGAGGGGCCATTGCCCTTGAGTCGCCTGTTTCAGTCAGGGGCGGCGGTTCTCGTTTTGCCGGAGGTGTTGGTTGCGGTATTGAGGCGACCCATGGACTATTCGGCGCTGCTTCAAGATTTCTACCATCCTATCAACGCCGCACTGAAAGATGCAATTCGACGCGCGACGAAGAAGGACTGGCCTCGTCTGAAGATTCATGATGCCCATGTGGTATTTGGAAGAACAGAGGCTGCGCCCTATCCGGTGAGAGATCGAGACGCTAGGGAGTGGACGGTTCGGGTGACTATTCCGTTTCCGTATCGTGATCAGTCTCCTGGTTCTGCCTATCCCATTGAGTGGATGAGTGGAGGAGTCTATCGAGACTTGCCTAGCGTGGCTGCTCCCCCTGGGGCTGCCTTGTTCAATGTTCTTGAAATGGGAGACCACGCCTTCAATGCCAATGCCTCTCGTGACGTAGTCCATTTTGACTTTGAGGTGGAGCTTTGGCCCTAAGGCAGTTCAAACTAGGCGCCCTTTTTCTTACCTAGCAGACACTGAAATCGATCCCAAAGGCCTTGGCGTTTTTTCTCGGGTGATTGGGGATTGGGCTGAGGTTTGGTTTCGATCCCGTGTTCAATATTGTAGATGGCTTGGTCGAGCTTTTGCTTAGCCGCTTGGCGACCGGCCAATCTCTCTACCGTTTCCTTATCTGGTGTTGAGTATTTCTTGGCAAGATCGGTCCATTTGCGCTCTTGGCAGACCTGATGGATGGCTCGTCGCCTGGATTCAGGTTGGATGGCTTCTCTTATGTCGAGCATGAAAGCATCTTTCGGCCGACCCATGTCTTTATTTAAATAGGCTTCAATAGCTGCTTCTGGAGTTAAGCGACTTCCACTTATCTGACCATCAAGGTACTGACGAAGCTCGGGGAGTAGTGACTGGGTCTCGGTGTTGAGGACCTCTTCCGAAGGATAAGAAAGGTCGAACCAGGCTTTGAGCCTAGCGATCTCTGATGCATTATTCTGTCGCTTTCTTTCGGCCCGCCTTTCGCTGAGGTCCGCACTCATGGTTTGGTGAGAGCTTGCGGCCATTTCATTGGCTGTCTTCCAGTTGGTCGCGACGAATGGATCCTTGCTTTGAGGAGGTTGAACGGATTTGGCCCATTCGAGAAAGGCAAGGGATTCGTCGTTGGGAGCCTTTTCAGCAAAAAATCGAATAAGAGCTTTCCATCCAAAGACAGAGCTTGGAGAGGGGTCGGCATCCTTGAGCAAGACTTGAGTGACAAAAGCCTTTGCAAACTCCGAGCGCTTTATCGGTGGAGTCCCCTTTAGTCGTGCATAGGTCATCCCGCCGTAATCTAAAAATTTGTCCACTGCTTTATTGGCTGATGAAGCTGCTTCGTACCGTCCGACTTCACGGAGGTGAAGGTGAGTGAGCGCAGCAAAGTCGGCATCCTTGGCAATAGAAGGATAAGTCGCGATAAAGTAGGTTTCGAGCTGTGGATAAATCGTAGCGAGGTTGTCGGTTCCGACTTTCTTTCTGAGGTCCTTGTAGACGCCTTGAAGGCGAGCAAGCGATACCTCTCCACTAAAGTAGGGGTCGTCTCTTAGGTAGGCTTTAAATCGATTTTGAGCACCCACGGCGTCTGAGCCACTCACCAGGCCAGGCACATTTCTTTGTCGTTCTACCGAACCTAGCGCGACTTCCACTGCCCGAGTGTGAGGGATGCCTTCCTTGAGGTATTTTAGCCAGCGGTCGTGAATTTTTCCAAAGAGTTGTTCGGTGGCATCATATCCACTACTTGGTTTGGGAGGGGTGTCTGGGGTTACTGGAGTTCCCCCAACACCGAAGGAAGCATTCTCAAGTAAGTCGATGTGGCCGTTCAGCTTGGACTTCAATGCCTTCCACTCTGGCGGAGCAGTGGTGCCGTCCTTCCATTTGAATTGTTGAAGGATCCATTTTGCGGACGCTCCTGCTTCTGGTTCGGGGCTTTCGATCAAGTCTTGAACCAGCATGGAGAGGGTGCTGAGCGTGGTGGCTCTTGGGGTCTCTTTTTGGTGGACGTGATTTTGAAGGATGGCTCTGATCATGGCGGACTTTGTGGCGAATCGGGGATCCTTGGAGAATCGCTCTCGTAGCTTCTCGGTTGCAAAGTCAAATTTTAGCTTCTCCCAGCTTGAGCCACCTTGGTCGACCAGGACGCGAGAGGTCGTCATAATGAGATGGTGAGAGGCTTCGATTGCAATATCGGGATTTTGAGTCTCGGAGAGTGTCGCCAGTAAGACTTCGACGGCTGCAGTATAACTTTTCTTTTGAGTGAGATCGGCAAAGAACCTGAGGTAGTCGGTGTCTTTGTTAGTCGAAGTATAAAAGGAGTTACTCCTCACACTCTTGCTGAATTCTTGGAAAGCGGCTTTCTCAATAGTTGTCGCGTTTGGATTGCGGGTGTCGAGTCCCGAGAGGGCCTTATCCCAGGTTTGGCCACGGCTCATGCGATTTGCCCAATACATTCGGAGTTCGGTCTTTCTTTGCTTTAGGGCGGATGCATGGTCAAGTGAACTGCCTTTTAGGGTTTCATGTCGTTCCGCCGCAAGCTCCATCCACTCCGCATACCGGGTCTTGTCTTTGAGTGCGGCATTGGCTCGATTGATCTCTTTCATGATGAGATTCTTGAGATAGCCAGTGGTCCCTGGAGTTTCTGTCTGAGATATTTCCTCACTGGTTACGGGGGCAAAGTTTTTTGCGAGAGCTCTCAATTTGCTTTGAATCTCTTCCGCTGATACACCTGGCGTTATTCCAAATGCCTCTTCTGGGGTCTTGCTTGCGATAAGACTTGCTAGGGAATCTCTGAGTTGATCCAACTGACTAAGTGACTCAAGCTCCTTGGCAATTCCAAGATTGGTCAGGGCCAAAACTCCAAGCAAGATCCCTATCTTCAGTTTCATAGCGTCCTAGAGATTCTCTCTGATTCTAGATCAAAGCACTACCGCATTTTTCTGACGGATGGAGAGATTCTATCGGGCGCCCCCGAGTTGTTGGGGCTTGGCTACGGCGCAATACCAAAGTGTGCCTTGACCGTACGCAGTGCAAGCTCGCTATGGTGGGAGATGGCGTTTTTGCCGTGGCCCAGTTGCATGGCTGTCAAAGCGCTTTGGATATTGCTCGATCCGATCAGAGTCCATCCGTTGCCTGGTGCTGCGGCATTGTGTTCGGCGACGGCTGCTTCGAAGAGTTGGGTGACGCTTGGTAGGACTGAGGGTTTGTAGGATTGAGTACCGTCAATTAAGTAACGCTGGACGTAGTCGAGGATGCGTTGATTGGCTGGGAAGCCGTCCAGTAAGAATGGACTGTGAATGAGAAGTGCGGCGGAGGATAATGCCTCGCCTGCAAAAATCTGCTGATAGCCACTTCCGACTCCAGCGTCCATCGGTAAGTATTGCGGAGTATGAGCGAGGCAATAGGGAGACAATTGAAGTCTGCCATGCTTAACGAAGCGCATTAAGTCACAGGTCTCTCTCCCAGACAGTTGAGGCGACAACTAGGGGCATCGATGGAGGCGCTTCAGAAAAAAAAAGGCTCTGAATAGGTACGGAGCCAATTTCAATTTGCCAGTGCAACACTTTGATTTGTAGCAACTTCATAGGGTGTTCTATAGTCGAGTACGCGTCTTGGTCTATGGTTTAATTTATCTTCAAAAGTTTTTAAGAGTCCGATCGTAAACTTTTTGGGGTCGAAGCGGCGAAACGGCTGTCACATCTCCCACCAATTTGGATCTTAGTGGGATCTATGCGGGCCTTATGATTGCTATCAATCTTTAGGTTGTCGAGTCACAACTTGGATAGATATTTTCCGAAGGATCTCATAACGAGCAAATGAAGTGGTGCTTGGGTGAAAATATAAAAAAACCAGGGTAGTGCCGGCCGAAATTCATGGATGGCGGCTAGGACATACCTTCGATTAAGGACCACCCTGAATTCTAGCCTGCCGTGATTTTCCTCTCCCACCAAAATGCCATTCATGATGTTTAAAAGCTGCCTGTCAGGATTGCTTCGTATGGAGTTGGTTTTGAGCTCCAGAAGGACCGGGCGAGATGCAAAAGCTGAAAGAGCCAGAGAAGCTTCTTTTTTTCTTACCTTTACTAGGGGATTTAGGAATCTAGGTAGCCAATCAAGGTACTGGTTCATCACCCATTCAGCGTTCTTTCCGTGAGGAAGTGGCAAACGTTGGACGGATCGAACGGATTTTTGTGGTGCCCTAAATTGAAAAAGCCGAACACCGCCCACTGTTTTGAGGGGGATGACCTTTAGAAGATCAGCATATGTTGTATTCAAATGGTTATGGGAGAGTAAATTCTGGGGCCGAGCCAACATGGCGTGTTCGAGAGATTCAATCAGTGGGTAGACCAAATCCTTGGATGTGTTGGTGATTAAGCTGACCCAGAGTCGAGATAAGGTCGGAGTAAAAAAGGGCACGGAGAAAAAGAATCGCTTTTTTCCGACAATTTTGGAAGTTTCTTTCATCATCTCGAGATAGGTAATCGGCTTACAGCCAGCAAGATCATAGACCTTTCCTAGGTGCTTGCCTTCAAATGCAACGGTGCAAAGCGAATGAATGACGGTTGCTAGATCTACTGGAGTGGTAAGGGTTTGAGTCCATCTGGGGCAAACCATGAATGGAAGGCGTTTGACGAGCTTTAATAAAATTTGGAATGAGGATCCCGCTTGTCCAAGGATGAGTCCTGCACGGAGGACAGTGATAGGAAGTTGAAATTGTGCAAAGACTTCCTCCACTTCAAGACGGCTCTGCAAATGAAGCGATAGTGTTTTTGTTTCGGGAATCAAACCGCCCAAATAGATCAATTGTTGGATTTTGGTTTTCTTAACCGCTCTAGAAAAATTATCTGCAAGGATCAAATCATAGTCCGCGAAGCTTCCCTGATCGAGGTGGGCGGTCGGTCCCATGGAGTGCACCAGGTAGAACGCTAGGTCCGTTTCTGCAGGTACCGCTTCCTCAATGGACTTGAGACTGAAGAGATCACATGCCTTCCAGTTAATTCGAGGGTCGCTCGATTTCTGTAAACTCCGTGACAGAGCTACTACCTTTGCATTGGGAAATTTTTCTAGGAGGCGCGTAAGCAAAGCCATGCCGATATAGCCACTTGCGCCAGCGACTAGGATGGTGGGTGAATTTTGTTCCATGGACAACTCCTTACCGACGCAGCTTGCTTACGAACGGGGATGGCTATTTTCTGTTAAAAAAAATATTAGTTTAGGTACACGCTCTCCAGTGATTGAGAGACTAAAGACCGATCTCGATCGAGCACAAAGTGCAGCGCATCCTTTTCGCCGCGAAACCAAGTGCGTTGGCGTTTGACGAGTTGGCGAGTAGCTAGCGCAATCTCCGATTCCAGGCCAAGCAATCCTTCAGCAACTTTTCGACCTTCGGGCTTTTTTCCTGCGAGGTAGTCGAGGCATTGTCGGTACCCTACGGCTTGAAGCGATCTCGCGTCGGGATAGGTCTTGTGCAAATTTTGCACTTCTTCAAGGAAGCCACTATCAAGCATCTTCTTGGTCCGAAGTGAGATGCGTTGGTTTAATTCATTGGCGTCGCGGTCTAGGATCAGTGTCGGAAATTCGATGCGGGGAGAAGTGGGCCTTTCGCTTTCGAGTTGTGAAGGCTTTTTTCCATGAAAGAGCAAGATTTCGCAGGAACGAATCAGACGATAGCGGTCATTCTTTTCTACCTTACCGGCATACTCAGGGTCCCCAGCTTGGAGTTGCTGATACAACGCTTCATTGGATTGAAGCTCGAGTTGTTTGCGCTTTTCGGGATCTGGTTTTGCAACGTCCCATAGACCATACCGCAAAGCCTTCAAGTAAAAGCCTGTTCCGCCAACAATAAGTGCGCGGTTGCCGCGAGAATGTACTTCGTCGAGAACCTTCAATACGTCCTGGTAGAAATCTCCAGCAGAGTAAGGCTCATCAGGACTTCGGACATCCAAGAGGTGATGTCGCACTTCACTTTGTTCTTGGGGTGTTGGTTTGGCAGATCCGAGATCCATTCCACGATAGACCTGGATGCTGTCGGCATTGACAATCTCGATCGTCGGGTGTTTGCGGCAAAAGCTGAGGGCAAATTCTGACTTTCCACTAGCTGTGGTCCCGGTAAGAATAGGAACGGCTTTGGCTATCACCTCTGAAACCATTCTTCAAAGCGAGATCGAGGGACTTGCACAAGCGTGGGTCGTCCATGGGGACAATTCCAAGGGTGTTGGCATCGAAAAAGCCGATAGAAGACGGCCTTTGCTTCTTCAGGTTCTAAGACGTCGCCTGCGCGTATGGCTGAATGGCACGCTTCGGAGGCTAGCTTCTCAAAAAGTGCTTCGTCCAGCTCGAGTTTGGAGCGAACGACGTCTGCCTCCGTGAGTCGTGACACAAGTCCCGTGAGGCGAGCAGTTAGGTTCTGGTCGCCCCAGTACGCAGGTATGGATCGAAAAACGAGAGCGTTTTCGCCAAATGGGTCCGCGACAAAACCCATCCTCTCCAGAAGCGGAAGTCTCTCGGTTATTCGTTTCATCATAAGCGCATCTACTCGAATCGCCTCGGGTAAGAGGAGCTCTTGTGATGGTGGCGGTGTGTCTGTTTGAAAAACCGCTTTCTGTAGCTCTTCATAGCGGATGCGTTCGTGCGCGGCATGCTGGTCAACCATCCAAATTTTTTCGCTTTCCTCAAACAAGAGGTAAGTCTGAAAAACCGATCCTCGAAAAACCAGTTGTGGAAGTGGATGACTTTCCGTCAATACGACCGTCGTTCCGTCCGTGGGTGAAGAGAAAGTTGCAAGTGGAAGTTCGGATTGAAAGGCAGGAATGGAGGAAGCTCCTGGACTTGGAGTAAAGGAGGAAGGCGCGCTGGTTGGGAAGAATAGTCGCGGTTCCGAAGCGGTCCACTCTTGCGATGCCGAAGGAACATAGCCGGTACTACCGTGATGCGCGATTAATTGCTCTGCTAAGGACTGAACACTTCGAAAAACATCCTGCGATCGCAGAAACCGTACTTCGGTTTTTGTCGGATGGATATTGACGTCGATTTCGTTCGGCGGAACCTCCATTTTCAACAAGAGTGCCGGAAACTGTCCCGGCAAAAGCGCCTGGCGAAATGCCGAAAGCATCGCTTGCTGAAGCAGGCGATCTTTGAGAATACGGCCATTCACAATCTGAACCAGCTTGCGCGTAGAAGGTAGGCTCAATCCCTGAAGCCAATAAAGCGTCATTCCTGGTTCGTTCTGTGTATGGGATTGGAGTGGAAACGATTGGCCATCAGCAAGGATGCGTTGGATTCTTTTCTCTAAAGGCTCAGCGGGTGCGTCGAATATAAGTTTGTCCTGATGGGTAAGTTGAAAGCTGACATTTGGGTGAGAAAGTGCAAAGCGTTCCATCCATTCCTGTACAGCCATGAGTTCGGAGCGATTGGATTTGAGAAACTTGCGTCGCGCAGGGATTTTAGAAAAAAGATCGCGCGCCTGAATTCGGGTGCCACTTTCTTTATCCAGAAAATAGCCAAAGGTAATTTTTCGTGTCTCACCCGAAGTTCCATTGAGCTCATACGCGTCTGTCGCTCCTTGAAGACGAGAAAGGATGGACACATCCGCACTTGCTGCAATGGATGCCAGGGCCTCGCCTCGAAACCCAAGTGTGTGGAGTCGCTCGAGGTCTTCCATTTCTCGGAGTTTGCTAGTGGCATGGCGAAGTAGACATTTGGTTAGATCCATTGGACCCATCCCGGCCCCATTATCGATCACCTCTATAAGGGTCTTTCCACCCTCTTCAAGGATTACGGCAATCCGAGTTGCACCAGCATCGAGTGAATTTTCTATCAGTTCTTTAATGGCGCTTGAAGGCCGTTCAATCACCTCACCAGCAGCAATTTTTTCGGCAACATCATTGGGGAGGACTTGGATGAGAGGAGCGTTCATATCCTAGGAGGGTTACCACTGAATGGAGTGAACGTCGCCATCTGTATATAGTCCGGCAAAAATCTCGCCGCGTTTGTCCTTTAAATTCATGACGATTCCGCCGCAGGTCATCGTATCCAAGGGATCTGAAGTAGGACGTATGCATACGGACGGAGTCTTATTGCCAGCAATGACATCGTCTCTCAGACTTTGATAGCTATGAGAGTCAGGATTGGCAGCCTGAAAATACTCCGTAAGAGCCCGATAGCGACTATCCGTTGTTTTGCTCCGTCGGACGGAATCTTCAGTTTCGCGCAGCGCGCTCACAAAGTGATTGGTATGAAAGCTTGCGCCGGTCTTGTTGGAATCATAGGTGAGCAAGAATCGTTTGCCCGTTGTTTCGACATTGAAAGTGTCGGTCGAATCCATGAGTTGGTAATTATGTCCCGAGCAAGGCAAGTGGGCTTGAAGAAAGTTCAACGCCTCACGCGCGGTTTTTTTGGCCAGCATCGTCTTCACGAGTGCGCCCCACATCAATCCATTTTTTGTTTCAAAACTCACAAGGTTATTGATGCAAACACTGAGGCCAAACTCATTGACACCCGCCAATGCAATTCCGCCTGTGATGGTCAAAATATGCATTCTAATCGGTTCTTGAATATCCAAGTGCACCACATATGGAGCCGCGCTCGCGTGCATGTCCCATGTTTGGCCTGCGACTTTGGCTTTGGCGTTGCGGACTGCAATGAGGCTGCAACCATCTTCGTCTTGAGGTTGGCTTCGCGAAAAGTCTTTGAAGTCAGAATAATTATTGAGAAGCATCAAGGCATTGTGAGTGAGTCCGCTCGCTTTTGCGATTCCGTCAAATTCACTCCAGCAGTCAGGATAATTCTTGAGAATTGCGACATGTTCAGAAAGTAAGTTTTGAATCTTCTCTTCAGGAATTCCTTGAAAGTAGTGGTCGATCAGTTCTTTCCGAAGGGCGTAGAATGCTTGAATCTCTTTTCGAAATGTCTCCCCATGTTGGATGCCCTGATCATGAAAGGAGCCTTTTAGCTTGACTTGGAGCATAAACTCGCGAGTGCCTTCCTTCTAAAGAGGGTCATACTATGTTCATCGCCGTCCCAAGTCGAGATCATTTGCAACGGCTTTTCTAGATACAAATCTTTATTCACGGCAAGCAGTCCAAATTGTCCGCCTCCATGAAAGTAGATTCCATCCGGCTTCAAGGCATCTCCCGCGCAAAAAAATCGCTCAGGCGAGTATTGATGAAAGAGGCAGGCCGTTTCGTGAAAAATCACAGGCACTCCGTGTTTTCTGCACGTCTCGATCAAGTGCTGGAGAACGTCTGGTGATTTGGAGAGTCCCGTTTTTTCGCTCTTTGGTTCTACAAATACTCCCAAAATTTCTTCGAGATTACTTTGAGCAAGTGTGGCTTCGACTTCTTCCAACGCAACAGCCGGCCAATCAAAGTACTTCAATTTGGAAGAGGTTACGCCCAGGCTTCGTGCACAAGCCGTGGTATCTCCAAAAAAATCGCCTCGGATGCTGATCGCACGGTGAGCTTTGGGGCGCTTGGCACGTAGGAGCTTCACCAATTTGTCTACCGATTCAGCCCTACCCGATGCGACGTAGGCGTGGCGCAGATCTTTGGGAAGTAAGTCCTTGAAGATGGTCATGTTCGAGACAAAGGACTGCCCGACGAAGTTGGATAAGGTCATTTTATTTCTGAGAGAGCCCAAGTGTGGAGAGTGGTATGGGGGATGGTGTTCTTTCGGTACGTTATTGGCGTTGAAAGTAAGGCTTTGATAAGCGGCCCATCCTTTGCCACTGTATTGATGGTCGCGTCGATCCAACTCTACAGCCGAGAGCTTCTGATTGATGTGAGCCATGGCGTCGCTGTCTGGAATTTTGTTACGACTGCGCAAGACACTAGCACCCTGGCGCAAGCATTCCATATATTGCTCTGCTTTGAGTCGAAGACCGAGTCCCTTGCCATGCCATCTTGGATGGACATTCTGATCCATAGAATACAATGCATGCGGATCTTTAATAGCAGGATCGGCTTCTACAAAAGTGACTTGCGTAAAGAGTTTGAGAGGAGCTGCTGTGTTGAATCCCACCATTGAACCAGTATCTGGATCAAGTGCCGCTAGCATAAAAGATTGGGGGTCCTTCGTAGCAGCAAGGACGCGATCAGCAGGATCGATGCGGTCTTGATCATAGGCCAATCCTTGAAGGCGCATGATCTCTGCAATTCGACCTTCGACTTCACTGGGTTTGAGCCGCTGGATCCGAAAACCAAATGCGCGCGCCGATTGAAAAAGCAGGTCCAAAAGGCTCATCTCAGGGTCGGATTCGTAGAGCTTCCAGAATTCGGATTTACTGGTCTTGGCAAGTCGGTCGAGGTTCCATTCGAGGGATGCCTTGGACCGCATGAGCTGTGGATAGGCACTTACCAACGAAGCAAAAATTTTCTGCCAGTCATTGGAGGTGAATTTTTCGTAGGCTTCTCGATTAGCCGGAATAGAGAAATCCTTCCATGTCGTGCTCAAAGAAGTTTTGGGTTGTTCGAGTGCGAAGTTTTGCCATTCGGCGGGTAATGATCGCGCCCAGTCCTGGATGGGTGGGATCTTCCATATTTTCTTGAGATCGGAGACCGCTTGAAAAGAAAGGTAGATCGAACGAAAAATATGAATCAACTCACGATCGCTTGTCGTCGCCGTGACTCGAAATCGCGCGGTTTTTTCGCCAGCGGGGTAAAATAATAACCCACACTTAAACCGCGCAGCGATCAATTCGTTGAGGATTTCTTTGCTGGGTAGATCAAAGGCAAATGCCATTCCTTTTCCGCGTGGATTCTGGACAAGCTCGGGGTCCAGAACTTTTTGGAGAGAACTCATCAACGTGTAGAGTTTGGTTTCGAGTTCTTCGGCTCGAAATTGCTGAACTCGCCTTGCAAAAAGGTATCCACGATAGAAGGACGCTGGCGAAGTCTCATTGGGAAGGTCTTGTGGCCAGTGGGTTGCGAGCGCGGCAACCTGGGCCTTCTTGGCTACGCAAACGACGTCTGGGGTATCGGGTTTTCCGTCGACGGTTTGAAGGTCAAAGAGTTCGTGCCAGAAAAGCGGGCCTCCGAGGCCAAATCCCGTCTGGACTTCGTCCATGATCAGAGGTGTTTCGAATGCGCGGGTAAGGACGCGCAATGCTCGATAGAAACGTTTGGTTCCGTATCGGTCACCGCCCTCGCACTGCAAGGGTTCGATAGCGACGCAGAGACGCTTTTCTTTTTTCAGCAACGATCGCAGGTGCAAGAGGCAGTGAATTTCGCGATCGAGGAGTGTTTCTTTTGATTTTTGGCAAACTGCGAGCAGAGTGTGAAAGGCAGAGTCCTCTGTTTGACTCCACGTTTGAAGCCAACCTTCGGGCTCAGGACAGGGAGCCTTCGGGTTTTTGGTTTCTGGAAAGGGATTGAATTCAACCAATCCCGGAAATATCTCATACGGTAGGCGCTTGTCGGGAGAATGAGTTGTATGCAACGATAGCAACGAGCGACCATGAAAAGATCCTTCAAAGGCTACGATTTTTCGTCGATCGGGATACTGAGCTTGGCAAGCGCGATAAGCGGATTCGAGCGCTTCAGCGCCAGAATTCAGCCAATAAACATATGGCAAACGTGTTGCTCGTTGGATCATGGACTCCATGGCTTTTTGCACATCCCATTGGCGTGTATCCCATCCATTTTGCCAAAGCTCAGGTCGAAGCGGCATAGGAGAAGTAGCGGCGTCGTTGATCCCAGTGGCCAGTGAAGCAATCTGTGAGGCACCGTCGATGATGGATTTTCGATCTGGCGGAATAGAGACGAGGTAATTGCCAGTCGACTTCAGCAAATCGAGAACGAAAGGTTTCTTCTCTGCAACCAAGTACTGATCTGCATAGAGTTCTGCCAAGAGATCCGTGCTGGGAGTCTTTGTTTCTTTTTCGTCAAATCCGGTGGGCACGATACCTGTGGGCATGCCCCAGAGCTCGGCGTTTTCGAGATTCTCTTCTGCGAGTTGGGTCGTGAGGCGATCGAGTTCGTTCAGTATGGCGGTGAATTTTTTGAGAGTGAGGGTTCCGTCGATTTTCCAAGTGGTGCCGTGGAAGTCCAGGCCTTCTAGTCCTTTGAGGCGTGACTGAAAAAAACTCGGAAGTGCTGCGGGGTCAAAGGTCTGTCTTTTCCACTGCAGGCTTCTGAGTCCCTGCAGGTCGAGGTGGATTTGGTGGGCCTCGGTCCGAGCGATCGAGACAGGAAAGAGATTAAAGCATTCACGTAAGAGCGCGACATAGCTGGAGATCATCATACCCAGCATTTAATCGCAGTTCTCCGCTTCTGTAAACGAAGAGGGGACGTTTAAAGAAATGACTTATGGCATTACCAAGCTGGAAAGTAACCAGGCGTACCGAATGGAGGTGGCGAATAGCCGCCATACCCGCCATACGTGGGCTGGTTGAATAAGCTCTGTCGTGCGGACTGGTCCCATGCTTGGCGATCCTGAATGGCGCGCATCCCTACTATCGGCCGATAAGTTGAGCCCATTGGAACAGTATTATTCCACTGAGATTGAACGGAAGCCACCCACATGGGGTCTTGAAAAGGGTCGTACCCTTGATTTCTGGAAGAGTAACTTGCTTGTGGCCACTGACCTGTACCCATTGAATAATAGGAATTTCCGCCCATCATAGGGTCCATCCATCCCATTTGATTCATCACCTGGGGTTGGTACAAAGATTGAGAAAATCCTGGGTACATTCCGCCCATATTCCACTGAGCACTCGCTTCAGGGATGGCGGACACTCCGGCCATAATCAAAAATCCAATTGCTAAAATCCACGATCGACTACTCATCACGCTACTCCTCAAAGGACAACTCTGCTCTTCCCCTAGGTAGAGCAAGACCCATGCCTGTCGAGACGCATGCCAGTAGCGATAGGATCGCTATGGGGACTTCTAGGTGTCGAAAGATTGTTCACCCGTTCAAAAGGTGCCAGGCACCTTGGGTATCACCTGAAACAACCCAGCCCCAGCAAGGCGGGATTGAATCTGGGAAGTTGGCAACGGATGACAGGAAGGGGACTCAGCGAGGGGGGTTGGCAGCGGTTTCGATTAAATACATTGAATTTATGTACAACAATGGATCTGTACTAGGATTTGAAAGGCAGCCTTTCGTCGTACTGTACGACGAGAGCTTGATACCCGAGAAGCATGCAGCAAAGCTAGCTTTTCCGATTGTGACTTAGTTGTGAGTGCAAAATAAAATGCAGATGATTTTTCTCTTGGTGCCTTGAAAATTAGTTTCATTTGTTTCTCTTCGAAAATTGCTCGACCTCTTCTATCACAATGCTAAGGCTTCCCGCTTTCATTCAGAGCGGCGCATGTTCAATTTACGGGAAGGATTCTGCTCTTAAGAATGAAACGCAATAGAAGCCAAAATAGCGATGAAAATCGCACCGAAAAACCCGTGGTAAGTTCCATCTCGTTGAAAGGAACGCTCCAATGTCACACGTATTTTATTCTCTCCACGATCAAGCCTTGAAACTTTCAAGACGGTACCTTGCTTGTGAGAAAGAACTCTTAGAAATCCTTGTAAAGATTGAATCCAAGAAAGTCTATCTTCAGCAGGGCTATTCAAGCCTAACGGAGTATTCGCAAAAGGCACTTGGGCTCTCTCGAGATGTCAGCTGGAACCTCGTCACCATTGTTCATAAATCCAAAGCCGTACCAGAGCTAAAGCACGCGGTACAAATGGGAGTGCTTCCTCTGAGTAAAGCCAGGCAGATCGCTCCCCATTTGACGAAAGAGAATTCTCAGAAGTTTATCGCACTTGCTCAGGCCATGCCAAGAGAGAAGCTCCAAGAGGCGCTCGCCAAAGTAGTCACTGCCCAGGCACATCAGTGCACCTATCAAGACCCTAGGACCCAGCTTCGATGTGACAAAGAAAGGTTCTTGCACATCCATCACAAGCTTCCAGTAGCAATGGGTGGAACCAATGCTCTAGAGAATCTCACCTTGCTTTGCAGCTCCCATCATCGTCTGGAACATTATCGAAGTAGCGGGTAGGATTTTCGTGATCGCTGCGCACTTGTACTCGTAGGAGCCTTTCTTAGGCGCCCCCTCGCTGAGTCTTCTTCCTGTCATCCCGTAAGGGCTTCCTAGCTTCAAACCCGCCTTGCTGGGGTTGCACTAGTGTCATTACTGCGGAGTCCCCAGACACTTTTTTCATTTTTCAAAAAAAGCTCTGGAAAGAAGGCGGGCAATCGCATATCTGTGATTGTTCAAAAAATAAGGGTAAGACGTTTGAATCGCTGGATTTTATTTTTACACATGGCTTGGTTGGGGTTCTGTCCATTGGCTGGAGCATCCGAGCAGTCGATCCTTGGCTATTGCTTTCGTGCATTCCTATCGGACGTCAAAGGGCTCATTGTGCCGAAGGATGTAGCCATGTATCAGGAAGCAATCGGTGACGGCTCCCACACCGTAGGGCTCTATGGAAGGCTCGGTTGGCTTGGGTGGCGCTACCGCTGGGAAATTTCGCAAAGTAACCCGCTGTTTCCCAGTGCGCCGGATTCATTTTTCAAGCAATTGGGTTGGGAGCGTAAGCATCAGCGCAGAATGGTGATGGACCTGGCCCGGGCTGCACCCGTCGTTTATGGCCTGAAAGTCCCTCTGCGGGGAAATTGGGACAGCTACGAGAATCACCTTTCACCGAAGATGCTAATGGAAATTTTGCAGCGGGGCGAGATTCCTTTTCCGACCACACGTAATCCCGATTTAGGAGTGATGGGATATTCGCTATGGGACTACTTTATGTGGGTCTATCCTGCTTGGTTTCTTCTACCTCCGGAGGCATTGAGCTGGATGAGGCAAAGAGGAGAGTTGCTTCAACGACTCCATAAAGTCAGCGATAGCGGCAAATTGCCAAGGAAGTTGAGCCTCCTTCTAGTTCAGTGGAATCGCCAATTGTACGAGGCATGGAGGAAGGATTTGGTTTCTCTGACGGCGGCTCTTTATGAGACAGATTTTGAGAATTTCTGGTCTTTGTGGAACCAGGCAGTGGGGAATATTGCGAATTTTCCGGATTTGAAGAATCGTTCGTCGCTAGTGCAGGCTCTTTTGATAAAGGGCCGAGCCTCACATTCCTTGATATTCCAGCTAATGAGTGAACTCGGTGCAACAGAATTGGATGAGGCGCCAGAGCCTTCTCGATCATTTGCTAAGGGCCTTTGGGAATCCTGGTACGGCAAAGGAGTGGTCCGTGTCAGAAGCCGAAACGGAATGCAACGTCTTGCCGGTGGAGCTGAAAGCGCCAATTAGTTCTGCGGAGTTGCATGTCCCGCAGATATTCTGTATCAAGATTCTCGGATGGATATTGAAAAGTCGCGGTTTTCTGTGGGGTTTTGGGCGCTGATTCTGTTGGTGCAGGCAAATGCAGCGTACTGTCAGGACGGAGATATTTGCCGTCCTATCTGGAATGCTCAAAAGAGCCCTTGGTCCCAGCGGCTAGCATCCCTACGTTACCCGCAAGAGGTCTTACGACTTTATCTCCAAGCTGAATCAGACCCCGAACTTACTGTTAGAGATCGCATTTCTTTTCTGAGAGCTTATGCAGTAAAATTGAGAACAGAAAAACCGGACCTGATTCGAGAAGAACTTCGGCCCGTACTTCCGGCACTCCTTTCTGCTATCGAAGGTCATTTGTCAGAATTGGATGTATCGGGCCTAGCCGCCTTTGTTTTGAGTATTGGTGGGACAGACCTTCGGGTGGAATCCTTACTCCAAAAGGTAGGTGAGCAACTCGAACATCGTCTTCGCGCGGGCGAAGCATCCAAGGGACATCATATCGTGGATGTGCTTTGGGGATTTTCTCGATTGGCCTATGTTGCGCCTGCGAGTTTGCTATCTGCGTTGGCAGCTAGGCTCAGCGTGAAGGATTTAAATCCCGAGCAGCGCATTCGATTGGGATGGAGCTTGGTCTATCAAGGGGCACATCTGGTGGAGCCAGATGCGATT
Source organism: Bdellovibrionota bacterium (assembly GCA_963169695.1). Taxonomy (GTDB): domain Bacteria; phylum Bdellovibrionota; class UBA1018; order UBA1018; family CAUJDS01; genus CAUJDS01. The sequence goes on from CAUJDS010000031.1 coordinate 16,407, forward strand.
GCGAAGTGGTGGAGGAGTTCCAATATCCCTTATAGAGCACTTAGTCCGGAATCCATTCGTCAACTTGCCGAAATGAGGGGAATGATTGCTGCAAGTGGCGCTACCGATTTTCTCGGAGGAAGGCGCGCTAATCAGTACGGACGCCTTAGTCCTCATAATCCAATCAAAAAAACAATGGATTCTTTGACTCGGTACTTAGGAGTGAAGTTAGTCACTCGAGAATTTTCTGGAATGGATTTTCCCATATGGCAGATAGAGCTGGATGGCCAACCTAGTCTTTTTGTGGATCCTGGGAGGAAAGGTGCTGACCTTTTCAAGATGCGTATTGTCGCGTACTTGGGCGGTGAATTGCTCGCCATTCCAGCGGACTTGCAGGACTTCGACAAGCGGGGTTTTTTTGCCGAGGCGAAGGGAGCAATTGAAAGCAAATTGGCTGGACTAGCAGGAAATGTGAAACAAGCCAATGGAAGTAAAGTTCCATCAGCTGTGTTTCGAGCCATTGGGGAGCTACCAAGGCGTTCGAACCTTTCCATTTGGGATTCACTTCTTGATGCCGCTCGTGGAACGGATCACGATCATCCTTATTACTACATGGAAATACTACGTCGTCTTTACTTAGAAGAGGCGCGAGATAAGCCCTCGCAGGAATTGCTGGGGCATCGGGCATTTTTTAAGAAGGTCTTAGAACGTATCGAAAGCCAAATGCCTTTTCTTACGGGAGATCAGGTTGTCACTCTTGGTCAAGTTGCACTTTATTTGAGGTACCATGATCGACCATTCCTACAAAAGCTTGCCGATCAGGCGACCCATCTTTTGGGCGGTAGCTCAATGGTGCATTCCAATGCTTCCTTCCTTCTTAATGTTTTTTCAGCGTTTCAGTTTCGAGATGATTTGTATTTTGAAGCATTGATGAAGAGCTTCAATCTTAAAATGAGAGAGCTTCAGGTTCTGAGTGATTCAGAAAAAATGAGCCTAATTAATTCCAAAGTGTTTTTGGGACTCGGGCAATCAGCCGTTGTTTTAGGTTTTGATAAGACGCATCCAGCATTCTTTGAGACTTGGTCCGGACTTCTGAGAATGGTGGAAGGGAGTGCACCAAATCCTGCGTTCGACAACCTTCGATTTCATGTTCAGTTGAGGTTAGGTGCGACGCTGGGAGAGCAATACGGCCCTTCCATTGAGTTAAAGAGGGAAGTGGTTGGTAGAAACGATCCGGTTAGTCATTCTCCCTTCGAGACAACGGTCGAGTCTTGGATTCGTGCAAATGGTTGGCAAGTAGAAGTCGCACCCAAGAGAAATGTGATGGGCTATCAAATGGATTTTGTCTTGAATGCGGGTGGTAGACTGATTGACCTGGAGGTCGATGGTGACCAGCACTATATGGATGGCCCCAGTGGTAGGCAGTTAAGAGGCAAGGACGTTTTGCGAGATGAACAGTTGGGAGTGGAGCATTACTCTGTGATTCGCTTTGATTTTGGCAAGACTGCGGATGGCATGGATGCACATGGCTTTCGGAAATGGATGAATCAAGAGCTCGATAAACGCGGTCTGTCGGAGCTCTATACTGTAAGGTGAAGAGCTCCGGGTGATTGGACCTAAGAAACTTGTCGCCTACAGCAATGCGGGCATGGGTGCTTGGTGTCGTATCCTGACTTCTTCTGATCCTCGATAATGGTTGGATTTCCGCAGTGAAGGCAATGCACTTTTTCTGCCGGAGCCAGGTTTGGGGTAACTGCAACCCGTCGATCGAATACAAAGCAATCTCCTCGCCAATGATCGCCTCCGACTTTTTCGAAGTAGTTGAGGATTCCACCGTCGAGTTGATAGACTTGATTGAAGCCTTTCTTTATCAGCATAGGTGAGGCTTTTTCGCATCGAATGCCGCCGGTGCAAAACATCACGACGGGCTTGTCCTTCCAGCTTGAATCAATGGCAGCTACCTTTGTGTCAAACCCTCTAAAAGTCGAAAGGTCCAAATGTTCGGCCTTTTCGAAAGTGCCAATCGTAAATTCATAGTCGTTGCGTGTATCTAATATCAACATCTCTTGACCTGCTTCGTACCAACGTTTGAAGTCCACAGGCGCAATCGTGGGCCCCGTATAGTCGTGAGGCCGAATGGAGGTGTCCTCGGTGGGGACCAGTTGCTTTTTAACTCGTACAAGCATGCGATGATAAATGCGATCCTTGGACCAGCTTTCTTTAAAGATAAGGTCCGCTATCCCAAGGTCTTCGCGCAGGAAGGCCTGAAGCTGCCGAACATTCTCGGGTTCGCCAGAGATAAAGGCATTGATCCCTTCAGGGCAGAGGACAATGGTCCCCATCAGGTCTAATTCTTTGGCTTTGGCCAGGTAGATGACCTTCATAGCGGGGAGGTCCCGATGGAGATCAAAAAACCGATAGCAGGCAAAGTTGAGTATCGACGGTTCCGAAAGCATGCGGGGCACTATAGCCAAAATAAAGGCCATTGTCTAATCTCGCCAAAATCAGCCGCTTTGGGCTGACTATTTGTGACTATGTGTTGACTATGTGTGAATGTCAGCCTATGCTTAGAAGAGTGAAAGTCAGATTTCTTCCGCACGCCGTCATTCGAATGCAGGACCGCAAAATCAGTGTCGCTGAGGTTGAGCAAATTCTGACAAGCCCCGATGGGAAGATCAGGCAATCGAGGGATAAGGCTATTTTTTATAGGCACTTGAGTCGTCGAAAGGACAACCTGATTGCTGCAGTGGTGATTGAAAAGCTCCCAGATGATTGGATTGAAGTATTGACAGTGCTCGTGAATTTTGAGGTGCGAAAATGAAAATCGTTCATAGACCGGATGTGGATTTTATTTCCATCGATTTTAAGGATGGAATTGAGGCCAAGTCTTACTTTGAGAATGGCATTGTTGTCCGTCTTGATCGGCGAGGGAATGTCTTGGGCCTGGATATCACGGACTCTTCGGAATTTTTTTCTGGAGAAGAAGAGATCGACTTGAAGCAGGCGTGTGTCCTTCTTAAAGTGTCCGAGTCGACCCTCCGTCGGCGTATCAAACAAGGTCTGATTCCTTATCGTAAGAAGGGAAATAAGGACTATCGCTTTAAGCGCAAGGATCTTCTGAAGCTCGGGTGAAGGAGTTCAATCGAAAAGCGTTTGCTTCAAGACCACAAGAGACGCAAAGATGCTTCATGGATCGAGCGCGCTTCAGAATACCTCGTTGAACTCGACTTCGCCTTCGACGCCCATTTGGTAGGCCGAAACCCGCCGTTCAAAGAAATTAGCCAATTCCTGCATGTCTTGAAGTTCCATAAAAGGAAAGGGATTCTTGCTTCGGTACTTCTTAGGAAATCCAAGGGCCACAAGTCGTTGATCCGCAATAAATTGCAGGTATTCTCGCATATCGCTCGGGGATAAGCCGGCAATTCCTTTCCCGAGAATGTCTTCTGCAAAAGCCATTTCGCATTCGATGGCTTCGGCCAGCATCTCTTTGATTTGTTGGTGCATGCGCTCGTCCATCAATTCGGGCTGTTCTTCGCGAGCAATATTGATGATCTCGAAAGCAAAATTCATATGGCAGCTCTCGTCCCGAAAAACCCAATTGGTTCCGGAAGCAAGGCCATTAAGAAGTCCTTTCGATCGAAGGAAGTAGACATAAGCAAAGGCCGCAAAGAAAAACAATCCTTCAATGCACGTCGCAAAACAAATAAGGTTCAGTAAGAACTGCCTGCGACTTGCGAGGCTATCGAGGTGATCGACCTTTTGAATAGAGTCCATCCACTTGAAGCAGAAGTCTGCTTTCTTTTTGATCGAAGGAATATTGTCGATGGCTGAAAATGCCTGCTCTCGCTCTTTGATGTCTGGAATATAGGTATCCAGCAGTGTGAGATAAAATTGGACGTGCAGGGCTTCTTCGTAAAGCTGCCGTGATAGATAAAGCCGCGCCTCGGGTGAATTGATGTGCTTATAGAGGTTCAGCACGAGGTTATTGGCTACGATAGAATCTCCCGTAGCAAAAAAAGCTACGAGCCTCTTGATCAGGTGCTTCTCAGAGTCCGGGAGCTTCATATGCAGGTCGGCCACATCGGAAGTGAAATCCACTTCGTCCACTGTCCACGTGTTCTTGATAGCATCCTTATACATTTCGAAAAGCTGAGGATACTTCATCGGTCGAAGCGTGAGGTTGAATCCGGGATTGAGAATCATTGCTTAGGGCTCCTTGTCGATTGCTTCATTACTGACAAGCCTCGCAGCTCTCAGGATTTTCCAGAGAGCAACTAACAGCTTCCACGGTGGTGGTGGTCTTCGTGGGGGCTTCGGTCGAGGTAACTTGATTGATGCGAGTCGCGGGACGCGAGCGGAGGTAATAGGTCGTCTTTACGCCCTTTTCCCACGCGTACATATACATCGACGAAAGTTTGCCGATGGATGGGCTTTCCATAAACAGATTCAAGGACTGGCTCTGGTCAATATAAGGTCCACGTTCGGCCGCCATGTCGATCAATGCGCGCATGGGCACTTCCCATGCGGTACGGTAGATGGCCTTGAGATCGTCTTGAATTTCTGGAATGGCCTGAATCGATCCCTCATTCATCTTGATCTGCGCTCGAATGTCTTCGCGCCACAATCCTCGCTTGCGTAAGTCTTCAACGAGGTAGCGATTGATTTGCACAAACTCTCCCGAAAGCGTTTCTCGCTTAAAGAGATTCGAAACCTGCGGTTCAATGCTTTCGAAGGATCCTACAATCGAAGCGATCGTAGCTGTTGGAGCGATTGCAATGATCAACGAATTGCGCAATCCGTGCTGGGTGATCTCCGTCTTGAGCGTATTCCACTCGTCCAATAACTTAGGTTGCACACCCCAGAGGTCAAACTGCAGCTGACCCTTGGCAGCGCGGGTTTCTGAAAACGCCTCGTGAGCGCCAAATTCCTTAGCCAAATTGCATGAGGTTCTCATCGCTTCGAGGTAAATGACTTCTTGAATATCCTTGGAGAGCTCTAGTGCTCGTGGGTCATCAAAGGCCCAGCCCATTTGAAAAAACGCATCCTGAAGCCCCATGATCCCCAAGCCCACGGGCCGCCATCGAAAATTGGAGGTAGAGGCTTCTGAGATCGGATAGTAATTGATGCCGATTACGCGGTCCAAGAAGGTGACTGCGATAGAAACATTGGTGCGAAGCTTTTGAAAATCGAATGCTCCATTGGCGACGTACTTAGCTAGATTGATCGAACCAAGGTTGCAAACAGCAGTCTCTCCTTTGGAAGTGATTTCGAGAATCTCGGTACAAAGATTCGAGAGGTGAATCACATTTTCGGGACGTCCCGTTTGGTTGCTCTTCAGGTTGGAAGCGTCTTTGAAGGTCATCCAGCCATTGCCGGTTTGGGCCAGCGTCTTCATCATTCGACCGTAGAGATCGCGCGCTTTGACTTGTTTTTTGGCGAGGCCCTTTTTTTCGGCTTCGGAGTAGGCTTGTTCAAATGCGGGTCCATAGAGCTCAATGAGTTGCGGTACGTCCTTGGGATCAAAGAGTGACCAAAGGGCATTCTGCTTCACACGCTTCATAAAAAGGTCAGGGATCCAATTAGCTAAATTGAGATTATGCGCACGTTGAGCTTCGTCGCCCGTGTTGTCTCGAAGTTGTAGAAAATCTTCGATATCTGCATGCCAGGTTTCGAGGTAGACGCATGCGGCGCCCTTGCGCTTTCCACCTTGATTGACGGCAGAAACGGAAGAGTCCAGGGTCTTAAGCCAAGGCACGATTCCGTTGGAGTGGCCATTGGTTCCGCGAATCAAGGAGCCACGTGATCGCACGCGGTGGTACGCTAATCCAATTCCACCCGCAAATTTGGAGAGCAGAGCAACGTCCATGTATTTTTTGTAGATGTCACGAAGGTCGTCCTCTGGAGAATCCAAGAGGTAGCATGAAGAAAGTTGCGAATGCATGGTCGCAGAGTTGAAGAGTGTGGGGGAGCTTGGCATGTACTCCAATTTTGAGATCAGATGGTAGAACTCAATCGCTTCATCGGCATTCTCACTGAGACCGCAGGCAACTCGCATAAAGAAGTACTGCGGGGTTTCGAATACATTTCTCGATAAGGGATCTCGAAGTACATAGCGATCATAGAGTGTGCGCACGCCAAAATACTCAAAGAGCTCTCCGCGTTGAGGATCGATTGCCGCATTGAGCTTTTCGGAATGAGCCTGCACGAGCTTCAAGGTGCGTTCAGAAATCAGGCCCTTCTCAAAACCAAATTGCACCGACTGCGAGAACGATCGCACGCCTAAGGTCTCGACTTCCTCGCTGACGTACTTGCCCAAGAGTCGGGCTGCGAGGCGCGAATATTCGGGTTCATCTCCGATAAGAAGCGAGGCAATGCGAATGCAAAGGTTGTCCAACTCTTTGGTGGTCGCACCGTCGTACAGTCCGCTGATGGCCTTAGTGGCGACTCGAAGGGGATCCACATGCTTCAAGCCCATCGAGCAAGACTGTACACGACGGACGATCTTATTGAGGTCAACGGCTTGGAAAGACCCGTCGCGCCTTTTGACGCGCATAGCCAATACGGCATCTCCGTCGATGGGCAGACCAAGGATCGGCTGGGTCTTCAGAGAAACCGGGCGGCTTTGTGGTGTGGCCTGGTCCTGCTGGGAGGCTTCGGTTTGGGGTTGATTTGAGAATACAGTATCCGTCGTCCTATCCATTGGCGAAGCTCTCCTAAAACAAACTTATGAAAATGACTTTTGGGCTATTCACCCTGTATTTGACGGCCATCATCGACCGGTTCTCCGTTGCTTTTCGTCCTAAAAAGCAGGAGGGATTCAAACCGAATTCCATCCTGGTTAAACTCAGACTGCAGTCAATCCTCAGAATTGTCAAAGCTCCTACCACTATTAGTTGTGGGTTGCCTAGCGTCACCCACTATAAATTGGGGTGTCGCTGCGTTAGGTTCTCGTCAGGATTGAGGATTTTAAAATGTCCCACCGTCACCGACCGAGACAGTCGGGACAGCTGGCGGGGCGTTATTTGGCGGGCGATTTTTTACACAAGTTATTAATGAAGCGACGTTCCATCTTCGTGACTACCGTGGTAGGTGTTGAATTTTTCAGAGGAAAGGCACTGTTTCTGCCATGAAATACCGAGCATGCTTTTTTGCATTCGCTGCCATAGTCCCTGGAGCTTTGTCTATGGCTGCTGGCCCAGGAGATAACTGCGTTGGAGTCTTTCGGGCAACGGCTGGAGCAAGAGACGACGGGGAGTCTCTTTCGGTGCTTCGCGCGTGGGCGAGGTCCCTCGAGTTGGGTAGGAATCCCAGTCCCGGATGGCGCGAGACCCTCCGAGCCGATAGCAGAACGGCTACCCCACGGATTCGAAAGAAGCTCGTCAGCCAAATTCGCGGAATTGAAAAGGGCGCTTTTCAGAGCACTCCCGATGGCGAGAAGAATCCAGGAATTTTAATCACTCGAAGGTTTTGGGGATTAGACGCTCTTGCGGAGTGGAATCAAAAGACTTTTGATAGTATCCCGCAAGGCTCAGACCGCTGGAATTTGGATGACATTTCAGACTTCAGGGTTGCTCAATCTTTTTTTGCTCTGCTTGCGATAGGGACCTCGTTGGCAGTATCGCCTTGTCTCTTTATGGAAGGAGGTTGGATACTGACAGGCCCGATGACACTGCTGGCTTGGATCACAGATCCATTGAGGCATCTGCGCTACTTTGTACTAAGTCGCGATGTAGCGTATAGGGCGAGTCAACGGAGGCTTCAGGAGTGGATCATTGAGGAAGACCTCACCTGGCGTTGGGATACGTGGTCCTATCAAGTCCACGGTAGTCTGATGCGAGCAATGCAAGGGGGCGACGGCGCTGGCTCAATCACCAGCGGATTGCAAGATCATCGCGACGCCCTTGTGCTTGGATCCTTTGGTAGGGTCGTCTTCAAATCCCAGGGCAAGGAACACCTCATTCCTGATCAAAAGGACCAAGGCTTTATCACGTTTGATCGATTGCTCTGGAGAAGACCAAGTCGGGAGGGAGTTTCTCCCGATGTTGAAATGGTTGTGGCAATACGCACGAGTAAGGATAGGCCGAAGATTCGTCAGAAGAAAGAAGTGCGCGAAACGCTCCCAGAGCTTCAGTCCATTGTGGTTCCGGCAGAAAACTAGAGCGCCGATTTCGTGGGAATATTGGCACTTTCCCTTCTATCCTACAGCTTCAATGCTTCTCTTCCGCGAGATTCGATGGATCCAAACGCAACTCACTAGGAAGTTGGTGAAAGGCCTGTTCTTGAGAAACGAAGTAATTGAATCGAATCAAATGAAACAAAGCAGCGACACCATCCTTCCAGTTGATCTTCTTTCCTTGGAGTTGGGTTCGGGGATAGTAGGAGATGGGGAGTTCGTGGATGCGGGCGCGAACTTTGCCGAGGTAGGCGGTGACTTCGACTTCAATGCCAAAACGTTTGGATTGGAGTCGCATGGATTTGAGCAGGTCGGCTCGAAATATTTTGTAACAAGTCTCCATGTCCGTGAGGTAGATCCCCGAAAAAAGATTGCTTAACACCGTGAGGAGTCGATTGACGAAGTAGTGATAGGTGCGATGCACCTGGGTGGAGCTTTTTTTGAATCGACTGCCATAGACCACATCTGCTTTGCCTGAGAGGAGCGGCTCAAGCAAGCCCGGAATATCGTTTGGGTCGTATTCAAAATCGGCATCTTGGATAAGGATCCAATCTCCGGTTGCGGCTTGGATACCGCGTATAACTGCGGCACCTTTTCCGGCATTGGGGTTCTGTTCCAGAAGAACCATGGGGAATCGGCTTTGAAGGGACTTCAAAATGGCGAGACTTTGGTCCGTAGAGCTATCGTCTACAAAGATCCATTCCCGCTGAATGGGGCAAGGGGAGGCCATGAGTTTTTGGACGACCGCCTCGAGTTGAGGAGCCTCATTGTAAACAGGTACGATTATCGAAAGGGTAGGCATCTTGGTTTTTAAGAAGACCAGATACGCGGCGAGATTTCAAGGTCAACGGTACGGAACCTGCTATTCAACCTATCCTTTTTTGAGAGGGATATTCTCAGATCCCGCAGTTAGTTTCCTATTCTATTATCCTGTGGACGCCGCGTTAGGGTTTGTATAACTAGCCTGAATGATGGTGCTGGGATTGTTGAGTTTAGTAACTGTCTGCTTTGGCCAGGAGGTAAGCCCTTCTTGGCTTGAAGTAATCCATGTAGTGGAACCGGGGTACGTTCCGGTTGAAAGGACGCCTGCAGTAGTTGGAGAAAAACTTGAGAGTGTTTTAGTCCATCATGCTGATCATTTACCTCTGCTTCGCAAATTTCTTGATGTTGCATCCACCCATTATGATGAAGTTCTCGTAGCCGCGTTGGAACCAGGAATTATCCAAATCGCGAGGCGAGTTGCAATGCGGTCTTATTTTCTTCGGCGTTATGTGGATGAGGAGGACCTTCGCCAGGAGGCCTGGGTGCATTTGCCTCTGGTCATGAGCACCATGAGAGATAAGGTGGAAAGCCGTACGAGCGGAAATGCGCTGGGCTATATAGGCACTGCATTTCAACGCAAGATGGTGGGGGTGGTCCTAAAGGCTCGGGACAAGCTACCGTTCATTGACCTGGATTTGAATCACCTTGTTGAGGAGACGGATGAGCCAGAGCACTTCTCAGGGTATAAGGTTGCTGCGGATATTCGTAATATCAGCTCAACCTTCGCCGAAACGGTCTTTCGAAATGGTGTTCAGTTTCTTCGTGAAGACGATGCTTACCTAATGATTGAAACAAAAATCAAACGGCGTTCCTATTTAGAAGTCGCTGGTTGGCACGTGTTTCGGGTGATTCGAGTTTGGGAAAAGCGTGGATTGAAAACAGTTCAAAAAAAAGAAATGCCAGTAGAAATAAGATTTTGCAGATTAAACCAAGAATCCTTGTTTATGGAAGTGCATTGCTCGCCGACATCGTCACGAAACACGATCAAGAGGGCAATTTGGACACCCACCCTTCATTGACATGTGAAGCTCTGTTTAATTCACAGTAATGAAAATAATTTCCATCTTCGCGCGCGCGAACTGGATCTAAACTACTTCTTCGGCTCCTGTACAGGATAACTCTAACGTTTCCGATTCAACGGTGTTGTTGACCATAACTAATCCCGTAGTCCCCGTCGGGCGCACCCTGATGATCATGCACAAAGCGCAAAAATTGAACGGATACCAGGAGTTGGGCAAGCCAGATGCTAACAAGGATGAGCCGTTGAAGGCGAGGGCTCCAGCTGCTGTGCAGGACCACGCAGGCAAGCCATAGCGATTCCAAAGGAAAGGTCACATTGAGGTAGTAGCGTCGAACCAATACCAGTGAGCATGTCAGCACCAAACCATAACCAATCAAAGCGGCATTTCGAAGGGTCAAGGAATCTTCGGAGGTGACCAGCAGCCCGCGCCATCCACTTCGTTGAAGTTTAGCCAAGAGTTGGCGAGTTGCTTGAATCAAAATGCCTATGAGTGCGACGAAGAGAATAAAGTGGGCAATAGCAACACCGGCGTAGTCAAAGAAAGCGCGGTTTTGTTCCAGAAATCCATTTCCAAGATGAACGCCAAGCACGTTTCCAAGATGGAGGCCTAAGGGGTCTGTAAACCAAAATCCCCAGTAGCGCGATTGCCAGAGCAATCCCCAATCAGGATGTGTGGACGAACCATTCCACTGCAGGAGATGTAGCACCCAAGGAATCAAAGTGAGGCTGCCCAAAACAGATCCCACCAACCATGGCCTCCAATGAAATCGCTGCGTGGATTTTCTTTGAAACAAGATCGTCCAAGCCCAAATCGCAAAGGCAAAGAAGAATCCACTCATATGGACTTGCCCAATCCAAGCTCCGATCATGCCCCAAAAAAAACTTCCTTTTTTGCTACGTCGATTCATCCACGCGAGGATGAATAACGCAGAAAAAAGTGGGAGAATCGACTGCGCCCAGATCTTGCGGCTCATCCAGACCCATAGTGGATTGACAGCGACTAAGCTGAGCGCCCAGAGCCAGCGTTCTCGTTCGAGGGCTGAAGCCTTTTGGCGTAGGATCCATCCCATCAAGAGCGCAATAGAAAGAACAAACGCAACTCCAACCAGACCTGCGATGGCGGGTGGGGATTTCAATCCAAAAATCTTGGCAGGTATGGCAAAGACCCAGAGGCTTGCGCCGGGATTTCGGATCAAGACGCCTGATGGCATTCCGAGCCAAGGAAAGGTTTGTCCGTTGCCTAGGGTTTGGCTTGCTTCGAAGGCACGACGCTCATCATCTTTGTATTCGATGTCACTTAGCCAAACGAGACGAAGGCTAAGAGCCGCCAGCAGCGACAATGGTAGGAGGAACTTCCAATGCAAGGGGAGTGAGCTTAGCTTTGGCACGTCAAAACTAAATCTAACTCACTAGAACGGATTGTCGCAATAGAGACTTCCGAGAGGACAAGGATAGACTCGGATTCCGGGTGTATTCCATTGTAAGGGTAAGTTGAGAGCGCTGCCGTTGACGAAGGAGGAATTGCGAAGGAGAACGTGGCTAATTCTTGCCGGGTCAAAAATGGAGGGTCCACCAGGGGCTTCACCGCAAAAATCTCCGGATCCTACCATGCGAGAATCTTCGACCACCAAATGGTCGATGGTATGACCGATACCCGATGTGGAAGAGGATGCGCAGAAGGAAAAGACCCACTGTGCACTGCCATTGACTGTGAGGTCCACATCGGTATTGAGAATGGCGATATCATGATGGAAGCCATTGTCCGACTTTCCAACGATTCCTCGCAAGCTCAGAATGCCGCCTGGCTGAATCCGAAATCCATAGAGGATGACATCGGCTTGTCGAGAATAGAATTGATAAAGATCCCCGTGATAATCAGGGCCTACTTGTCCCAAAGTAGGGAAATAGTAATTGGAACCAAATGCTGTTTTCAGCGTGTAATTCACTACGGTGGCAGACCCACTTGAATGTCCGTCACCGGTATTTACTGCAAAGATATTGAGCGCATATTCTTGATTGCGAGGGCCACTTGCTAGGTAGTCGATGTAAGAATCCGTCATATACGACGCCGTAATCATCGTTGGATCCGCGCCACCAGACACAGACCAGCTATTGCCTTGCTGAATCGTGATAAGACCTTCCCCAACGATTCCAACTTGATCAAACCAAAGATAGCGCTTGTTGCTAGCATTTTGATAGGACGTGTACATCGGTCCCGTGATGGTTACCCGCTCAAACTTGGTAAGCTCCACGGACCAAGATCCTTGATAACCATTCGGAAACGGATTGATAAATACAGTAGCTGGATTCACTGCGGGGTCTGCTTTGATAATGAGCCAACGAGTTTGACCCTGGTGATTGGGAGCGCCTGCACCCTCGAGTGTCCAAGGCTGGTTTTGGGAGCTTGGCCCTAGACGAATTTCTGAAGTGCCAAGTGCCGCGGCACTTCCCCCTACGACAAGCATGCGCTGAAAAACCTTTAGCAAAGTCGAGCAAGGTGCAGCCGCCGTGCAAGTGGTATTGCCACTGGGCGCATTTTGGTAAGCGTAATAAAGTGTACGAAGAGGAGCGGAGCTATAGGGAGTGACGGTGATGGTATCAGCTCCATTGAGGCTTGGCGAAAGCACTGTTTTGGAATTGCCGGATCGAGGTACTGCTACCGCTTTGATTTTGAGTGGAACACCACTCGTATAGTCCCCGGCATTGAGGGTGATAAAATAGTCTTCTACGTCAGGCCGTGCAATAGTTGGCATCGGTCCCCAATTGCGTCGATCCGTAGTAGATGGGTTGGCTGCCTTGGTAGTAACGACAAACTGAGGATCGGTAGTAAAAGTTCCGGACTGGGAGACCCAAAATTTTACGGACTCAATTCCCATATGGTGGACAGCCAGGACTCCAATTTCCTTTAGTCCGGTAAAATCATCAAATGGAACTACATCCCAATGTGCAATAGCGGTTGCATATGATCCAGAGGATTCCAAGGTACTTGCTTTGGTATCAAGTTTTTGGCTTTGAAAGCTTGGAGTGCAAGCAGAAGAAGTGAATGCTAATAGGACTAGGGGCACTAGGACCTCGCAGATCGTTCCTTCTAAGGTCAGCCGCCGCCAATGGAGACTCCATGCAAATAATCTCAAAACCCGCATCCCCCTTATGGAAGCCCTTTTTTTAGTTTCTCATAAAAGGACGCGATGCAGCAAGCTGTGTCTTCGGCGACAAAGCGCTTGGAAGTGGCTTTTATGTCAGATGAAAAGGAATCTACCGGGACATTAATAATTCTCCTTTAATTCGGTTCAGCCGAATCCAGGAAGACGACGTACCCTCCGAGAGGCCTTGGTATGCCATTGATTGAAGTGCGAAAATTGTTTGCTAAGGTTCCAGTCCTCTCGGGAATGCGCGCAAGGGGTGTTCTCTTTATATTGAGTACGGGCTTCATTCTTTTAGTAGGGATTGGTCTTGTGATGGCTACTCGGGGTCGTAGCTTGGTCTATGACGAAACCATCAAAATTCTGGAAGAAAAAGTAGGCAATGCGGTTAGTAAATTGGGAACCAAGCTTTCTGAAACCGCAGCCTTAGCTCGCTCTGAAGCAAGTCTGCTCAAGCTTTTGAATCACGATGAAAAAGCGATAAGGAAGGTGCTTCCCGGGGTACTGGATTTCAATGGAAATCGTACGATTGCAGGGGGAGGTATATGGCCTGAGCCCTTTCTCTTTTCGAAGAACAGAGAGCGTCGAAGTTTTTTCTGGGGGCGAGATACCTCGGGGGTCTTGAAGTATTTTGATGACTACAATGATCCAAAAGGAGCGGGATATCATCACGAAGAGTGGTATGTCCCCACACGCTATACTCATGAGGACCGTTGCTATTGGAGTGGCTCTTATACGGATCCTTATTCTTTTCAGCCTATGGTGACTTGTTCAGTTCCCGCCTTTGAGAGAGGTAAGTTCTTAGGAGTTTCTACCGTTGATCTTAAGCTCGATGGACTTCATGAGAAAGTGGCTGAGCTTGCCAAAGAGACGGGAGGCTACTTATTCGTATTGGATCGCGACAACAAGTTTATTACGTTTCCGAGTCCTGATCTCGCCAAACTAACTGGAACAGGCGTAAAGGGGAAGAAAACAGCAGAGTTCATGAATGTGATGGCTTTTGCAAAAAAAATTCCAGAATTTTATCCCATTGCTCAAATGGCAGAATCGATCAATCGCGAGCTTCTGTTTCAGGGAAAAGCTCAGGCTACCTACCAGACCGGACTCCCAAAGAAACTAAAGGATGGAAGTTATCAGATTGACCCTAATGCTGCAGAGCTCATTACGGCAATTTTGACGGATGCATTTCGTAATCGCACTTTTTTGAAGCAGGTGTCAGTTCCAATTGATTTTCTTACAAAGAAGGAATCCATCGCGTTTGCTTTTCATGTTCCAAATACCTATTGGAAGTTAATATTGGTCAAGCCTTCTAGCGAACTTGTAGAAGCTTCCTCAAAAATCACATGGATCCTCCTGGCATACTTATCGAGTTTTGTCTTACTAGTAATGGTCTTGGCCTTCCTTCTTGTACAACGGTGGATTGTCCGTCCCATTCAGCAACTGGGAGAAGTAGCGGATCGAGTTATTTTAGGCGACTATCAGTCTCGGGCCAAAATTGTCGGTAGGAATGAGATATCAGTTTTGGGGGAAGCGATTAATGCGATGTTGGATCGAATATCCGAGAGAAATCAACAGTTGGAGGGATATGCCCAAGGCTTAGAAAAAAGTGTAAAGGACCGAACTCAAGCGTTAGAAATGCAACAATCACAACTGCTCGCCAATTCCAAAATGGCTGCATTGGGAGTAATGGCCGGAGGAGTTGCCCATGAGATCAACAATCCATTGGCCATTATTGTGGCATCGGCAAGTCGATTGAGAAAGTTGGCAGATCAAGGTTCTATAGAAAATCAACAAGTTGTGAAGGTCGCAGAGCAAATCAGAGATACCGCGAATCGAATCGCGAAGATCGTAATAGGTCTTAAGTCCTTTGCGCGCGAGGGATCGGATGATCCCATGGAGCTGACCTCCTTGGGGAGGATTTTGCAGGAGAGTGTGTCTTTTTGTGAAGAGCGTTTTAAGGTCAAAGGAATTCGATTTGAAGTAGAAATGCCCACAGAACTGCCTTTGGTGAAATGTCGCGGCGTACAGATTTCTCAGGTCATTCTCAATCTTCTCAATAACGCAGTCGATGCGATCGAGAGTATGAAGGATCCTTGGATTCGGTTAGCAATTGATTTTGACGACGATAAAGTTCGAATTCGAGTCAGAGATAGTGGCCTGGGTATCCCCGAAGAAATTGCTCAGAAGCTTATGACACCGTTTTATACCACTAAGGCGGTTGGTAAAGGAACGGGACTGGGTCTCTCCATTTCCTTTGGGATCTTAGAGAGCCAAGGTGGAAAGTTGAGCTTAAATCGAGGATGCCCCAATACCGAATTCGTTATTGAATTGCCTCGCGGAAAATACGCCATAGATGAATTGGCAGCCTAAGCTGCGTCACTAAATTGACGAAGAAAATAGAGTCCTGACTTTGGATTTTTAATCAAACTACCGATATCCAATCGTATGAGAATGATGTTTGGAATCGTTGGTGGGTTACTGTTGGGTTTTTCGGCTATGGCAGGTGAGTTGCCAAAGAAGAAAGCGGACTGCTTTGCCGCGCGTGAGTACATCACGACGTTGGGGTTTCTGAGAGAGCATAAAGACTTTCAGATCAAAGAAGATGACGCGAGAAAGTTGTCTGACCAGGTGTCTCTAGGTTGCACTGGGGCGGCCCAGCGATTCATCAAAGTGACCAACCTCCTGGTAAAATCTAATATGGGCACCGCTGATGCGCTACGCACGGCTGTAAAATTTGTAGAAGCAGATGACAAGACCACCGAGACATTTCTCAAAGTTTTTCAAACTGCTTTTTTGGCAGACGAGTATGACTTAGACCTGCCAAGTTCCTTGCGATACGCGCTGGCACTTTCGGTTCAGTACCAAGGTGAGCCGGAGTACGCGCTTGCGGACTTTGCGAAGGTTTCGGAGTTTTGTTTGGAGAGAAAAGGACTAGACCTGTCGAAGCCTTATTGCGCAGAACTCGGCGTCTTCGTAGCAAGGACGGGAATGGCATATCCACAAGGCGCAGCGCCATCGTTCTTTGAATTACTGGATTTTGTTCGGTCGGAGGGTGGACCCAGTCGATCCACCGCTGAAGCGTTGAACTTGTCGAAAGAAATCCTAGGTTACGGCCCACTTGCAGTGCAGAATTTTCGCTATGGATATCAATTTGCAGTATCCAAAGAAGGGTTCAGCCAACCGTATGGTGCTGCCATGGAATTTGCGAAAAGACTCGCTTCGCGTTCTACTAAAGAAGAATCCGCTCGCGGATTTGACTTCGAACGCCCCTCTAAAAATGGAGGGATGCAACGAGCCCTGGGGTCCATTCCCCCGTCGTCGAATTCTGAAAAAGAGTAGGTGAAGCGGACACGATCGGTCCGTAAATCTTCTTCTTGTACTCTTCGTGTTCGGTAGCGACTTGCTGCCATCGCGTTTTAAAAATAATGGGTAGGAAAGCCGCAGCAATTGAGAAAGCCGGATAGACCTTCGAAATCGATCCGCTCTGAGCATTGGCCATCATGTAGATGCTGGTACCGATCGTGGTGGCCAAATGGGTAATAGCGACAATGTTTCCGATCTTCGAGGCGCTGTAGAGGGCTTGCTCGGCATAGCGTTCTTTGGCGAGTTTTTCTTGTTTATTGCCCGAAGGAAGCCTGCCGATTTGAGCTGAGGCAGACTGATAGGGATCGTACATAAACGCAAGGAGTGCGCCCACGGTGAGCCAAGTTCCACCCATAAAGGCGCCAACCTTCGCACCATATTTGTCGCCATCCTTAGAAATGTCCGTATTGCCATTTTGAAGGATGCCTCCAACAAATAAGACAGCCGATGACGCCATGAGTGGAAGCACATTGGAGAACCTTCTTGAACGCTCATCTTTGGCTTCTAGCTCTATGCGTTGACTTGCACTTGGTGTGACCATGAGCTCAGGATAATCAAGTTCGCCTTGGGCAGCATGTCCCAGCGTCATGGAAGATGAAAATGCAGTGCAAAATAAAACCGTCAAGACCGTGTGCTTCATAGAAATTCCTTTCGATCGCGTTCAGAAAAATAGTACCGGGATGTTGTTGAGCTTCCTAGAGGAAAAGCGGATACTGATGAGATTAGATACAAGTTGATGGAGGCTTAAGTTATGCGTCGAGTTATGTTTTGTGCATTGATGGCGGGTTGGAGTTCATTGGGGATTGCCAGTGCATCCCAAGTTGCAACGATCACTCGTTTGGACGGCAAGGTTCAGGTTTTTACCAATCCGAGCAAGACGCTTCAAGACAAAAAGAGCACCGTGAAGTTTGAAGATGCGTACTATCAGCTCGTTGATGCCAAAATTGGTGACAAGCTCGAAAAGGGAAACATCCTCAGAACTTTCCCGGACAGTAAGGCGTTAGTTATTTATGACAATGGCGATCAGATCAATGTAGGTTCGGGAAGTTCTTATAAGATTGAGTGGGATGGAGCGGGTGAAGCTGGCAAGTCTCCAAAGTTGGAACTCAAATACGGGTCGATTCGCGCGGTGATTTCAAAGCAGGGTCCCCGCAATGGCCTTCGATTAAAGACGCGTTCTGCGACGATGGGCGTGCGAGGCACTGATTTCTCTGTCTCTGACAATGTTGCGGATGGAGCCACGAAGCTTTCGGTGATCCGAGGAGAAGTCTTGATCAAACGCATTGGCGAAGCCAAAGAAACTCCCGTGAAGAATGGTAAGACGGCGGAAGTCAAAGCCGAAGTTCAGGTGCGACCGACGACCAAGGAAGAGACCGTTGTGATTCATCAGAATTCAGTAATCCCCAAGCAAGCATTGCGGGAAGAAGTTTTGGCAACTCCCCAAGCGGTTGCTCAGGTGGAGGTCTTAGAAAAGAAAGCTGTCGAAACAACCTTGCGGGACATCAAGGAGCACGATCCCAAGCTCTATGCTTCGATCTCGGAGCAGAAACTTAATTCTGTGCAAGCAGTGGAGAGCCAAGTGATGAAGCAAGCATTTATCGCTGCTCCAAAGGGTCCCTCTAAACCAGGTGCGCATGAGTTGGACAATTTGGATGAGAATGCTTACGAGCGTTACTTCAAGGCGCAGTAGCTTTTTGAATAAAGACGCTCCACGAAGCTAGCGGCAAACGTGGTGTCTGCTTGATTGCATGATCCAAATCCATCAGGGCTCGTTGGGCTTTTTGGCAAGTGGACAGTGACCAATGCTCCGCCAGCCTTCGCAAACGGTCCGTGACAAAGGACGGCCCCTTGGGTGTATGGCCCGAAAAGAGTAAGGTGAGTTGCCGAAGGTTCCAGGCAAGCAAGCCGACTAGGGGAAGTGTGATTTCGGGATCATTGGCAAAGCGATGGCATTGCGACAGGCAGGTGTTGTAATTGCGCTCCAAAAAAGCAGACACAAACTGATCCACCGAAAATCCTTCAAGGGGCAGGTCCTCCGCTTCGTAGCCGAGTTGTGATTTTTCGAGTTCTTGGTCCACGCGATCAAGGCTCCACGGATCTAAGGAAACTAAGCGCTGCTGAAGCTCGCCCGTCAAAGCAAGTGAGCGACGCTTTGCTAGGTATTCAATCCATGCGCTACGATCGGCTTCAAGAATCTCTTCGCAAGGAACCATGGCCGCTTTCTCGCTCAAAATTTTAATGCTCTTGCGCCGTTTGTCCCAGTCGGGACTCATCAAGACGCAGACGGTGGAGCTGGGGCCCATTTTTTCTGCTGGTCCAGTGAGGTCTTTAAGGGCTTCAAGACCTTCTACTAGTTGCGCGTCTCGGACTACCACTAGCTGCGCCCCTGGAAGGAGCGAATAGGATTGAGCGATGTCGAGGATCTGGTCGACGGTGGTTTCCTTGCCATCCAGAGAATAGAAGTGGTTGGAGTCAGCACCGAGTTGGGTTCGTATTTGCCTCAAGAGCTCACGAGCCTTCATGGCTTCGGATCCGTAAATCCAATACACAGGGTAGATTTGATTTTTCTTAAGCCCTTGTTGAACTTCTTTGGTCGTTACGATGGGCATCCAGATTCTCCTAGAACAGGGCCAGCATGGATTCATTAAAATCCGACGCCAGCTCGTCGCTTAAGTCACGAATGGCACGCTGGTAAGAACTTTCATTGTGAAGGGCAGAGGTTGTGCCTAGGACTCCTAGACGATTATTACCCACAAAAACTTTGCTACGAGAAAGCCCGGTGCTCCAAAGCATCTTGGGATCGATTCCTTTCTTTGGATTATAGCGATACAAACCAAAACTTGCTGTGAGGGTAGCGTTGTAGTGTGAAGCAATGATGCGCTTATTGCCAACCGCAGCGCTGCTTGGCTCCAGCTGATCCACTGAGGTTGTGAGGTAGGTGCCGTAGTCGGCTTTTTCGATCGTGCCAAGGACCACCGCATCGGCTTCCGCTTTGTTGTCGGTTACGCGAACCAACTGATGAGAATTGATGGTACGAACCAAAGCATTGTAGAGGACGTTCTCGGCACCAGCAGTGAGAGAATGGTTTTCGATAGGCTTGAGGTAGATTTTACGAATGCCTTTTTCTACCAATTGGCTATTGGAAGACTGACGAAGGGTGTAGCCGCAGCCCATGCCAGCCAAGCCGATCACCAGAATACTCAAAACAGCCTTGAAAGGTCGTAGGCTTATCATGGGGGGCAATCTATCAGAGCCGAACTATGAAAAAAACCTGGATTACGCTATCCTGGAAGCAGCATGGCATTAGGCATCTTTTCTAGTTTATCCGAGATCTTAGAGAAGGCGAGGGGGCGGCATCCTGCTTGGTCTAAGCGTATGGATGAGGCGGAGGCAGTGGCGCGCTGGGAAGCCGCCGTTGGAGAGACCATCGCCAAGCATGCCCGGGCCAAAACCATTCAGGATTCCGTTTTATGGGTAGAGGTTGACCATGCTATTTGGCGAGCGGAGCTTCAGTTTCGGAAAGTCCAGATTCTTGAAATCCTCAATCAAGGCAAGTCCGCGCTTACAGACATCTTCTTTATCAATCCGAGAGAGCCGTCGCATAAATGGACCTCAGGATCCAAGAAGGCGTCGAACAGCCGAAATCCCAAAGACTAAAAATATCAAAATGGCCAAAACCAGGAATTGATACAAACGAATGCTTTCAATTCCGCGAGGAGGATTGGCGCGGGTTCCGCTGGCGTGTGGTCGATGAACCGGCTGGTAGCGACGTGCTGCTTTGATGGGTGCTTTGATCTCTCGAAAAGAACGGTTTTCTAGGACGCCGGCTTCGACTCCAGATTCCATCTCGAGTTCTATTTCATCGAGTGTGGGGTCGGCTTCTTCCCAATCGCGCTTAACGTCGATTACCGTCTTCGTTGCGCCGCTATCTGTTTCTGTGATTTCTTCCTGGACATCGATCGGGGTCGAAAACGCAGGTTTCAAAGGAAAATCACAGAACCTGCGACCTTCTTCCACATCATGAACGTAAAACCAATATCCGCCGGCTGGACAAAGTTCATCATCGGCCATAAGACCACGGGTTTCGGACAGTGCCCTAATCTCTTCTTTCGTGTACGGACCGGCGATGACATTGTCAGCCGAACGTACCAGCCAGCGATCGATATTTAGCCCCATGGACCTAGCATACGCGAAGGAGCCTGTTCATGAAAGTGCTTCGACAGTTCGACGTTCCGCCTCCAAAAATCCTACGACCGACTCATGTTGGCATTTCTTGAGGTCCGAGGCGCTTCCACAGAAAGCCACATGACCCCCACTCAAAAATACAATCTGGTCGGCAAGGTGTAGGGCAGCTGGAATGTCGTGACTAATAACGATCGACGTCGTCTTGAGTTCTCGCTTCACCGTAGCAATAAGGTCATCCACCGTGATGCGAGTAATCGGATCGAGTCCGGTGGTTGGCTCATCGTAAAGAAGCAGGGCAGGTTCGGCAATGATGGCTCGGGCCAGACCTACTCGTTTCTTCATACCGCCTGAAATTTCATTGGGGTATTTGTCGTATCCTTCATGCATTCCGAGGAGCGAAAGCGTCTTCTTGACTCGCTTCTGGATCTCAGCTTCTGGAGGATTTTCGTGTTCTCTCAGAGGAAACGCCACGTTTTCAAAAACAGTTTTGTCGTCAAAGAGCGCCGAGTTTTGGAAAAGCACTCCAATTTTTAGCCGAATTTGCGTCAATTCTTTATTGGAAAGGTTGGTCACGTCTTTTTGGTCGATCAAGATCTGACCGCTGTCTGGCTTAAGCAATCCAAGGATGTGTTTGATCAGAACCGACTTCCCCGTGCCGGAGGGGCCCAGAATATAGGTCAATTTGCCTTTAGGAAAAAGGACCGAAATGCCTTTGAGGACTTGGTCCCTGCCGCCACGAAAACTTTTGCGGAGGTTTACGACTTCAACTTCGACTTCCATCGACGTAGCGTCGCTCAACTCGATCCGAAAGTGAAGTCAGCAGTTCGTAGGGAACCGTCTGAGCCGCCTGGGCCTGTTTCCAGAGGTCCAAGTGGTCGCCCCAGAGTTCCACCCAGTCCCCTGTCTTTGTACTAGGAGGCAGGGATGCCGCCATCAAGTCCATGCTGACCCGTCCCAATAAAGGTCGACGCGTTCCGGCATAAACCCAGCCCTTGGAGCTGAGGAGTCGATGCATGCCGTCTGCATATCCTGCGCTGATAATCCCAACGCGAGTGGAGGTCTTTGGTCGAAAGGTGAAGCCGTAGCCAACGCCTTGGCCCGCGGCCACCTGATGAATCTGAATAATGCGCACTTCGACTCGCATCACAGGCTTCAATCCACGTTGAGGGGCATCGGTCCAAGGTGGAATTCCATACAGGGCTAGTCCCGGGCGCACCAAAGTGGATTGATCTTCCACCTTCCATGCCCGAGCGTTCCAAATGGCGGCGCTATTGGCAAAGTGCCAATCCGAGGCATCGTGCTTTTGCCAAAATCGACCTCGAAGTTCTTGGAAGCGTTGAAGTTGGAGGCGGCTGAGTGGGTGATTGGGTTTTTCGGAGTGTGCCAGGTGGGTCATCCATCCCTGTGGTTGGTGCCGGTGTTCGAGTTGGTCGAGCACGCGCGCAAGATCACTGACTTCTTCCATATCAATTCCGAGGCGATTCATGCCGGTGTTGAACTTCAAGTGGTAGGGCAAGGTGCGGTGCGCGCCCTGGCGAATAAAGTGATTGAAGTCTTCGAGCGAAGTTAGGACGGGAGTCAAGTGATGCTTCTGACAGAAGGAGCGCTTCCAGGTTTCCCACGGCGTACAGTCAGAAAAAACCAGAATCTTGGGGTTGGTTCGTGAGGCGCCCAATCCCATGCGAAGTTCTGCACCTTCTTGCAGGGTTGCTACGCCAAATCCCGCCAAACCAGGTTCTTTCAATAGGGAACGTGCGACGGCAGTAGCGCCGTGGCCATAGGCATTGGCTTTGACCATAGCGAGAATATCGCGCTGGCCTGATTCTCGACGAAGGATTCTAAAGTTGTTGTGAAGTCGCTGAAGATCCACGAATGCCGTGATTCGAGTGGAAGAGGGTCTAGAGGGATGCAGTGGGACTTTTTTCTTTTGGATCATAATAGACAGCCATGGTCCTCATCATTCTTACCAGGAGATCGCGTCGGGTGGAACTCAAGACTCCAGATTGAAGGATGACTAAGATACCCATGAGGTGAATCCGCTGCTGAGCGTCCATGCGGGGGACTGCCCACGCTTCAAAAAAAGCGACTTTCCATCGCTCCATGACTTGTTTGGAGAGAGGCTCGTAATTGGCAAGGGAGGCAAGTTTTCCGCGCCGGGTGCAATCGAGGATTCGCTGATAGGCACCCGAATGAATCGGAAATGACAATTCCGCAGGGGTCGCAGTGGATTCGAGTCCTGAGTCTGTTTCGAGAAAAGCGACGCTAATACTAGGATTGTATCGAAAAAACAACGTCGGGCTTTCGCAAAGCTTTTCGGCAGTTGAGGCGAGGAGCGATGCAATGACTCGAGGATCTTGAATTCGCCGCGCATGGTTTTCGAATTGTGCAAGTGCTTGGAGCGCTTCTTTCTGGTCATCGGGAATTTGATGGACGGGAGGTGGTGCTGGAGCATGAAATCCCACGATGATTTCATCGCCGTGGATGGTGACTGGGATTCCGGTGACTTCCTCGCCGAAGCTTGCTTCGGGTATTCCAACGGGCAGAGAGGTCGCTAGGAATTTTTTGGGACAATTTCTGAAGCGCTTCCATGCAGTACCAGAAAGCAAAAGAACCCCTGTAGCAATGAAGATGGCTCCCACTGGGAAGTTCGAAGTTTCATCATTCGGTAGGCGGAATGCCGCGTGACGATCTACACGTTCCATCACCAAGAACCAAGGCC
This sequence comes from Bdellovibrionota bacterium, assembly GCA_963169695.1. Classification (GTDB taxonomy): domain Bacteria; phylum Bdellovibrionota; class UBA1018; order UBA1018; family CAUJDS01; genus CAUJDS01. Next base: position 39,812 of record CAUJDS010000031.1, read on the forward strand.
AGGGTTCAAGGTTCTGGACCGCAGCAAAGGCAGGGAGTTGATCGAGAGATGGAAAGGCAACGGGAGACACTTCAGGGCGCGAAGTTGCAGCTTGGTGAAGAAGAATCCAATTCTGGTAGACGTCCGTCTTTTGAAAGTCGGTTTGGATCAGGGCAGTTTGATTGTGAAAGGCTATTTTTCCATCTAAAGATAAAAGGAAGCTACGATACAAGTCTTTATCGGTTGCTTCGCTAGCGGATTGCAAAAGCTCATTGATCCAACGGTCGGGACGGATGGTGATGATCGCGCGGCTTATGGGGCTTGATCCAGCAGTGGCTTTCAGAATAGCGAAGCCCATCCATTTGTTTTGTCCTGGAGCCGCTCCTTCCGCACGGTAGTGAACAGGAAAAGCCGTGACTCCATATTGACGAAGGTGACTGACGTTGAGATTTTTCTGTAGGTCTCCCAAAAGAATGGACTCAAAGAATCGTGCTTGGGTACTTGGAAAGTTGGTGTTCTTGGTGCTTGCTATCAGCTTCTCTAATCCCTTGGCTCCCAGGGTGATTTCTGCGCGATAGAGCCAGGAGTCTTTTTGGAGGAATTGGCCATTGAGCGATTCCTCCGAGTAGGTCCTGATTTTGCGAAGGATGCCTTGGCGAAGGGTTGTGAAGCGGGACTCGAGTTCGTCTTGGGCGCCTTGCTCAGCCTCTACCTTGCGGTGATGCGCGCGATAAACCAAGGTAAGGCTCAGGCCAACCAGAATAGCGAGCGACCCCGATAGAATCGGACGTGATTTCAGAAGGATTGACACTGCGCACGGTCCCCCATAGATTGGAGCACTTCCCCAGACTTAGGATAGCACGGGAATGGGCAGAGAGAAGAGGCGAGTCGAAACGTATGAGAGATGTCAAAATATTGATCCTCGGTACCGGCTTGGCAGGAATGAGCGTCGCCCTCAAGTTGGCGGAGCGAGGATTTCCTGTCTCTCTCGTCAGCAAAACACGGCTCGAAGAAGGCGCCACCCGTTATGCTCAAGGTGGTATTGCCTCCGTTTGGTCTGACCAAGATAGCTTTGAAGAACATGCACGGGACACGATGGACTCTGGTGCAGGACTCTGCCGACGAGAGGCCGTTGAAGCGTGCGTAAGAGAAGGCCCTGAACAAGTTCGAGAATTGATTCGATGGGGAGTAGCGTTTTCTCGACAGTCCGATCAATTGGATTATGACCTGCATCGCGAAGGGGGCCACGGTAAGCGTAGGATCCTTCATTCTCAAGATCGAACGGGAATGGCTATCACGGAAGCATTAGCCAAACAGGTTCGAAGCCATTCCAAAATTGAAATCCTCGAAAATCATATTGCAATCGATCTCATCACTGATGAAAGTCTGGGCAGATCTCCGCGAGGTCATTCGCGTTGTCTGGGTGCCTATGTCTTAGATGAAGCGACCGGTGAAGTGCTGACCCTACGAAGTGATGTGACGGTGCTTGCAACGGGGGGTGCCGGCAAAGTCTACCTCTATACCTCCAATCCGGATGTCAGTACTGGAGATGGAATTGCGATGGCCTATCGTGCGGGTGCTCGAGTCGCCAACCTTGAGTTCATGCAATTTCATCCCACTTGCCTTTACAATCCTGCTTTGGATGCCATCGGAAAAACTTTTTTAATTACGGAAGCCCTGCGAGGAGAAGGCGCTATTTTGCGCAATCGATTGGGTGAGGACTTCACAGTCCAGACGGACCCGAGGGGGTCTTTGGCTCCTCGCGATCTCGTAGCTCGCGCTATAGATTATGAATTGAAGAAGTCGGGTGAGACCCATGTTTTCTTGGATGCCACGTCTCTTTCGGATGAGAAATTTCGTGAGCAGTTTCCGATGATCTTAGCGGTCTGCAAAAAAATGGGAATTGATCCACGGGTGGATTGGATTCCGGTGGTACCCGCCGCGCACTACAGTTGTGGAGGAGTGTGGACGGATCTCTTTGCACGTACGAGCGTATCGCATCTTTTTGCGGTGGGAGAAGTGGCATGTACGGGGCTTCACGGTGCCAATCGACTCGCAAGCAATTCTTTACTGGAGGCCGTAGTTTTTTCGGAACGTTGTGTCCGTGCCGCGCTTGAACTCTTAGGTGCCCCTACGGAAGCTTGCGAAGACCTTCCTGAACTACCTCGTTGGGAGACCGGATTGGCAGTGCCTGCGGAGGATAAAATCGACGTGGCCGCGCTTTGGCGTGAAATCCGAACACTGATGCAAACCTATGTAGGAATCGTTCGAAGCGATCGACGACTCAAAAAGGCCGAGCGGCGATTAGAAATATTGAGACGAGAAGTAGAAGATGATTATTGGAAGCATTTGCCTACGCGGGATCTCATAGAACTAAGAAACTTATCCACCGTAGCAGAATTGATCGTGCAAAGCGGCCTGCTTCGAAAGGAGAGCCGCGGACTCCATTATACGGTTGACTATCCAATCAAAAATGACGAATTCTTTCTAAGGGATACCCTTTTATAGGGGATTCCTTAAGTAGGATCAAAATGAATCTATTATTCATCTATAGTTTTGGCGCCGGAGTGTTTTTGATTTTAGAAGCGCTCTCCTTTTGGCGTGTGCAGGAGCGATACTCTCGGCGAGTGCGATGGAATGTAGGAATGGCATTCCTTGGACTTCTTGCTATTCGGATTTTAGGGATGGCTGGGATGATTCGCTCAGGCTCGGGAGCGTTGTGGGATAAAATCCCGGTCTTGCTTCAGTTTGTTTTTGGGTTTTTGCTATTAGATTTTATTCAGTACTATGTGCACCGCGCGTTTCATTTTTTTCCAAGTCTTTGGCGATTTCATCGCATTCATCACATGGACCAAGGGTTGGATTGGTCGACCGGAATGCGATTTCATTTTCTAGAGCTGGTACTTTCTTTTTGGGTGCGAGCAATCTTTGCTTATCGATTGGGAGTCCCTACTCAAGTGTTTTTTGCGTATGAAGGCGCACTCATTTTTGCTGAGTTGTATACGCATTCCAATTGGAAGCTTCGCCCTTCCATCGAGCATTTTTTGCAGCGTGTATTGATTACTCCCTCGCTTCACCGCGTCCATCATTCACAAAATGAATATGAGCGACTCTCTAATTTTGGATCTGTGTTTTCTTTTTGGGATCGTCGCTTTGAAAGCCTGAGGCTGCACTGTGATGGCGAACTTCAGCTTGGAGTTCGAGCATTGAAAGATGAGGACTATAAGTGGATCAGCCTGTTGTGGTTGCCCTTTCAAAAAGGACCGTCCGAAAAGTAGCGTAGCGCTAGAAGCTTATTCCGCTCCGTCGCTTCCAATGGCTTCTACTGGACAGGCTTCGAGCGCAGCCTGACATCGTTTGACCTCATCTTCATTGGCCGGCTGCTTAGAAACATAGGAATAGCCGTGTTCTTCGTTTCGAATAAAATTATCGGGTGCCTCAGATCGACAGGCATCACAGTCGATGCACTGCTCATCTACATAGAAAGTCCCGGTTGCGTTGTCTGCCCATTTTGTCGATTTGTCTGCCATAAGCTTGGGTCCCAATTTAGGGGAGACTAGGGATGCGTGTCAATTGCCTTGATCACGGTCTGGGCAGGTTTGCGAAGATTTCTGTCCCCAAATAACTCAGGGAGTCCCTGAATCCAGCGGCTTCTCACGCGGTAGCGCTCCCGTACAGTGTGGCGCAATTGAGGGCTGCCTAGGTTCTCATAAGCCAAAAGGGGCTGCTCGGACTTGAAGTTTCGCCACTCGTCGCTTTTGAGCCAAGCGGATTTTAAGGGATAGGCCCCGGCTGCCACGATCCAACGCACCGCCACCTTGGGGGAGTAGAGGAATTGCAGAAATCGGTAGGCAGATTCGCTGGGCTTCAGCAGGAGCCATTGCGTTCCTGAACTGACAAGACTTTGCTTGGGGTTTAGCGGAAGGCGTTGAAATCTCCACGAGAATTTCAGATCGCGCTGAAGTTGCGGAAGGTGGTGAGAGAATGTGACGAGAAAGGGAACTTTTTCGTTCTTAAACTGTTCCAGCGATTCTTCGGCAGAAAGGTGGGTAACAAGGTACCCCGCATTTTCCAAAAAACTTTGAAAGTCCGACCACTGGGCCGCTGTTCCTGGTAGGGACTCTCCTCTGGAATTCCAAAATGGGGATTTCAATAGGGTTTCTATTAGCCATAGTCCTTCTTCGCCCAGAAGCGAGAAGGTGAGCACCTTAGGTAGGTTGGCTTGTTCGGAAAGTGTTTTTAGTTGAAGCATCCATCGGCCCCAATTGTCGGAAGTACGCCGCAAGGAGGGGGGGAATTTGGCAATCCAATCATTGTTGATGACCAGAATCGGGCTGATGCGCAAAAACGGAATCGACAAGATGCGCCCACTTCGATCTCTTGATTGCTTTACTAGAAAGGGCGTCAATCCTTGGAACAAAGCGTCCACTTCTTTTTTGGCGGGCGGCTTGGGCGTAAGTTCAGGCAGGTCATCCAGTTCTGAAAGATCTTCTACGGCAAGAAGGTCGGGGGTGCCACGGGCAACGCGCTCCACCAAATAGTCCTTCATGCTGGACCAGCCAGAGCGAGTAACGGTCCACTCGACTCTTCCATCAAGCGGGTTGGCCTCTTGAAATTCCGACAAGAGAGTATTCATTTCGACTTCAAAGGCACTTGAGATCTGAGGGTGCATGATTTGGAGCCCCGACGCTTTGGCCCAAGAAGCTGTCAGAACAATGCCACACGAAAAAAAAAGCAAGAGCCATGCGGGTTTCATATTCCTATGTTACTCTGAGCGAGCTGGACGTCCATGGATAAAGTAATATTAGTCATTAGCGATTGCCATCTTTCTGCGGGGCGATTCTTTGAAAATCGACTGAACCCTCACGAAGACTTTAATTTCGATGAAGACATGTGCGATTTAATCGAGCATTTTTCTACCGGACGTTATGGCTCAGACGAAAAAGGCCCCGTCGAAGTCGAATTGTTTATTGATGGGGATTTTTTTGACTTCCTTAATGTTCCGATTCGCGGCGAATTCATTGATGCCATCACAGAAGAAGTTTCCACCTATAAAATTGACGCCATCCTAAAAGGTCACCCCAAAGTCATGAGCGCGTTTCGGCGGTTCTGCACTTTGCCAGGCAAGAGCATTTCGTACTTGATTGGAAACCACGACGCAGACCTCTTCTTTCCAGCGGTGCGAGAAAGAATTATTCGAGCCTGGGATCCGGAGGGAGCCTTTCCAAGTTCGAAGGTGACCCTCATTGCTGATCGGGATCGCGTAGCCATGGGTGGCGGACTAGAAATTCATCATGGCAATCAGTGGGAGCCTGGAAATGAGCTCGACTTTGCGCGGCCTTTTGTTGAACGAGGCGAAAAGAAGCTACTGAATCTCCCTTGGGGTAGCATTTATGTACTGAAGATCATCAATCGCCTCAAGACGGAGCGAGATTATTTGGACAAGATTCGTCCCATTAAGGCGTTCTTATTTTTCGGAATCATTTTTGATCCGCTTTTTACGTTTCGTTACATGTTCTTGTCAGCATTCTATTTTGTAGCGACGCGACTCACTTCGCCCTTTCGAGCAAAGAGGGGCCTGCGTAATGTGATTGAGATCCTTCGGGAAGAGTTGAATGTATTTCAGGACCTTGAGCGGCCTGCAAGAAAGCTGCTCGACGAAAATCCAGAAATTCGAACGATCATTTTTGGCCATACTCACCGGCCAATGGATCGTATTTATCCCGATGGAAAGCAGTACATCAATACAGGCACCTGGACAAAGATGATTGACTTGGATTGGCGAGGATTGGGGCAGCAGTTTCGCCGAACTTTTGCCTACGTTGAGATCAAAGACGGAGTGGCCAATTGTGAATTGAGAGAATGGGTGGGGTTCCGAGGGCCTCACAAAACTTTTGGACGCTGACGTTAGTCCGATGCCTTCAGTAGCGAAAAACGAGCCCGCTTGGCGAGTACTTCATCGATTGGGAATTTCTTCAATGCTTCTTGTGCCTGATTACGGATCTCTTCCGATGACAATGCTGGGTTTTCAGCTCGAAGTTTAAAGGCGACATCGGACAGAAAAAGTCCCTCCACCGAATCGCGCCATGGTCGAGACGGAGCAAAGACTCGAATGAGACCCCAATTGGCATCAAAGAAATCATATTCCGTATAACGGGTAGCATTCTTTCCATCAGCTTCGAGGACAATGATCCCGTCGCTGTATTTGAGTGATCCACCTGATTTGAGCTGATAGCGATAAATATGCCGACCCGGTGTCTGCTTATCGAGCAGGTAAGTCATGTGGTATTTTTCGTTGGGAAAAGGTGAGGGAATGATTTGCTCCCAAAAAGTTACGATCTTGTTTTGGTCGCGCGATTCTACCTGGATCTTCTCGAACCCCGTAAATATTTCCTGATAGTGGTCGATGTCATCAATGACTTTGGCAACTTCCTCGAGGGGCTTTTCGATACGCATGACCTGTTCGAGCCCAATGGCAAAGGAATTGTCCGGCGTCTCGAGGCATCGTAGTTGAAGAGGATGAGGTGAGTCCTTCTGAAACGAAAGGTCCTTCGGTGGCCACTGTTCGAGGAGTTGAATGAGGAGAGGTGTGTAGATACTTTTGGGCCCTGGCAATTCTGTCTGGATTGGGTAATTGGCGCCAGCTGTTCGTGGTGCCAGAGCCGCGAGGAGCAGGAAGAATATGCAGGGTAGTAAGTTGGTGGTGTTCCCAGTCATAATATTTTGAATTCCTATTTTGCAAAACCTCTGTATAGCGTACGGTCAATTTTATGGCTAGTTTGGTCCTTCATCAAGATCTCAGAACTTTCAAAGTACTCCGATCTTTTTTGGACTCCTACCCGGGGCATGTGCTCACTTCAGCGAATGATGTGAATGAGGCTGTAGGCTTTTTAATGCGCAATCGAGATCGAACACGTAGCATTTTCATGGATTTTGACCAGATGGGTCAAGCGGCATGGGATCTTTTCGAAAAAATGCAGTCATCGCCATTTTTGAGGGACTGTGCTTGGATTGGAATGGGCGCTCCATTGATTCGACAATCGACCCTTCCCAAAGTCGATGCTTGGCTTACGAAACCATTTGGCGCACGCGGTTTTGGTCAAGCATTGGATGAAGCAATGCAGAGCAAAGGTCGGCATCGCGACACGCTGATGCTCATCAAAGGTGGGGAATCATTTGAAGAACAAAAACTCAATCAAGCCTTGTCTACCCATGGCGGACATTGGAAAAGGTTAATTCGGGTTGCCTCGCGCGAGGATTTTTTCAGAGAGCTTTCAATTCACTCCGCTCGCCTGGGCGGTGTGTTGGTTGATCCTTTGACCTACCATCGCGAGGCGAAGGATTGGTTCCGAGGGTTTGCAAGAAGCGTTCAGGGCAAGCGTACGGTCTTTGGAGTGTTGAGTCGGGTGCCGCTAGAAGTGGGAGACTTGCGATGCCATGGACACTTCTTTGTTCAAGGAAATTCACTGACCTTATTTGGAGCCAATGAACTTCTGTTGCGAATGTCGCGTCGCTTGATCTGTCTCGCCCAAGTGGAACGCGCGGTTCAACAGGGTTCGGATCTGCAAGAGCGAGCAAACCTACTTGAAAGGATCGATCCGCATCTTTTGGAATATCAAGTGGCAAGGGCTGGAGTACTCTTGGATTTGGGAGAATATGAATCAGCGTCACGATGCTGCGAAGCGATCCTTCAGCTCAATCCTTATTTGCCGCGGGCGCATTGGATATTGATGAAAGCCGCTCAAGCGCTTCAGCTTGAACGAGCGAAAGATCATGCACAGCTAGCCCTTCATCATTGCCCCCGTCACCTAGGCGTCGTGGAAGAAGCCAATAAAATATTAGGATCCTATGGAAGTAGCAGCGATGGATTCTCCCGAGCTTCGTAGTCTGCTCAAAGACCATGGATGGAATAGCAATGCTTTCATGGCTCTTTACCCTGAGTTTGAGCTCTTTCGATCGAAGGATAGACTTCGTTCAGCCATTGCCTATGTCGAAACCAAGACCGCATGGGTTGGCGCCGCAGATCCGTTAGGACCGCTCGAAGAGCACGGGGAAATTTTAAAACAATTTGGACTAGCTGCAAAAGCGCGAGGAAAAGACGCCCTATTAATTGCAGCTGGGACTGCTACACGGCAGCAGGCAAAGCTTCAAGGGTATGGTTCGATCTGGATTGGCTCCGAGCCAAGTTTTGATTTTCAAAAATACCAACCACGTGCCGATACCGTCCAAACAGCACGTCGATTGGAACAACGTGGATTTCGGGTAGAGGAAGTTCGGCCACGAGAAATGAATCCACAGGACCGGGTGCAATTGGAAAAGCTACTCCACAATTGGTTGGCCTCCCGAAAAATGGAACTCCTTGGATTTCTGAATACCGTGAATCCGTGGATCCTAGAAGCGGACAAAAAATATTTTGTGCTGAAGCAGGGTTCGGCGCTGCATGCGTTCGTGGCTGCTATTCCGATTTGGCCCCGCAAGGCCTGGTATTTAATTGATGTGATTCGTCCTCAAGAGTCCCTTCCTGGGGGTTCCGAGCTACTGATTCTCGAAGCGATGCGAATCCTCAAGCAGCAGGGTGCAAGAGAGGTCAGTCTAGGTGTCTCTCCGCTATCGAATCTTCATCGAGCACCATTGCCTGAGCATCCTTGGCTGTACCGGGGAATGAGTACCGTCTATCGGCACTTCAATGTCTTCTATCGATTTCAGTCGCTTCATCAGTTCAAATTGAAGTTTAAGCCAACCTCCGAAGAGCCCTCTTATTTGCTTTATTGGCCCGGGCGGCTGAGTCTTCGAGTTCCTGTCGGACTGATTCAGGCAATCTTCCCGGATGGCATCCGAGGAATGTTATGCGGAACTTTCTTGCGGTCGCTTCGGCAAGCGCGACTGCGAGAGGTGCTGGCCTCCGCTCTAAAAGAACATTTTGTGTTGAGACCCATTCCATTGGATGGCAGGTCACTTCTGCAAAGGACTCGCATGACTCAGTACCTTCTCGCCTTCAATCTCGTGGCTTTCTTGATCTCATCGGGCGGAGGTTGGATGCCTCGCCCTGAGTGGATAACTTGGGGAAGTTTTTCTTTGAAGAAGGTGCTGGCTTTTGACTTCCTTCCAATGGCCACTGCAGGAATGCTGCATTGGAATGCCTGGCACCTTTTGGCCAACTCGGGTCTGCTCTTTGGGTTTGTGGGGCTTCTGGAGGTGTTGCTTGGAGCGAGTTGGGTTTTGCCACTTTATTTCTTGGGTTATTTTTCAACGAATCTTTTGACGGCGCTCCTTTTGGTATGGCCGGCCACAAAAGTGTTTCCAGGAGCCGCGGCCTACCTTTCCTTAGAGTCCGACGTCGGGGCGTCATTGGCTATCTTTTCTTGTCTTGGTGGGCTTATTTTCTTTTTGAAAAATACCCGTGCATGGTTGATTCTCCTTGGCCTAGGAGTTTTACTCGCATGCCTATTTTTTCAAAGCCTTCTTCAAGCCAATCACTGGGTGGCCATTATTTTGGGAGTGTTCGCAACTGGGTGGATGGCCAAAAGACGACTTGGTTGAAGTCCATTGTTTTTGTACAGATTTTCTTTCTGCTTATAGCAAGTGTTGGCGTATCCCAGTCCTTTGCTGATTTTGAATTTCTTCCGAATAATCGGCATCATCAATTTAAGACGTACGGGCTTTTTTCAGAGGAACATGGTTCCCTGCTTTATCGTAATGGAGGTAGGGCTTGGGGAGATTTGGGCGTCAGTTTGGCTTTCATTGAAATGAGTGATTGGTGGGGAAGACCGCAACTCATTCTCTTCGGGACGGCAAGCAGCAATTTTCGATTGGGAAATGATGGCGCTGGATTTCTTACCGAGACAACGGATGGACGGTTCGGTACGTGGATTGAGTGGGTGATCGACGCGCAGCTTCGGGTGTCCTTAGGTTGGCTGCACTATTCGGGACATGTATCGGATGATGTACCTGACCGAAGTCTGATGGGGTTGAATTTAGGTAATCAGTTTCTTGCGGTGAAGTTGATCTATGATGGCCTTCCGAATATGAGGGTAGGGGGCACACTCAAGCCTATTTTGAGTTCTGATCCAGCGATGAAGGCTCTCGCAATGGAACAGTTTTTGGAATGGTTTCCTTTCGGGATCAATGAGCCTATCAAGCGAGGAAAGCCATACCTTGCCTTGGGGTTTGAGCAGGGCGGAACCACTCAGTGGCATTGGACAAGTCACTTGCAATTGGGCCTGGCGTTTGGAAGTCACTTCCTTGAGCAGCACACGGCAGGGGCGCGGATCGTAGTGGGTTATTACAATGGTTGGGATCCAAGCTTGAAATACGCGCAATTCAAAAATCTGCGCGCAACCTTTGGGTACTTTGGATTCATGTTGGATTTTTAATTCAATTAAGGCTGGCGAATATAATCGACTTTGATCGTGTCGAGACCAACCAGCTTAGCTGAGCCATTGAGCCTGAAAATATATCCCGTGATAGGGCGCATCGAAAAAGGGGCCGTAATAGAATTGATGCTGGCTTGATAGCCCACATAAGTCCAACCGTTTTGTGCATTCTGGGGAATCGTTTGCGCATTATTAGCATCACCATTGATGTACTTGGTGAGGGTGACGGGTTCGTTGAAGTTGGGCGCAGTAGCTACTGCTACATATTCGGTCTGAAGACTCAAAAGGGTTCCTTCTAAGTTTTGAGCGATGGCATCAAATGCGCCGTTGATCGACCCACTCACAGGATGATTGCAAATATTGAGTTGGTTGGAAGCTCCGCCATCAAAATGAGTTGCCATACGCAAGTAGCGTGAGCCACGTCGCGAAGAACCATTCAAGCAGTTCGTGGTAGCAGTCTGCGCGACCAATGAGAAGAATCGAAAATCTGCGGTCTTGCCTTGATTCTCTAAGTTCTGAAATCGAGTCTCGTACAAACCATAAGTCCGTTCGTCTTCACCGGCGCAAGGTACCAAACTATTATCAGGTGCCGTACACCAAGCGATTTCGGAAGTATCTTCGGAGTTGCTCATCAGTAGCACTACTGAGATAGCTCCTGGTCTCAAAAATCCAGTGTTGTTATAAGTCTGAGTCAATGCTTGATGCACGCGCGTGAATCCTGCTTCTGCAGTGGTGGTGACATGACTTTGAGTGATGAAGCGCGAGTAGTTCCAAGGTTCAATAAAATAAGTGGCTGGAAGGGTGAGGCCAGGTAGTCCAGCGGTTGCACCAGGAAAAAGGGGCAGCCAGCCCGTTCGGCCATTCAATGCCCAGTTGCCATCATAGTACGATGGAACAACTTGAACAGGCGTGATGATGGAGCCTGTTAGTGGGACGCTAGTAAAATGAAAATCCCAACCGCGTTCTTGTAGCTGATTGAGAAACAGGGGCGTCTCGGCTTGAATTTCTGCAAAGCTCTCCGCGCCAGAACCGGAGTCATCTTGAACTAATAGCAAATCGACGGAGGGAGGAATAAAGAAAGACCCAGGCGCGACTTGGCGCTTGGTGCTGACTCCTTCTCGAAAGGTGGTGTTATCCCCACAGCTCGAAAGCAGACCGATGCCCAAGATCAGGGTTAGGGCCTTGAGAGTCGTTGCACTGTTAGAAATCTGACGCACGATAGGGTTCCTCTTAAGGAAGCTATCGCAAGGACCATACCAGACCCTGGCCTTTGGCATTTAATAAAAGTCTTTGAATACGAGGGGATAGGATGGGTAGCTTCTCTGGTCTCCTGGGAAATCAAGGCTTTTCACCCAAGGATTCAACGCCTGTCTAGAACTTAGACGGTACCTTCTAAGCGCAGCCCCAGCGAGGGCGGGCTGTGACTTCGATTAAATACATACAAAATACGTATGCTAACGAATCCGTACTAGGACCTGAAAGGTACTCCTTCATCGTACAGTACGACGAGGGCTTGATACCCAGGAAGCGGGCTGCATTTGTAGTCACTGTTTTGACGCTGTGTCTTCAGTTTGATTTTAAGGGCTAACCAAGTCTGAGTAGGGTGTGTTTGATCGGGATCAAGTTCATCGAACCTATGGTTTCTTTAAGGTTTGTGTAGAGCAAGACGATAAGTCGAGTGGAATGAAGGGTACAAGCAATCCCGCAGCAAAAGGTGAGTGGAAGCGTAAGCTCAAGAAGCCGTTGAAGGTGCTTGGGGTTTTGCTCGTTTTGGGGATGGCGTGGAAGTTCCATGTCCTTGGGCCTTTGGGTACCGCAGCAGGAAAACTTGGTCATCTGGGTTCGACTGTTCAAGAAGCCGGAGAAAGTGTTCAGGAGAAGGTTGAAGAGCTCAGTGACGCTGTCTATGTTCGAGAGCGACTTGAATTAGAAAATGCTCAGCTTCGACATTGGATTGAAGACGAGAAATTTAATTGCCGTACACTAGCCGCTGAAAGAAAGACCAAAGAAATATCCATGCGACTGAACGAAAAGACCGGCGCATTGGTAGGTAGAACACTCGCTAGCATCGACTATCGTCCTCCGACGCACCTCTTGCCCAACCAGCTCTTAACCTTGGCAGTTTCTTACTTCAAGGCGGGTGAGAGCGAAAAGTCGGCGGTGATCATGACCTTCCTTACGGGCCAGGAAGAGAATGACACCTACAAGACTCCCAAAAACTACCTCCTCACTGGAATCTCCTGGTACCGAGTCGATCACTTCAACTTGGCGCAATCGTACTTCGATAAGATCCTACAAGAGAAGCCAGCAAAAGAGTTATTGGGTTATCAAGCGCAGGCTCGCCTTTGGAGCGCACTAGTCTCCAAGCGGCTTGGCCAGGCTAGCAAATCACAGGAGTGGTTGACTAAGCTCTTGGATCATCATCCTCATTCGATGGAAGCGGCTTGGGTCAATCGAAGCATCGCTGGAGTCACTCACGAATGAAGAAGCTCATGGCGATTGGAATGCTTTTCTTGGGAGGTTTATTTGAGCTGGCTCACGCAAACAACGTGGCACCACTTCCGGGCGATGCTGCAAGTTGCGGAGTATTACAACGTCTCGAAGGAGATGCTCAGATCCTGAATGCTGATCGGTCACAACTATTGAATGTAAGCCTTAATGCTTCGATTCCATGTAGCTCATGGATCTCCATCAATGAAGGATATGTAGAGATTCTTCATCGACAGGGGCACCTAGTGAAGCTTAGCTCCAATACCTTGGCAGAAATTTTTGATAATCAGAATGACCAGCAGAAGACGGGTTCTGATCATTTGGTACTTTTCAAAGGCTCTGCTTACTTGGACGGGAAGAAATCTACCTCTGAGTTTCGTGTCCTAACGCCCAATGCTCGTGCACGAGTGGAAAAAGGTATTGCGCTAGTCGTGTACAGTCTGGGCGATGAGGATACCCAGATTATTGCCTTAAGAGAAAAGGCATCCCTAGAGAATCGATTCGAGGCTTCCAGAAAAATGGAAGCGGCACCTGGAGAAGCCACTTCTTTGAACTTTAAGTTTCTGCGAGTCGTGCCTACTGCGCCTAAGAATGTCTCCGTAGCCTCGCTTAAAATTTTACTCAACGGCCTGTCCTTGACGCCTAAAGAATTCAACGGCGCAATGGATGCAGCGGTGGTTCGAGCCAAGCGTACCTTCGCCACACAATTGGCAGAGAAGAAATCTAAACCTAGTGCTGAAGAAGCAGATCGAGTTCTTGCCTCGGAACCAGGCGTTACTGCGCAGGCTGAACAAAAAGCCGCATTTGCCAAGCGCCAAGATCAAAAGCGCTACGAACGTTATGCCATGAAAGCAGATGACAAAGAGGCCAATGATCGCTGGCTTCTGCGCGTCGTTGGGGGAGACCCAGAGGGCAAAGATTTTTTATTTCCAAAATTGAGAAACCTTTCTTCAAAACAGAAGGAAAAAGTGTACGTGCGTAGTTTGAGCTCCAAGGAAAATCCCAAGTGGGTCAAAGAGGAGCACAAGCGCATTATTTCTAGCATCCGATCAGTTTCGGACGAGGAATAAAGCGGCGTTCGTCAAGGAGTGAGACAGATGAAGATCGTAAGGTTCTTGAGCCTTTTGGCTTTTCTATTAGTGGTGTGGGCGCTGCCCAAGGATGTTCAGGCGGGTGTCGTCGAATTTGGCACTTCGTTTTCGTTTAGCAAGACGACCTACTCGGATTCGGGTGAGGATTTTTCGTGGAACAGACGTTTTACGGGGTCGGTGGGATATCATTTTAGCTCGACGTCGGGGGTAGAGTTTGCTTACCAATTGGCGACGAATCGCACTTTCATTCGCAATTATCAAGATACCACTTTTGAGGATCAGATTTTTAGCTGCGATTGGATTCAGTCTTTCTTACCTCGGGGTTCCACTTTTCAACCCTACGCAAAACTAGGACTCGGTCAGTTAAACCGAAAGTCATCAGGATCTTATGCCGGTGGAGCCTCTCCTCCTCGTGAAGTACTGGCCCTAACTATCATTATGGCTGTTGGGCTCAAGGTTTATTTGACTCAGCAGTTTGCATTGAAGTTGGAGGCAGCATCTTATTTGGCAAAAGGAAGCTTGCGAACCTTCGACGATAACTTCAATATCTCCATAGGGACTTCGATCTTCTTTTGATTCGATGGAGTTGTATTGAGAATTTATTTGGCCATTCTTGGTTTGATGCTGACTCAGGTGGGTTGTTCGAGCCTCCATTTTTTCTGGCAGGCTGGAATGGGCCAAATGAAACTCGTCAATCGCGCACGTCCCATTGAAGACGTACTGAAAGATGAGCGGACTCCGCCTCATCTTCGAAGGCTCCTGCATGAAGTTGCTGGAATCAAGGCGTACGCAGAATCAATTGGGCTGAAGCCGACTTCCAATTATCAGGAATATGTTCAGTGGGATGATGACGCGGTAGTGTGGGTTGTGACAGCCAGTCATCGACTTCGATTGGAGCCTAAGCTTTGGTCCTTCCCTGTAGTGGGAAGCTTCAATTACCTCGGATGGTTTTCGAAAGACGACGCCAAGGTTTTGGCTGAACAGCTTGAAGCTGAGGGGTGGGATGTCTATCTGCGTGGTGCAAGTGCTTTTTCGACTTTGGGTTGGTTCAAGGATCCTGTTATCTCGACCATGCTCGGAGGCGGCGAAGCTGCCATAGGTGACCTTGTCAATGTGCTTATCCACGAATCGGTGCACGCGAGCTTCTACATTCCCAATCAGTCCGTTTTTAATGAATCCATTGCTGATTTTGTCGCTGATCAGTGGACTCCCAAGTACCTTGAAAAGCAGTTTGGAAATGATTCAACTGAGACCACTCAATACCTCAAGCGCGAAAAGGCAGGAGAGCTTCGCGGGGAACTTTTTAGAGCTGCTTACCAGGAGCTGACGAAGCTTTACGAATCAGATATGCCTGACGAAGCGAAACTCAAAAACAAAGAAAAAGTTCTGGAAACTTTGAAGACAGCGGCGGAATGGAAGGGCTCCATTAATAATGCCACATTGATTCAATTCAAGACCTACGGAAGCGGTCGAGTAGAATTTCGAGAGGTCTTTGACTCTTGCAAAGGAGACTGGAGGCTCTTCTGGTCGAAAATCCGGGAGCTACGAGAAGAAGACTTCTCTGCGCCGCAACTCGAAGATCCGCACGAAGTGATCCTTCGAAAGAAGTGTTAATCTACAAAGACCCGTCCATTGGTTCGAACTTCCAAGATTGCAGAAGACTGCCGGTAGATGTGCTGAGATTGCATTGGGCAACCCACAAAGTTGGTTTGGCAGTTATTGCTTTCTTGCTGGTTATACACCTTGATCTTGTAGGATTGGTTTCCTGAAGGATAGAAGCTGAAGATGGCACTCTTGCGTGGGGCACCCATGCAAGCAAAGCTAGAAAAAATATTCCACTGGGCAGCCTTGAGGATTCCTGAAGTATGCCCACCACCGATCACCGTTCCGCTCGTATTGGTGACGGCGACGTCGTATCCAACACAGTCAAAGTAATTTGAGAGGCTGGTTCCGATGGACTGCCAGAATCCGTAGTTGGCAGAAGATATCCTAAATTCCAAAATCGTATCCGTCGTGAAGACTGGAGAGTACGAAGCGGTATTGCCAACTAGCTCAATTGGAAAACTATAAGCAGGGGTGCCGGTGGAACCGCCAGAACCGCTACCTGTGCTGCCGCCCGTGCCTCCGCCAGAAGTTGCATTACAATTGCTTTGGCAGAGGGCAGAAGTCTGCGCGGCATCCGTGGCGACAAGTGGCTCTTGGCCGCAAGCACTGAGGAAGAGTGTCGCAAGGACGAAGCTTCCTAAATGATACAAAGGTTTCATGGTTTTCTTATTCATAATAGCTCCTGAGTTTGGTCGGTTCCGATCCGAAGCGTGCCTTGCCAGACATCGCCAATGGTGTGGCTCTGCGAATCGAGAAGGGATCGAACATGGGTATGGGTTGGAAAGTAAGGGAAACAAAATCCCTGATAGTAACATTGCGCATCGTAGTTAGGCATCATCACCTTGACTTGATAGGTGCAAAGGGGAGTTGCGGTTCCACAATGGGATTGTGCATAGACGGTGTAATCTTCCACGGGGCTCTTCTGAGAGGTTAATACAACTCCGTTGCTCAGCAGCGGAGTGGCTCGTCGCGTAGCGGTGTCGGATCCAATCTGAAAGTGCACAGCGAGCTGGCTGTAAGGGAAGTAGCCATTGGTCCCAGTGATTGGAGTTGTTTGAGCCTGGGGTTCAAACTGAACTTCTAGATGGTCACGAGCTTGAACCGTAAAAGTCAGGACTTGTTCGTAACCATAACCAACGACCGAAAATTCATAAGGCGGTCTTAAGTTAGCTCGGGGATCTTCGCTTCCGCCGTTGCCGACGCTTCCGTTGTTACCAGAAGAGTTGCCTCCATTTGAGGTGCTCGTTGGTAGCACTAAGCTCTGCGTACTTGTCTTTGCAGCCACATTGCGAGTGCTCCCGCAACCGGTCGTCAAGACACCAAGACTGAGGGTAGTCACCCAAGTCATCACGATTAAAATTCCTCTTCTCATCTCTCACTCCCGAACTCGTCAGTAGGTTGATCAGCGTCTAGTCAGCTTCATCTCAGCGACAGCCTCTTTTCTGGGAGGAACTGTCTCAACAACATCCACAGCTCGGATACAAACCAAGTTCATTGCAAAGGGAAGGCCAACACCGTGACTGGTGGGACCCATGTGCTAATGACCTGAAAATACAGTGTTTATCTCCTCGGACGGGTGGCGTTGTCACATCTTTAGACAGAGCTGTCTTGATAGTTTTCAGGCAGGTGTTGAGAGTTTAGACAGCCGGAAGTTAGGCAAAGGGGCAGGCGGTGAGGTTGAGAAATTTAGGATTTCGGGGACTTAGCTTCCTAGTGTCCGCGTCCAAACGGCTGGCCTAGGTCTTGCTTCACTGAAAGTGAGTTTTAATTTTTGAAGCGATGAGGTTTTTGAAATGTTCCGACGAAATTTTATTCTTACCGCCTTTATGGGTGTCCAAGTCTTTGCTGGTTTAGCTAGTGCCGCACCTCAGTCGGTTGTGCATATGGGACAAGGAAGAGTTGCTACTTTTCGTAAGATCAATAAGAACGTCGTAGTAATCCGATTCTGCATTCCCAATACCCTCGATGAAGAAATCACTTCCGAAAGAGGTTGCGAGCGAGCCAAAGATAAAGATGGCAAGGACGTCTCTGATCTTATTTTGAATTGGAGTGCCTTTGAAAAAATGAGAGATCTACAACTCTCCAAACAAGTTCAAGCAAGTGGTGAGCTGAGTGCAAAGCAGCAGGACCTGCTTGACTTAAGTTTGTCAGAGCCTCTAGCAGTACGAAAATTGAAAGCGACCCAGGAGAAGAAGACTCGTGCAGAGAAAGCCCTCGAGAAAAATCAAGCCTACAAATCCAAGCATCCCAAGGAATACAGTTGGCCCGAAGAAGTAGCATTGAAAAACGAAATTCAGGAATGCACCAACCAGATCAAACCGCTCGAAGCGGTTGTCAAAGCCCAAGAGTCAGTGCAAGAAACCCTCGCCGCAATATCGAAGGCGATGGAAGGCAGTGAGATCCAAGCGTCCTATGAAGTGAGCCATAAAATGATGGATGCTTTGGTGCTGAAATCCATTGCAGAGATGAAACCCTGTGCCGACGTGGCGTTGTTTGGAGCTTGGGAAGGTGAGGTCTGTAGAACTTCGAAGGACGGCGTTTATCTCAAGCTCAAAGAAGGGTGGTTGGACGCTAAGACCAATCGGACTTGGTATGATGCGCCTGCAGGGACGACGGATGCTCCAGCTCGTGAGGTTGCAAACCAAGAAGATCGCGATAAAGCTCTGACCTTCGGACTGGCAGAAGTATTCCCTACATTTTTACCCGATAGAAAACTTTGGATCAAGAACTAATCGGTTTCTCATGAAAGCTACCGCTTCGTCGTACTGTACGAAGAGGGCTAGGTGCCCGAGAAGCCTGCTAGCTTCAAACCCGAACTCAAGTTGGCAGAATTGCGTTTAGAACTCTGCTGAAAGCGTGATGCGATCCAAGCCATGGGTGGGCATTGACAAAATTCCGAATCGACCATTGATTGGCGGCCTCTTCTGATGTGGGTCCCATGATCCGATCATGGGCGATGGCGTGGGCGAGCAGGAAGATAGCCAAGGGCTCTGTCATGTCACTTGGCCTTAGTTGTGGAAATCCGGCATCCAACGGAAAGGAGTGATGAAACTTCAGCATGCCTTGCAGATCGGGAGTGCACCCGCGACCAGACTGAAGCATGACCCTCAAAATTGCTTCTGGATGTTGGAGGTAGGCTTGAATCTCTTCCTTCGAAAAATCGTTCTGGCGTAGCTGGAGGTCTTGGTAGTTTCGAACTTCTGCGAGTTCAGCCTTTGGTACAAAAGCGTCGTGCAAAATCCCTGCCGTAGCTAGGTCAAGCTGGAGTTGGGTCTGCGTGGGGTAGAGACGCCAACCTAAGTAGCAAGCTATTTCCGCCGTCAAGACGCTATGAGAGGAGAGGTAGTCATAGGTGCGCGAGAGCGATTGGCCCAGAATTTGATCGAGTGATGGAGACAACGTCAGAGCTTCGGTTGCAAATCGCACATTGAGATTTACCAGATTTTCCACCTCTGGACTCATGCCTAACTTCGGAATCAGATCTTTCCAGATTCGGTGAGTAAAATACGATACAGGGATGCTTCCAGCAATCCTCTGATAGACCGCTCTACGGGGTGACATCAATTGCTCTTGAAGGGCTTCGCTGAGTGCCAGAATGTCCTCTCGTGTAATATAGACCTCGAGTACTTTGTCTTGAATCAGGCGTTGGAGCATGGCCTTGGAGGGCTCACCATTGGTCGAAGCCATGGCTCTGACATGCGAAGTTTCCGAAAGCCTTCGATAAATATCGACTGGAAGGCTGTCCAGTTCTGAAAGTAGGTGGGTCGATACCGAAAGAAATTCTACCCCTGCGCCGGGGTTAAGCACTCGGGAGGCGTGTTTGGCCTTGATCAGGGGTTGAAGGGCGGGCCAGACGTCGGGCTTCTTTAGTATGGCGAGGCAGTTGCTAGCCTTCTTAAAGGCAGAGAAGCGTTTGGGTTCGTCCGCCAAGATGACAAAGTCATGGATCTTTTCTCGAGCCATGCTTTTGGCCATCATTTCTTTTTCATCGTTTTCAAACTCAGAGAGTGCGTAGACCGCTAGGTCTGGGATTTGACCCGACTCGAGGAACTGACGGGCCTCCAGCGGAGTGCGCGCCAACGAGGTTCGGCCTTGTATCTGGGTCTGACATAAGAAATGAAGGGCGTCAGAAAAGGTAGTTGTCGGTTCGTAAATAAGTAACGATGATTCCATGGTGTGTATTCCTCTTTGATGTTTAACAATTCAACGGAAATGTGTATTTGTGCCACTTAAGAAATATAAAATGAATACCTTACGTTCTGCGGGATCTATGAGTCTCGGGACCCTTGTTAGTCGTGTCATGGGGTTGGTTCGAGAGCAAGTGTTTGCTGTTTTTTTCGGGGCGGGCAGCGCGTCAGATGCCTTTCAGATCGCCTTTCGAATTCCCAATTTATTGCGTGATCTCTTTGCAGAAGGGGCCATGAGTTCCTCCTTTGTACCGTCCTTTATTCGCACTCGAGAAAGCGAAGGAAGCGAGCGAGCGTGGCAGGTGGCGGGGCGCGTCTTTCGGATTTTGTTTTTTCTCACGCTTTTGTTGAGCTTGGTGGGGATCTATTATTCTGAGAACTTAGTCGGACTCTATGCCGGAGCGTTTCGACAAGTACCTGGCAAATTTGAACTCACCGTCACGCTCACGCAGATCATGTTTCTCTTCTTTCCGTTTGTGGCCCTCGCTGCAGCTTATATGGGCGTCCTGAATGCCAGCAAAGTCTACTTCCTTCCTGCCTTTGCATCGGCCCTCTTCAATCTCGTATCGATTGTTGTGGGTTTGGCGACCATGGGGTTCTTCGCTAAGGCCGGTAAGAATCCTATTTTGGGAATGGCCGTGGGCGTGGTGGTAGGGGGATTAGTCCAAGCTTTTTGCCAGCTGCCTTCGATTTATCGCGTGGGTTATCGTTGGAAAAAAGGCGGCCCTTCCATTCGAAAATGGACGCAAGACCCCGCCCTTCGACAGATTCTGTTTTTGCTTTTGCCGGGTACCGTGGGCTTGGCGGCGACTCAAGTTACTATTTTGGTAAACAGCATCCTGGCGACGTCTCAGGGGACCGGCGCGGTGTCCTGGCTGAATTATTCTTTTCGGTTGATGCAATTTCCTATTGGAATTTTTGGTGTCTCACTTGCTTCGGCGACGCTACCTGTGTTTTCGAAGGCTTGGTTTACGGGGAAGAAAGACGAGGCCGAGTCCGAGCTGCTTGGGGCAATTCGTAGCACTTGGGCGATCAACCTCCCAGCCGCTGCTGGCATGGCGGCGATTAGTGCACCGTTGATCCAGCTTCTTTTTGAATATGGCCGCTTTCATCCTCAAGACACGACGGCAACGGCTATGGCATTGGCTGCCTATTGCCTCGGTCTACCATTCTACTCTTTGGTAAAGGTGCTGGTGCCAGTTTGCTATGCCTTGCAGCAAACCCGGATTGCGGTGATGGCAAGTCTAGGTTCTGTTGCGGTTCACGTTGGACTCAATCTCCTCCTGGTCCGATGGATGGGGTTCTGGGGGTTGGGAATTGGTACCTCCATTGCTGCGGGGGTTCAGTCTTTGGTGCTTTTTTATTTCATTCGAAGGCGCTTGAGTAAGGAAGGTCCGACTTATTTAGTCTGGTGGTCCTTTTTTAGGGATTTCCTCAAACATGCGCTGATAGCCGCTGTGATGGGTGGAGTTTGTTGGTTTACGGCCCAAGGATTGTTGGGAGTAGGGCCTGAGTTTCCTGATGCTGCCTGGATCCGTGTTTTTTGGCGTAGCTTACGCGTGTTTTTCCTAGTCGCCGAGGGGGTTCTTGTGGTGTATCTGATAGCACAACTGTTCCATATTGAAGAAACGTTAGACTTTTTTAAGCTTCTAAGACGTAACCAGAAAGCGGGGAAAGCGTGAAGGACCGAGCTTCGACAGCACTCACTAGCCGTAATTCAGTTCAACATCTGTGCAAGAGCATCTTGAATCGTTTGGACAATAGCAAAGTCATTCGATTCCCTTCAGAAAAGCGAGCCGAACTTCAGGAAGAGATGGTTGGATTGATTTCCCCCTACATCTTTACGGATGAAGACCTTCGGTCAAAGACTCTGGAAATGTTGGGCGCATCCTCTGATATGCTGATGGATGCCGGGTTCACGGAAAGCTCCAACTATCGTACCGCCCGATCCATGGTGAGAAAATCTTTTGGTGACGATGAACTCAATGGTTTTTATTTTCAAAAGTCTCTGCGTGAGATTGCCAAGATGATGGCAGAATTCTTTATGAGTTCTCCCTTGGTGGACGATGTTTTTGAATCCGATAACGAAGTCATCTTACGCGTCGTCGAAGTCGTTAAGCGGTTCAACCCGGAACAGTCGCACTAAAAAATCCAAGTTCCTCAAAGAGGCCGTGAATGCTCTGACAGGTAGCACTGCTTTCTCGCGTCTTGCACGCCTTGAGTAGCCCATCTCTAAAATCAGAAAACCTCGCCAGTGGAGTCAGGTAGTGATTCAGCGTCGCGTACATCAAGCCTTCGGCGGAGGGTTTGCCAATCAATTGCACCAGCCGATAGCCAAAATGCCCAATGATGGTTGAATTGACGTGGACCCAGCAATAGTCGTTGTAAGGGCCACAGTCTTCGGGCTCAGGGATTTTTTCAAAATAGGTTTTGGGATATCCCGCTTCGACACGATTATCATCCTTGTCGTAGTACGCAATTCTGCGAACCCCCGGTTCGATGAGGTTTCGAATCCCTCTGCCATGCTCAGAAGGGTTGACGAAAATTTCCTTGCCGATGATCCAGTCATTTTTATTGTCGATCATTTTGCCAAAGAAGTCCGCAAAGGCTTCGTTGAGCGCACCGGACTCGCCCATATAGACCAAGCCATAGATTGGCTCTTCGAGGCCGGGAACAATAAATGGGCCTACGGCGTGCGATACCACTCCGTGTGTAAATTCGTGACCAGCAATATCGAGGGCCTTGGTGAAAGAGCTGTAGCGTTTGCCATCCCCATCGCCAAAAACCATGGCGCGATATTCACTGCTCCAGAAGGCATTCGAATAGCGAATGCCTCCGTGAACTACTGACCGAATTGCAAATCCCTTGCCATCAAAGCTATTGCGCGCTTGAATGTCACGATAGTACTTGCTCACTTTTTCCATCGCCGAAAAAGCTTCTAGTCCAGCTTGGTCAATAGTGAGATTCGCGACACCGTTGCTCACCATTTTTGGAAGTTCATTCAATCGGATCATCATGGGTGTTCCGGAGGAGAAGTCGATGTCGCGGGGAGATATTTTTCTTCCATCGTAAACTTCTTGAGTAGCTTGTTGAAGCTTGCCGCCTGGAACATGAAGCGGTTTAGAAGGCGGATCTTGCGTCAAGACAGCGGGATGAGACTCCTCAATATCCGTGGTCATAATTCGAGGAAGTGAAGCAATGAGCCGGCCGGATTGTGCATCGATGATTTTGAAATGAGCCTGAAGAGAATCGGATGGCCGAGGCGATACCCAGTAAATCAGTCGAGGGGTACGCGACGAGCCATGACGTAGGATCTTGAGCACGGGTTGAGAATCTGGAATCATGGCAATGCGTTGAGCCTCTTCGGTAGAAACATTCGGAACCGAATCAAGATCGAAGGTCGGACCGCTCATGATCCATTGGTCCTTGCCCGTGCCATTGCGCTGAAGGGATACGACATCCCCTAAGACTTCTATTCCGCGGTAGAAATGCCGAAACTGCTGTGTTTCGGTATTGGAACCCGAAACCGTGCGAAGAGGCTGAAGGGAATGCCCCGTTTCGACGTTGGAATAACCGGCAGGGAGGAGGCTGGGTAAGGCGCTTCCAAAATCCGACGCCAATGCCGTCGTCGCTAGAAAAATCACCCCGAGAGCCAGGACCTTCCTTGGTACCTTTTTACACTGCCCCATTCCAGCTTCCCCCCTTTTTTGAATTCGCAATCCGTTGCGTTTGGGCTTTCTTTAAGCAAGGGTTGGGCCAGAATGAAAACGGGGAATGTTTTCAACGTTTTATGTTTAAAAATATAAAAATGTCTTTTGCGCAGTATCAAAAGCATGAAAAAGGCACCGCATTATAACGCAATAAGTCCTGAAAAAAAGATAGGGTTTCGTCAATTTCGTGATTTGAAGTTTTTCACGAAAACCTCTGCGAGATGCGCGCGGGATCAGTATAATGGGGGCGGAGCGTGGAATTGAGAATCATTAGGAACCCATTCATGAAAGTAAAGTTGGCTCTCCCAAGCGTCGGTCTCATTTTGTTGGTGGGAGCAGGATGTGCACAAAAAGAAATCGTACCGGACGAAACCATTGCAGTGTCGAAGGTGAAGCCCCTTCCACTGATCGTCACGAAGAGTGATATCGGTGATTATTCTGGTGGCATCGTCCTGACTAAGGGTGCCGCTCTTCCCAAGGGACCCGTAGAAGTGAAGGGCATCACTCTTCAGAGTACTAAGTTTGATATTCCGGTCGTGATCAACTCTCAGGTCCTTAGGTGGGTGGACTATTTTACAGGTCGAGGCAGAGAGTTGTTTGAAGTCTATTTGCATCGATCAGAATATTTTATTCCCTACCTTCAGCGCATGCTTAAGAAGAACGAAATGCCAGAAGACCTCGTTTATTTGGCGATGATTGAAAGCGGTTTCAATCACGGAGCACGATCTCGCGCAAGGGCAGTCGGTGCTTGGCAGTTTATGTCCTTCACCGGAAAAAGATATGGGCTCAAAGTGGATTGGTGGGTGGATGAACGTCGCGATATCAAGAAGTCCACTATGGCCGCCATGCGATACCTCAAGGATTTGCATGGAATTTTTGGTACTTGGGAATTGGCAGCGGCAGCGTATAATGCTGGAGAATATAAGATTGCCCGCGCCATACAGCGATTTGGAGCGGATGATTTTTGGACCTTAACGCGGCAACGCTTTCTGAAACCCGAAACCCGTAACTACGTTCCCAAAATGATGGCGGCGGCGATTGTTGCCAAAAATCGTGTACCTTTTGGATTTAAAGAATCCTACTTAGATGAATCCAAGAGCGAAGATGAATTGGAAGAAGAAGCAGAGACGTTGATTCAGAAGCAAGCGGACCTTCAGGAGAAGACCGAGCAAGAACTTGCGGAGACCCTCGAAGAATATGACCAAGATTATGTGGCGGAGGGACAGACTCGTCCGGCCGTTTTTGTGGAAGGGGAGCACGAAGAATCGGCCGCGCCCATTCCGGTTCCTCACGTAGATGCGCACGGAAAAATTGCAGGTCAAGATTTGATCGAACTCGAGATCCACAGTCCGGCTGACTTGCTCAAAATCGGCAGGGCAGCGGGTTTGGACTATCGCGAAGTCAAACGTTACAATCCCGAAATTCTGCGGTGGTGCACACCTCCGACGGAAGATCGGTATCGCATTCGATTGCCGGCAAAGGTGAAGGATCGATTTCTGGCGCAATACAACCATCCGGCATTCCCTCGGGTCATTCACTTCAAGAAAGTCAAAGTTCAGCGGGGGGACACCCTTCAGCGAATTGCGCGACGATTTGGGCTTCGCGCTGAGCCTTTGGCGGATATGAATGGTAAGAGCGAAAAAGCACCCCTTACTGCGGGAGTAGAGGTCCTGCTACCGATGCCATCAGATCCGACACGATCACCCTCGAGCCTCGATCTGAAGGATCCTCCACGGCGTCGATCGCGCTCGCGCCATCGGAGCCATCATCGAGCCGTTCTTCCTGAGCAATCTTCCTTGCAGACGGTATCACGCTAGGTGTAATTTTCTGAAAATGCGACCTTGGGTAAAAAAATATGGAGGCACTTCCGTTGGATCACTCGATCGGATTCAGCGTGTTGCCAAATGCCTCGCTGAAGAAAGCCGCGCAGGAAAACCACTGATCGTGGTGGTTTCGGCAATGGGCGATACGACCGATGATTTGCTCAAGATGGCTCACGACCTTTCGTCGGCTCCTCCTCATCGCGAAATGGATATGCTGCTTACCGCGGGTGAGCGAATATCGATGGCCTTGCTTTCAATCGCTTTGAAGGAAGAAGGAATTGAAGCCGTGTCCTATACAGGCTCGCAGGTGGGGATTCTTACAACCGAAGCGCATCGCAACGCCACGATCCTGGGCATTTCGGGCGAACGCGTGGAAGCTAGTCTGGCTGCTGGGCGAGTGGTGATTGTGGCTGGTTTTCAGGGAGTTTCGTTGAGTAAAGAAATTACCACTTTGGGGCGTGGGGGATCGGATACCACCGCTGTGGCTTTGGCTGCTAGGTTTGGGGCAGAAAGATGCGAAATATGGACTGACGTCGATGGTGTTTATTCCGCTCGTCCGCACCAGATGGCATCGGCACAATTGCGACGATCCATCTCTTATGAGGGGATGCTCGCGATGGCGCAAGCCGGTGCGAGGGTTTTGCATCCCCGCTGTGTGGCGCTGGCGCAGAAATACGGAGTTTCCCTTTGGGTCAGAAGTAGTTTAAATTCGTCAGATCTTATGGGTACAGAAATTGGTCCCCGCGACCGCGCCATCGAAAACTATCCCGTTTTGGCTGTGGCAGAAGACCTCGAGCATTCGGTTGTTACGGTAGCATTGGCTCGTCCAAGCGCAGCGTCGGGTCTTTTGGAAAAAGCGCGACAAGCGGGACTCCAGCTCAAGGATGCTGCGCAGTTTGGCGAGCATTTTCGTTTTCTTATTGAAAGCGGTTTTCTGGGGTCGTGGAATCGTCTTTTGGACCAGTGTGTTTTAGAGGGATTTCTGAAGAGTTATCGCTATTGGGACGGTTTTGTGCCGTTGTCTTTGATTCGAAGCAGCTCGACAGAGTATGCTTTAGACGCGGATTTGATTTTGACTGAGCTTGCAAAGGTCGATGTCTTTCCAGAAATGTTTTGGCAGACAGGATTGGCTACGACTTTCCTTGTACCAGAATCAAAGTCTCAGGAGGCTTTGCAGAGCCTTCATCAACGATGGGTGGTTGGAACCAAATGAGTGCTACGATTACAGTGATTGGAAGTGGTTGGTCGGCATTGTCGGCAGTTGCTTTGCTGCTCGAGCGGGGACAGCAGGTTCAATGGCTTACGCATTCGGGTTCGCATTGGCAATGGCCTCTGACGGCAGTCCAAGAGGGTGAAGGGCTCGCGCTGCTTCAAGAATTGAATGTTGCCTATGGCCTGGATTTGGGCAGCTTTGAGTCCGGCCCATTCTTGAGAGAGTTTCGAGGAAAAAGTTTTCAGGCTCCTTCTTGGGAAGACGAGCCCGAAGTGCTTTGGGCTCCCGAGCAGCACCTGGTTCGGGTCCCAGCGGTATGCTACGAAAAAAATCTTGCTGACGCAGAAAAGACCTTGCGTGCTGCAGTGGAAGGGCATCCTTCTCTGGTGCAAGTGACCGGCGTTGGGGTAAAGCGTATTGCAGAAAAGGAAGGTAGCCTCGAAGTTATACTTTCATCTGGGGATTCGTACTTATCTGATCACATTTGGTGGGCAGCACCATGGACTCAGTTGAAGGTAGTGGAAGGACTCGAGCGATCCATTCAGCTCCCAACTTTAGAGAAGCCCAAAGGGACGCTGCGATTCTCGGATTTGGAAAGTCGCTTGCATCCCACCGGCGCATTGCAAGTACGGTTTCAGCACGCTCCAGGAGTTCAGTCAGGATTGCGAGAGTCTTTTTGTATGACGCCTCACAAGGATTCGGGCGATACGGTGGAGCGACATCTTTGGGGTTATCTGTCCTCGGATGGTCGCGAGAGTTTTTGGACCCTACTCTTGAGTGCTCATGAGACAGAAGACAATCACGAGATTGCCAAGAAATTACGAAAATTTAAGCAGACCCTTCAACGCATTTTTCGTACGGTGGGTTGGCTTGCCGAAGATCGGGATTTGCAATCTACCTTGCAATCCGAACAAGTGTTTTTTGAGCAGAATGCGCTTTGGGGTACTAAGCTTCATCTAAATGGCCCCGTGACGGTAGGAATCAAGTCGAGTTCAAACACGGTGCAACTCCTGACCGATGGATTGGGGCTGACGGATTCTTTGAATCAACTAGCACGACTCCATCAAACCCTTGGGAAGGATTCGAGTCACCTAGCGTCCACTGCTTCTTCCGACTCGCCCATTGTTTGAGAGAGTCGAATACCCAAGAGTGCTAAGTGGACTTCTTCCACCCCCCAAGCCCGAAGCATTCGGACGGCTCGGTCTACTGTCGTACCTGTAATAAGAAAGTCATCCACCAATAAAACACGTTTGGGCGGAGGCATCATGGGATCTGCAATACAAAACTGTGGTGGGCTCTCATAGCGTTGGCGAGCCTGCTTCTCGGCTTGATGACGTCGAGAAATTCCTTCGGGCAAGCGGAGGTGTGGAAGGATGGGTACGCCGATTTGCTTTTGAATAGCCAAGGCCAAAAGGTAAGCGGGTCCACCAGAAAGATCCCAGCTCCTACGATCTTCTTGAGGGATGGGGATCAGGGCTTCGATTGAGGGAAGTTCTTTTAGGAGAGACTTTATTTTCTCAGGGGCGAAGACCGCTCGGGTCCATAGGTGTCCTTTGGAAGTTTTCCATTTTTTGAGGATGCGGTAGCTGCTTGGGCAAAGGATATAGAGCGCGCGTGAGGATGCGACACCCGATCGCTTCAGCCAAGGTTCGGAGCAAGGACTTCCTCCGCACGACGGATTGCCGCAGCTACACCAGGATTTCGCGTCGACTGGAGTGAGTGAGAGACTGCAAGGTGAGCAGAGCGGAAAAGTACTTGCCTCCGGTTCTCCGTCACAACCAGGGCAACGAAAGAAAAGAGCAAGCAAAGGGTTCAGTCGTTCTAGTGCATGCACGCGGGTAAGGCTTGCACCAGGCGTGCCAAAGCCTACAACTTCACTCCCACCGTAAGTCCTTCGCTGGTGGGGAAGAGCGTCGCTTTGAACCGCCCGTCTCTCGCGATATTGCGATTGAGGTTCTGCACGCCTTGAATCGTGTGTTGATCAACTTTGGAAATGAAAGTCTTATTGGGAAGTGCACCATAGACAAACGTATTGTCCGCAATAACGACTCCGCCTTTGCGCAGAAGGCGATGTGCCCAGTCGAGGTAGTCCGGATAGTGGACTTTGTCGGCATCGATAAATACCAAATCAAAGGGTGCTTCAGATTGCAAATCAGGAAGCAGTCGCAGTGCATCTCCAACTCGAACGTCCACTTGAGGACGGTAGCCATGTTTCTCGAATAGGTTTTTTGCTACTTCCGCGCGATCAGGCCGTTTTTCTAGGGTGATCAAGCGCCCCTCCGGTCCCATTCCTCGAAGGAGACAAACGCCGGAATAGCCCGTAAGGGTGCCGATTTCGAGGGTTTTTCTTGCCCCGGTCATTTGAGTAAGCACCTCGAGATGTCGCGCATCCATAGGCCCCAAATAGATCGCGGGCATTTTCAGTCGGAGGGTTTCCTCTCGAATGTCCAAGAGTACGGGGTCTTCGGGTTCAAAGGTCTCCATTACCCACTGAGTTATCACGTCACGGTTGTCATGATGGTAGGCATAGTGCTTTTCTTTGCGAATCACGTGGCAAGAATCTCTACGAGTCGCATCTGGTCTTGGCTGAGTTTTTTCTTGGATTGAAGCAGCTTTCCGTAGGGACGAAAGATCACTTCTCCTCGGTCCGTTCCCACCATTCCACCCGAGCGTCCTTTGGCCAAGAGCTTTACCGCATAGGCTCCCAGTTGTGCAGCAAGGTAGCGATCGCGCGCGGTGGGTCTCCCGCCTCGTTGCGTATGACCTAGGATGCAGATTCTGGGATCGTATCCCGCTTTGAGAAGTTGCCGATCAAGGAGTTGTGCGCCTTTACCTCCGAGTGCCCCTTCTGCCACGACGAGGATGCTGCTTTTTTTTCCGCGTGCAATCGCACGATCCAGGCCGCGAGTGAGTTTCTTCAATGCAAATGGCACCTCCGGGAGCAGGACTCGTTCCGCACCACCCGCAATTCCTACTTGCAAGGCAATGGCACCATGGTGGCGACCCATCACTTCGACGAGGAAGAGGCGGTCGTGAGAAGTTGCCGTATCTCGGATGCGGTCGATGGCCTCGAGGGCGGTATTCACGGCAGTATCAAATCCGATGGTTTCGTCGGTACCCGGGATATCATTGTCGATAGTGCCCGGAATACCGATCGTCGAAATTCCAAAGTCCTTCTGCAAGGCTTGCGCACCTCGAAAAGATCCATCTCCACCAATGACGATAAGCCCACCGATTCCTTGCTTGCGCAGATTTGCGGCGGCGATTTTTCGGTAGGACTTAAGGTGAAATTTTGGACACCGACTTGTCTTGAGCATGGTGCCGCCACGTTGAAGGATGTTGGCCACCGAGCCGCGATGAAGCGGTTGAATCTCGTCATCCAAGAGACCCTGAAGTCCATGAAAAACGCCTGAAACCTGAAAGCCTTCGTTCAGGCCTGTGCGCACTACGGATCGAATCGCAGCATTCATCCCTGGGGCATCTCCGCCACTGGTGAGGACGGCAAGTTTGAACGGCATAGGGAATCCTTTCGATGACTAAGGTTGATCTCGCCAAAAATCACTGCAATCCCTTTGCTTCTGGAGCTCGGGTCGAACGACGGTATTGGCCTTAGAAAGCAGTGAAGTATAGATGCGAGCGGTAGCAGAGGCAAGGGGCCCTTCGCTTTCCGTGAACGGAGTTTCTCTCAGCCCAAAAGCCTCCCAAAGCATGGTCAGACCCATGGTCCGCTTCCATCGGTCGAGAATGGCACGTTCAGGCTCCAAGTGGTTGAACAACGTCGTGAGAAGAAGCGAAGTCGAGGGATTAAATACCAATGCCGATGGAGTCAGTATTCTTGACGTCGGGTGAAGGGACTCCGGAATCCAGATGCGCCTTAGTATTCCGTCCAACGCTTTCTGAGGTTTGAAGTCCTTGACCCGCCACGGCTGAGGGAAGAGCTTGATTCCAAATGCGATACGGAAGACTGCATCGATGGCTTCCGTACTATGAAACGAACCCGATTCTGCTCGAGCATTTTCGTTATAGACGAGGCTGTCATTGTACGGCCTGCCCAAGAGTTGGTGAATGACCGGAAGGGCGGAATCATTTTGGAATGCGGCCCTAGTGGTTACCACTGATAAAGCATAAAAGGTGGGGTCGGGTTGCGAGTATTTAGACCGTAAGAAGTACACCCGAAGGAAGTCCTTCAATGCCACACGGTGGATTCCGTGCTCGCGGTCCGACGTCAGAACCCAGAGCTGTGCATCTTCGCGGTAGATCAAGCCCGCGCGGCCATACGGCGAGTTGGTGAGTTGTTCAAAATAGAATGAATCACCATCACGAGTCTGATCGATGTTGCTTGCGGAACCCACGAGAATCATCCCGGGAGCCCACCGCTTAAAGTTGTCAGGCGTCCAGCGCGGACTGACTTGTGCTAATGATGTGAGTGCCCATAAGCAACTCAGCCCTACCCACAAAAATCCCCTCACCCAATTCATTCCATACGACTAGCACACACTCCAGTGGCACCAAAGGGGCGTTAAAAATTTGAAACAAAGCGTTACCTGTGACGCGCCTTTTCAGGCTTCCTCATTTTAACGCGAAAGGTTGATCGGAGATGCCCAGCCCCAGCAAGGCGGGTTTGCAGCTGGGAAGTATGCACGGGATGACAGGAAGGGAACACAGCGAGGGGGGGGTGACAAGGTAAGGGTACTGCAAGTGGTGCGCGTGAATACTTGTTACATTGGGTCCCTTTCTGCGCGAACTGGAAAAAAATTTTTCGTCATTTTATTTCTAATTTAGAATTATTTTTCAAATTATCGATCGGTTTTTCTTGACTGAGTATTTTAATAAAAGTGCATTTCGCATTAAGCAAATCAAAGCAATGCGCAATGTTCTATTGCACGCGCAGGACGTCTCGTTACAGCGTCGAATTCCGGGCAATCCTCCGGGTTCATCAATATTCTTGAATCAAGCCTCCAATTGAACGTTAAGCCTTAAAAATCGGTGAAAAAATTCCGTGGTATGTAGTGCGAAGAAAAAGAAACGGAGAAATCTGATGCTGCAGAATGAAAATATTCAAGAAT
Source organism: Bdellovibrionota bacterium (assembly GCA_963169695.1). Lineage (GTDB taxonomy): Bacteria > Bdellovibrionota > UBA1018 > UBA1018 > CAUJDS01 > CAUJDS01. The sequence continues at coordinate 71,349 of CAUJDS010000031.1, forward strand.
CAAAGACCGAAGATGGAGTCTCAGAGCATTTGCATTCCAGTCTGAAAGTACTGTCGGATACTCAGTTGCAGCTTCGAATCCGAGAGCTTGCCAAAGCCGAGCAACGACTGACGCTTCAAGTGCTGCTTCACCTCAAAGAAATTTCCGATCGCAAGCTCCATGCAAAACTTGGATACGCCTCCTTGTGGGAATACACTGTGAAAGAGCTTGGCTATTGCGAAGCATCTGCTTCCTCTCGTATTGCGGCTATGCGATTGATGGTGAGTGTCCCAGAAGCTAGGACTCAGATCGAAAGTGGGAAACTCACACTTTCTCAGGCGGCAAGGATTCATCAGTTTATCCGCAAGGAAAATCAAGCATCTTTGCAGCCCGTTACGAAAAGTGAAACCAAAGCAATCATCCAAGCTTCTTTAGGTTCTTCCATTCGTGAGACCCAGAGGATGCTTGAAGCCAAAGCACAACAACGAAGGCCCAGCTTGATTGCTGACAAGCCGAATCAACCTACTATTTCCTTCCAGGCGGATGAAGAAACTATGCTAATGCTAGAAAGACTTCGAGAGCTACGTGGAAATTTAGGAGCATTGGAGCTATTTAAACTCAGCTTGAAAACTACGTTAGATAAACTCGATCCACTCCGAAAGAAGCAGAAAGTAGTGATTAGTAGCAAACCAGATAGGTCCCTTTTTGCGCGAGAAGTGACTTCTGCGAAACAATCAACCCTACGTCCGTCACGTTTTATTCCGCAATGGATTCGAATCGAAGTAGCTAAGCGAAGCAAGGGGCAGTGCGAGTATCACAGTCCTTTAAGCGGCAAGCGATGTGAGAGCCGGTACCGAGTTCAATACGATCATATTATACCGATTGCTCGTGGAGGAGTAGGAACTCTAGAAAATATCCAGCATCTCTGCGGACTACACAATCGTACCAAGGGAGTGCAGATGGGACCAGCTTATTTCGGGACAAGCATTGCAGATGCCCATTCAGAAAGGAGAAGCCCAGGTTTAAATTCTTAAACCGAGTTCGCGGCGCACGAAGTAGGGAAATATTTTGATTAGCTCGCGGGCGGTTATAAATTTCATTTCACTTATGTAGCTACACCATGGCCTCCAACGCCGCCCCCCTCGCTGTGTTCCCTTCCTGTCATCCCGTGCAAACTTCCGAGATTCAAGCCCGCCTTGCTGGGGCTGGGCATCTCTGTGACGCACTTCGGGGCAAAAAAGAAAAAAACGTATGAGACACGCCTTTTTCGTACCTTTTCGTTCCCCACAAACACCCCGTCCCACGGAATTGCCAAATTCCAGTGACGCTGATACACCCCTTGCTGGATGAAGCATTGGATGGGGTTGGGTTGGTGTTGGGTTCTTTTATTATCCGCGCAGTTTGCAGGAGCGGTGACGGTTTACTCAGACGCTTGCCAGGGAGTCTTTGATCCTAAGATCTACCAACGCAATCCTAGCCACTGGTTTGAAGAGCTTGTTCGTGACGGAGATCACTATTCGGGAGAGGGTGGGTACCAGTTTTATTCGAGGGAGTTAGAGAAGGTACCTGCTCGAGGATATTGGGGACGATTTAAGCAGGGTTTTTTAGGGATTTACTCGCCACGGTACGAACTGGAAGAGTCATCGACGGGTATCCAGCTTCAGTTGGACAAGCATGGTTTGAGTTATCGCCTTCCTAGCGGATGGGGAGAATGGAGCGAGCCCGAATCGTTTGTTTCCTTTCTCACCATGAATCCCAAGGCGCCGGTGACCATGCGCGCGTTCAGGAAATATTTTCGTGGTACTTTACTTCCAAAAATTGCATCAGAATTGAATGGCAAAATTCTCGCTCGTTTCCGCATGGATTTGGCGGCACTGAAACGGGATCCAAGGTTTCGGACTTGGGATGTCATTCCAATCGATTCAGGGGAGTTGATCGATGGACATCCTGCTCGTATTGGCTATCATTTTTCGGGATACCTCAATGACGGCAACGAGCGCATGAAGGATCGGCGCGAGTTTTTTCATGGAGACTTGATTTTATTTCCGCTTCGCATTGCTTCCAGTAAGAGTGTCACGTTTTTTAACGCCCCAGCATCGGCAAAAGAAGGCGAGAATCCACTGGCCCCGCTGCGAGACTGTGGATGGGGAAGGACTGGAAGGTATGATCCCGATCTCTTCCTACCTGCACGAGCGGGTGATGCGCGTTCTCTATTGAAGGTATATCAAAAAGATGACGAGTCCGTTGATCCCGATCGAATTCTCAAAATGCTCTACCTGTATCCCGGAGAAGTAAGAGACGCCTATTCGGATTTTCAGTTTACGGGTCGGTATTGGTC
>CAUJDS010000032.1 GCA_963169695.1 Bdellovibrionota bacterium
TGCCAATCTTAGAATCTGCACCGATATGCGACTCTGGACGGAGGTGAGCATAGGGACCAATCTGGCACCGACTTCCAACTTGAGAGGCCGTGATCACTGATCCTACCTTGATGTGTGCTTGTTGGCCGATTTTGGCATTCTCCAAAACCACATGGGCGTCGAGTACTGCGCCTTCTTCTACAGAAGTAGCGCCTCGCAAACTCACTCCGGGACCGACATGAACTCCTTTGAACAATCGAACGCCAAGGTCCAACCAAACAGATCCGGGATCTACGAATCGAACTCCTTGAATCGCCCAGTGTTTCACCAATCGACGGTTGAGGATTGCGGAAGCTTCGGACCATTCCCAAGGATTATTAACTCCCTTGAGATCCAAGTTATCTTTCCACTGCAAAACGTCGATTTTCTTACTCGAGCGTGCTGCGTGCAATACGAGATCCGTGAGGTAGTATTCTTTTTGAGCATTCTTCGTGTTGAGCTTTTCTACCCCTGCCCGCAGAAAACTCGTCTTAAACAAATAAACCGAAGTCGCGACCTCGTTGATTTCCTTTTCGCGCGCATTGGCATCTTTGTCTTCGACGATTCTTAATACTGGCCCCTTCTTCCCTCGTCGAATAACACGTCCATATCCTGCAGGTTCTTGCGGTTGGCAGGTTACCATTCGCATTACAACTTCAGAGCCTGGAATCTCGGCCACTTGCCGAATCAAATGTGCCGTCATCAAAGGCTGGTCACCCGGCAAAATGCAAGTCCAGCTCTTGCTTGACGGAAGCGCCTTACCCCAAGGTGAGTGAAGTGCTGTTCGAACAGCGTCTCCCGTTCCTAAAAGTTGCTCTTGAAACAAAAAATGCAACTGCAGTTGTGGAAAATAGCACGGTGCCCTGTCGTTGATGGCTTTTTCGACGCGCTCGCGCCCGTATCCAACGACGACCCCCACCGATGCCTTCGGATCAGCCTCTGCTATTGTGCGCAAAACATGAATGACCATAGGCTCGCCAGCCAGAGTCATCAGCACTTTGGGTTCATCGGATTGCATCCGATTTCCGCGCCCAGCAGCCAAAACTAAGTAGTTCACTTGAATATCAGACTTACCATTCTGCATGAGGATTGGTTCTCTCTGAGTCGGGTTGGAAATTCAAGAACGGAACCGCTTCGTCTCGCTGCAGCATAGAGAACTTGGGAAGTGAGTCTTTTTCTATCAACTAATCTAACTGAATTCTTGAACAAATTTATTTGTAATCTCAGACATCATTAGTAAGATATCGCATAAGTCCAAGATTGATCGGGGGATTTTCATGGATTCAAAATTATTAGAGAAATTTCGAAAGCTCTTATTCGTCGAAAAACAGAGAATCATTAACAATTCAAAGATTTCCATTTTGCAAGAGATGAATATCTCTCGCGATGACCTCCCAGATGAGACCGACCTAGCCGCAACCGAAATCAACCAAAGCTTGATCCTCAGACTACGAGACCGCGAGAGACAGCTCCTCAACAAAATTGAGCAAGCGCTTCAGCGGATCGAAGATCGAAGCTTTGGTGTTTGCGAAACCTGCGAGGAGCCCATCGAACCCAAGCGCCTCGAGGTTCGGCCGGTTTCGACCCTCTGTATTTCTTGCAAAGAAAAACAAGAGCACCTCGAAAAAGTTTACGCGTAAAACTACCTCGACGTGGGTCAGAAGGTCCTTTATTCTCGGGGTATGAAAACACCTCGATTGCTCACATGGGTAAGTCTGCTTGCATTGCTTGGCGCGGGAATTGCTGCGTACCAAACGGCCCAGCATTTTCAACTGAGGTCTGTCCCTCAGAGCTTTACTTCTTTTTGCAGCGTCAATGAAGTCATTGATTGTGACGCCGTCCAACTGAGTCACTACTCGGAAGTATTTCCCGGAGTTCCCCTTGCGGGCATGGGACTTGGATGGTTTGTAGCACTTTTGATACTTACGATCATCGCTAGAAATCCATTTAAGAGAAAAGATGCGCTTCAATTTGCCTGGATCATGGCGTCAGTCGGGTCATTAGTTTCGATCGCCTATGCCGCAATCATGATTGGGATACTTAAGAAGCACTGTCTGCTTTGCTGGGGAATCGATCTCATCAATTGGAGTTCGTTCTTCATGCTGTTAACCCTACATCGCTCCCACAAGAACCAGGCTGCGGGAGTGGGCCGACCTTTTCTTACTTATTCTTCGATACTCGGAGGGTGCCTTGTCGTCATGATAGCGATTTCTTGGATGGTCAATTCCAATCGACCATCGGTGGACCTAGTTGAAAGAGAAGTTCAAAAAATACTTGCGCGCACACCCGAGTCCCTGGACCTGAGCGACGGGCACCTTGTTATAGGCCCTAACAATGCGCCCATTACCATCGTCAAGTTTAGTGACTATCAATGTCCTGCTTGCCGAATGGGTGCGCTCACGCTCCATCCAGCAATGAAGCGGTATGAAGGAAAAGTCAGACTGGTTCTAAAGAATTTTCCGCTAAATGCAAGGTGCAACCCTTCGGTGAATTCAGAGATGCACCGCTATTCCTGCCAAGCAGCCAAGGCTATCCTTTGCGCAGAATCCTCCGGGAGAGTCCTACCTGTCTATCAAGCCTTTTTTGAAAACCAGGCCACACTCAGTGATGAATCCATACGAGATCTATCCCTTCAAAACGGTGTGCCCTCTCAGGACTACGATCGATGCATCAAGAGTCCAGAAACGGAGTCCCTTCTTCAGAAGCAAGTCGCTATGGGAAGCAGCCTCCAAATCCGATCTACGCCCACTTTCTTTATCAACGGCTATCGCATCGAGGGATTTTTACCGAGCGATGTTTGGAATGTATTGATTGAGCACTTTTTGAATGCAAAATAAACTCGAATTTCATGGACTCATCGATACCCATTGCCACCTCGACTATGACTATGCGCCTAAGTCTCTTGCTGACATCCTTCAAGATGCGATGGCTCAAGGAGTAGATGGATTCGTCACCATCGGAACAGAAATTCCAAGAATACCAGGGATGCAAAACATTTCTGAACGATACCCGAGAGTCTTCCATACCGTGGGCGTTCATCCCCACGAAGCTTCCACTATTCAAGAAAGTGACTATGCCGTTTTAGAGTCGGCGGTAAAGCACTCCAAATGCGTAGCCATTGGTGAAATTGGACTCGACTACTATTACGAGCACTCTCCCAAAGATTTGCAGATTCTGCACTTAGAGCGACAGCTGGACCTTGCACGTCGAACGGGGAAGCCAGTTGTCATCCACTCACGCGACGCCGAAGAAGTACTGCTCCCGCTGCTGGACCGCTACGCCAAATCCCTCGGTCATGGAAAGTGCCCAGGAGTGATCCATTGCTTCTCTGGTACGGAAGCATTTGGAAGGGCCTGTTTGGATTTAGGATTTTTTATTTCGTTCTCTGGCATTCTAACTTTTAAGAAGTCCGAGGACCTTCGAACGGCAGCAGAGCACTACCCCCTCGATCGCATCGTGGTAGAAACTGATGCACCTTTTTTAGCCCCGGTACCTTATCGAGGAAAGAAGTGCGAGCCTTCTATGGTGAATCAAACGGCTCTGACTTTGTCCCAAATTAAGCAAATTCCTCTAGATCAAGTGAAGCGCCAAACAACGCTCAATGCCCAAAAGCTCTTCGAGTTCATTTCAACTTAACGGGAGACACGGGCGTTTCGTTAGAAGCGTTTTTTCGAATTTTTTTGTCTGCTTCCTCTTCGGGTATTTTCCCATCCCAAAGAGGCGAGTCTGAAGCAACCGTGTATTTGACGACGCTGTAAGCCCCCACATAAAGAATGACAATGGCAGGTACAAGGAAAATGCTCAAAACACCCCAAGCAACGGAAGCGAGACCCCACGAGACAATTCCAATTCCATGCAACATAAGTACGGCGACCGCCCCAACTACGAGTCCCATGCAAATCCACTCAAACCCATTCCATCCTGGCTCTTCTTGAACCGGAGCCTCGTTGGATCCTGGCTCACCCTGCTTTGCAGAAAGTTCGGCTACTGCGTTTTCCAACCACGCATGAACGGAGTACGCGCCTTTAAGTGATTGATCGATCTCTTGTATCGTCCGATTAAAAAAAAGCTGATTTAGCGCCTTTGCTTGGTCACGCGGATCACGCAGAGGCTTTCGCTCCCATTTTTCGAAAAGCACGGTGAGCGCTTCGCTATCACTTGCGTACGCTCGCTGCTTCATTCCTTCTATTCTATTGTAAAGAGCGTCGACACCAGCGGCGTCCAATTGATCAATTTTCGCATTCTCTGCATCTAACCGAGGTTGAAGGGTCGATCGCAACTTGCCCCGAAATCGCTGTATTCCCTCAGGACCTTTCCATGACTCAAGCCCCTCAGAGTCTAGCGCGGTTCTCAGCGTCTGAAGGATGCTTGCCTTGTCCCGCGTAAGCCGGTCTTTCAGTGGCTCCGTGGCTTGTGCAAGGCCGCCATAGGTCCATGAATAAATGAGCAAAAGAAAAAAAGAAAATCCCCGCATACCTAGAGCCCCCATTCCCGAAAAGTGACACGATCCCGGAACGAAGTCAAAGGACCCTGGCGCTGCAGTCGTTCCACTTTTAGGGTTGAATCCTCCGAGGATTCCGGCTAGGTTCGTGCCTCGGCACAAAGCGTTATGACAACACCAGTAACTACTTCGACCCCTGACAGGCAGACCATTCGACAACTCCAAGATGGAGATTCCGTCGCTACTTCTTTTCTAATTAAGTACAGCGCCATCCAGACTGGTAAAACTGGCAAGCCGTACATGAATTTAATCTTTATGGACCGGACCGGAGAAATTGAGGCGCGGGTCTGGGACTTGGTTCCTCAGTACACCAACCTTGCGGTACGAGATGCGTTTGTAGAAGTCATTGGTCGCTGCAAGTACTTTCAGGGGCGACCACAAATCACCGTCAAAACCATCAAACTATTGAGAGAAGATGAAGTGAATCCAGCCGATTTTATTGCAGATTCTCCAGTAGATCCGGAAGCATTGTACGGACAGTTGCTCCGTTTTATTGAAAGCATGGAAGATCCTCACTATCGCGCCCTCGCTGAGTCGATTCTCATCGAAGATGAAGACGTTGTATCGCGACTAAAGATTGCCCCGGCCGCAAAGTCCGTTCACCATGCCTATCGCTCGGGACTTTTGGATCACATCATTTCGGTGGTGGGTCTCTTAGATAAAGTTTCACAGCACTATGGCTCAATGGTGAATCGAGACCTCCTTCTTTTGGGAGGGTTTTTTCACGATATCGCCAAAATCTGGGAATTGAGTTACGAGCGAGTCACCGACTATACGGATGAAGGACGGCTCGTCGGCCATCTCGTAATGGGATTTGAGCTGATTTCTAAGAAAATTGACGAATTGAATGCCATACCAGGCAAGCTGCCAACACCGTTTACGACCGAAAAAGCCCTACTCGTCAAACACGTCATCCTCGCACACCACGGTGAACTCGAGTATGGCTCTCCAAAGCGGCCCAAGGTCTTAGAAGCTCATATCGTGCACGAAATCGATGACCTGGATTCTAAGATCCAGTCCATTTCCACCATCATTCGGCAAGACCAAACCCCTGGTCGATGGACTTCTCTGAGCCGTCAGTATGAGCGATACTTCTATAAGACTCCCTGGTTGACCCAGCCACCGCCATCTGAATATTAAATTAATTTTTATATTTTGACACTATCAGCATATAAACTATTAATATTATAGGTTATTTTCAAATACCCATTAATTGACTATATGCGTTAACTGAGCGATCCTAGTAGGGTATGAGACCAGCACCCAGATATCCATTAGACTATCCAGTTACACTCCTTCGTGGAACGGAGGGAATTGCGGAAGTCATTCCTGCCATGAGCTTTAACTTAAGCAAGAACGGTATTGGACTTCGGCTACAGAAGCCCTGCGACTTTAAAATTGATGAGGAGATCCGCGTCTCCCTCCAGCAGTCCGAGCCGGACGATCCAGCGGAGAGCCTCATTCTTGAAGCCAAAGTGATTTGGCAAAACGAGGACTTCTGCGGGCTGAAAATTACCAAAATTTCTGAACGCTCGCGCAAGCGATACCAGGACCTACTCGAAGGGTTCGAAGCACTTTGGACTGCCCAGCCACTCGCCTCTTTGCCTACGTCCTCCGCTGCTCTTCCCTTAATGGCAAAGCGAAAAGCGGCTTAGTACCGTACGACCCTTTCTTGAAACTCTCTTGCAGATCACATAAGGTCCAAGGCTATGCAGCTACGCTTGGACCCCAGAGACCACTGGTCGTGGATAGACGCAACGGGAAAGGACTTTGGAGATTTACTCCATCGCATTGCTACAGCTGACTTTCGTAAGATTACCGTCGGAAAACAACTCCCTTCCTTCCTCCTCACCGCCTCCGGAAAAATTCAGACCCAGTGGACCACCTTGTGCACTGGCGCAGAATCGTGGGTACTCGGCTTTGAAGAAAGAGAAGGTTTTCAGGCGAAGAAGCGTTTTCTGGACACACTGGAGTTCTATACTTTTGCCGAAAAATATCGAATGGAACCCCCTTCGAATGAGCATCAGACTCTTTGGACCTTAGGCAATGTGCCAAGCTTGGACGCCCCTGAGCTTATCCAGATGGCTGGCGACTCTCGCTTTGGTGAAAAGTGGACTATCTGGCGAGGACCTCCGACTCTTCTTCAGTCCATTCTTGGAACCTTCACCGAAACTACTTGGGAGTACTTAGAGCACCTACGAATTCAAAGTGGATATCCGGCCTTGGGCAAAGAACTCACGGAAGATGCGACGCCTCTGGATGTGGGTGACTTGCGGGGCATCTCTATTTCAAAGGGTTGCTACCCGGGTCAAGAAGTCATCGAACGGACACTTGCCAAAGGTTCACCTGCAAAAAAGCTAGTTCAGCTCCAGCTCAGTGCTTCGACCAGTGAATCCGGATCTGAGCTCTTCGATGAGAATCAAGAGCGCATAGGCACGATTACTTCTGTTTCTACCTTTAGCCAACCCGCGCTAGCATTGGGATTCGTAAAAAAAACACATGCAAAAATCGGCGCTCAGGTTAGATTAGCTTCAGGTGGCACGGGTCAAATCCTCTCTATTCGCGAACTCCCTCAGAGTCCTTAGTCTCTTCGCTGCTATTTGCTTAGCAAAGACCGCATGGGGCCAAGTAGGAATCGGTGACGCCCTAGACCTCTCTCCCTATCAAGACCTTCGAGAGATTCCGACAGAGCATTTTGTCGTAATGTTTCCGCAAGAATTAGAGTCTCATGGGCCTCGCGTTTCCCAGGCGATGGAAGAGGCCTTTGATTATGTCTCGAAGTTGCTTAAATGGGTCCCTCGTCATAAAATCCGAGTCTACCTTACAGACAATACAGACACTGCCAACGGAGCAACGCTTTTTCCTTATCGAAATGGGATGGTTCTCAATCTTACGCCACCCGAGAACACCTCCATTTTGTACTATTATGATGATTGGCTGAGGTTGCTCACCGTTCATGAACTTACGCACTACCTCAACGTCGATCCTACTCACGGATTTTCGGAAGCCCTTCGTATTCTATTTGGTGATGTCGTCCGCCTCAATGCCACTTGGTACGACTGGATGCTAGAAGGACTGGCGGTCTATGTTGAAACTCGCTTCACTCAAGCTGGAAGAGGTCGCGGAACCTATGACCGTATGCTCACACGAGCTGCAGTCGAAGAGTCCACGCTAGGCAAAGCATCCTTTGTCAGCATCGACAACATGACGCTTTCGGATCCACATTTTCCTGGCGGAGATAGGCCTTACCTTTTTGGTTATCATCTCATGCAGGAAATTGTTGACGACCCCGTCAATCAAAAGCGAAAAACAACGGACGACGGCCGCGAAGAAGTTCAATCCAGCGAAGATCTTTTGGGATGGATGTCCTATCGCTCCGCCAATCGCTTTCCTTTCTTGATCAATGGTAATTTGAAACGAATTACCGGAAAATCCTGGCCTACCTATTGGGATCAATGGATCAAAAAGCGAACCCTTAGCGCAAAAGAAGAGCTTCAGCGATTGCAAAAAGAGCCGTGGTCTCCACAAAAGGATCTTGGAGTCCTTACCACCGAAGTTCCGAGCCACGCGCTTTCTCCCAATGGTCAATGGCTCGCCTATTCGGATCACTCAACGGATGACGACACCGAGCTAAAGCTTCTCAATCTTCAAAGTGGCCAATCACAATCGATTGAAGAGATTCGACTCTCGAATGGCAAAGTATTTGACCCCACCTCTCGCTACCTCGTTTATTCCGAGCTAACACGCAGTGGACAGTATTCCACTCACTATGACCTAAAGGCATATGACCTCAAGGAAGAGCGTATCACCACGTTAACCAAAAAAATGCGAGCCCTCGACCCTACCTTTTCCTCGGATGGAACGAAGGTTGCATTTGTACAAAAAATTCCAGGCGGCACTCAGCTCGTCGAGGCTGAATGGAAGCGTTCAAAGGACGGAACGCCCTCTCTCTCAAAGCCCAAAATTCTTTGGAAGCCGCCTCATACCTATGACGTTGTAGCAGGCCCTCACTTTGACCCTGCTGGTGAAAGCATCGTCTTTAGTTGGCATCCTCAAGGAGAGAATCAAGAAAAAATTCTACGCCTCCATCGAGCCAGCGGACAGGTCCAGGTTCAGATTGAAAATGGACACTACAATCGGTTTCCGACTTTTGATCCTCAGGGTGTGTTGACCTTTACTTCCGATATCGACGGCACCGATCAGGTCTATCAAGGAAGCGCCACCGCCAAACTGACCAGAATTTCCAATGTTTCGACTGGCGTGTGGCAGCCCCAATTTTCGCAGGCAGACGCTCAGTCCTTCTATGCTTCGGTGCTTACATCTCGTGGATGGAAGATTTCGAAAGTCAGCAAGATCACATCCCAGAACATTCAACGCAAAGTAAGTGAAGTGCCATCGATTCCGTCAGAGTCTCCGAAGCGCAAAGACCTCGGTAAGATCGAAACTCAAGACTACAACCCTTGGGCGACTCTTGCACCGCGTGATTGGAGGCCAACCTTATTGGTGGAGGTTGCAGGAGCACAGATCGGTTATACGATTTCAGGATGGGACGCCGCTTTTCGAGATCAATACAGTCTGGCTGGCTGGTATGACTTTCGTCCCAATCGCTTTGGAGGATCACTTGAATTAGCAACGCGTGCGCTGGGACCCACACTGACATGGTCTAACTCTGCCTACACGCCCTCTAGTTCGCTCTACTATTCGAGTTCAAACAAGCTTACTCAGTTCACGCAGCGGTATCGCACTACCTTGAGCCTCTCTCAAGCCATCAAATTTCAGTTTTCTTATTTCGCTTGGGCGCTTCAAGGAATTGCTCAAAGGGACTTTACTTACCTCACCAGTGCTACGACTGCTGTACGAACAAGTCCGATTGTTCCAATTGCAGCTGTTCAGACCGCATGGTCTGACACTAGACAAAGTTCACTAGCCATTACGCCAGAGCAAGGGCAACGTATTTCACTACTTGGAGCCAGTTACTTTCTTCCAACCGAAACACGGTTGAAGATCATTGGCACTGCAACCAAATATTTCCAAACCTTTCCTCACCACGTCCTTGTTCCGAGCGTGACTTATTCTCAGGTTGACCAGCTTTCATCTACCTACAGCTCAGCAAACGTGATTTTCAATGGAATAACCTCAAGTGACCTTGCGAGTGAGAGCCTTGATTCCCGACACGATCTCGACGAGCTGCGCATCCGCGGCTATCCAAGTGCCGTATTCACAACGCGTTCCTCAGGTATAACCTCACTGGATTATCGCTTTCCTCTTTTTCGGATCTACCGTGGGCTTGGAACGGGTCCCGCTTTCTTCAAAGATGTCTTTGGTTTTTTCTACGGAGAAAATGGCTGGACCTTGTCTCCAGTGGCTCGCTCGCTCGCCTCAGCTGGAGGCGGCGTACGTGCCAGTGCAGTTCTATTAAACTTTCTGGTCACCGTCGGCGCTGAAGTGGAACATGGATTTCAGTCGGAGCACGGCGGCAAAACAGAATTCCTTGGTGTGCTGCGCATCCAATCCGTGAATTTTTAAATTCTCGCGACAATCATTTGCATAATTAAACAAACATTGATAATTAAATAGAGTCTAGTCATTGGGTCACTGGGGGAAAAATGAATACAAAGAAACAAATGCTTTTCAGTTCTATTGTCATGAGTGCCTTGTTCCTTGGCGCCACATCGGCTCTGGCTGCCGTCAAATACACCGGATGCAGATTGTCAGGCGTAGAAGCCAACTACCGTCAAAAGGCTTTTGTTTATGTCGACAATTGTGAACAGAAACTCCCCAACGGTGAGGTCTTTTTTGAAATTTCATTGCGAGATGGCAGCGTCCCCAATGATGAAGCCATGGTCGATCTAGCGCAACACGCCCTAACATCAAATAGGCTTGTCGATGTCACAGGAGATGTCAAACCAGGCGGTGGATTTCTGCACTCTATCAAAATGAAATAAATTTCTGAAAGTGTTCCTAACCAAAAAACCTAAACCCTAAAAAAAGGGGGAGTGAAGTTGAAAGACCTCACTCCCCCGATTTATTTTTAAGAATTTTAAGCTGACTGAGTCAGCTCGCGTCTCAAGGTCCGAATCATACTCAAGTATTGATTCCAGGTGCGAAGCCACTCTGCTCGATAGGTTTTCAACTGCGCGCGAAGCTGTTCGCGAGCTAGGCGCTGATCTTCAATCGATTGAAACTTGCGCTCGTTTTTACGCCACTGATGATATCTCTTTTTTATATCTGCCCAGCCAACTGATATTTCCTGCAAACGTGCCCGCGCTCCATCAAGTTGCGGCTTCCACGTTTCCCAGCGAGAAGAATGAGACTCTGTCTTCTGAAGCAGTAACTTGGCTTCATCATAGCGACGCTGAATGATCGCATCGCGGATGGCAGTCTCAGGGGCTCGTTGAAGGTTCCAAGCCAATCCAAGCTTACTCCAAAAATAGATAGCCCACTTCGTAGAGTCCAAATGAAACCACCGAATCCCGCACCGATAGTCTCCAGCAAAAAGATGATGGTAGTTGTGATACCCCTCTCCAAAAGATGTCACTCCAAAAAGCCACGACTGCCGCGCCGTATTCTGTACTGTGTATGGCCTAGTTCCAAAATAATGTGCTGCTGAATTAATGAACCACGTATTGTGGTAAGTCAGCACTTGTCGCACGACGGTACCCCAAACCAACCCACCAAAGGGTCTGCCGAAACATGCACCAATCAGAAAAGGAACCAAGAAGCCACCAACCCCCGCCATTAGGAGATAGTTGTTGTGCTCCCACATCACGATACGATCCTTCTTTAGGTCTTCGACGTTGGAATAGCCACGACCATCCATTTCATCAGCGTGATACATCCATCCCAAATGAGCCCACCAAAATCCCTTTTTGATGTTGTAGGGGTCCTTGTCGGTGTCCACATACTTGTGATGGTCGCGATGATTGCGAGACCATCGCAAACAAGACTCCTCCAATGCGGCTGCTCCAAATAGAAGACAAAGAAATTTAATCACTGGATGGGCGTCATAGGCACGATGAGAAAACATTCGGTGGTATCCAGCAGTGATTGCCATACAAGTAAGAACAAACATCACTACGGTAGAAACCAGGTCTGTCCACACAAACCCACTGTAATGGATGTACCAAATGGGCAACCCAATGGCAGCTAGGTGCAAAATAATAAAGTAAATCGCCGTCCCCCAGAGAATGGCCGGCTTTTTGGGGTGAGATGTCAAGTTGGTACTACTCATAGGCGATGCTCCTGTGGATTCGCAATTCCTGGATGAATGTTGAAACGCTAATGGCCCTTTTAGCTCAGGATACCATCAACCGAAATACAAAAGACCCCTAACCGAAAATTCTCAACCAATTAACTATACCATAACATTTTTATCGGGAATTGAACTTGACCTTCCCGTGAAATATTTATAGGATCGGCGGGCCTATGAATTCTTTTACACCCACGACAGAGTCCTCCCCAAGTCCTTCTCGCGGCGCACAGGCCACTCGGCTGGGCCATAAGCAAGAAGCCAATCTAAAAATCCTGAGCCAAGTATCTCTCAAGTTACAAGAACTTTTGACCTCGGCTGATTTTTACAATGACGTACTAGAACTGATCCAGAAACAATTTCACTATTACTCTGCTCAATTTTGGACAGCCGCTTCTGACGGATCTGCTACTTTGCGATCCCAAGCTGGCGCTTACGACACTCACCTCAAAATAGGCCATCGCCTCCAAGTAGGCGCGGGCATTACCGGATACGTGCTACAGACCAAACGCAGCTACCTCTCCAACAACGTAGCGCTCGATCCACGTTTTACCAATCTCTCCGTACCTGTCATGACTTGCTCGCAACTCTGCGTGCCAGTGATGAAGGACCAAGAAGTAATTGCAACGCTTAATATTGAAAGTGACGAGACCGACGCCTTTGGCGAAGAGGATCGAACTACCTTGGAAGCAGTTGCGGCTCAACTTGCTGTGACAGTAACCAATCGAAGGCTCTTTGAAGAAACACGTGATTTCAATCAGAAGCTTCAAAAAGCTGTAACAGAAAAAACAGTCGAACTTAGCCAAGCGCATGAACGCATCGTTGAGCAACAAAAATTACTCGAAAAAGAAAACAAGGCTCTCAAAACGCTGGTCAATAAAGATCGGGACGTTACCGAAATGGTGGGCAAGAGCCCAGCCATCGAAAACATTCTGACCATGGTCGATAAAATTGCACCAACCATGGCGACGGTTCTTATTCAGGGTGAAAGCGGCACGGGCAAGGAATTGATCGCTCGACGTTTGCACTTCAAGAGTGATCGCGCGGGATCGCCCTACGTAACTGTCAATTGCGGAGCTCTTCAAGAATCCCTCTTAGAGTCCGAACTTTTTGGACACGAAAAAGGTTCATTTACCGGAGCTACCAGCCAAAAAGCTGGCCTGGTAGAGACTGCGGATTCTGGAACATTATTTTTGGACGAAATCGGCGAAATGACTTTGGGAATTCAGTCAAAGCTTTTGCGCTTCTTACAGGAAGGCGAATTTTATCGTATCGGCGGAAAGCGACCTCTGAAAGTTCATGTAAGGATCTTGAGCGCGACCAACCGGGACCTTGAGCAAGAGGTGCGTGCAGGAAGGTTTCGAGAAGATCTCTTTTATCGACTCAATACGATTACCCTGCGAATGCCTCCACTCCGAAAGCGCAAGGAAGACATTCCTGCCTTGGTGGAATATTTTCTAAAAAATTCTCGCTTTGGCGGTCAATCCCATGTCATAAAAAAAATTCACCCTAAAGTATATGACGCCCTCTCAAACTACAGCTGGCCAGGCAATATCCGTGAGCTTCAGAACACCATCGAACGGATGAAAATCCTCTCCGAAAACAATGAATTTCGGCTAGACGATGTCCCTCTCAACATCCGCATGCCATCTCAAAAAAACGACGTGCCGGACTTTACAGCGACCATGCCCCTCGAAGAAGTAGAAAAGAAGCACATCCTAAGGGCCCTGACTTTTCACCAAGGCAATAAAACCAAGACCGCCCAGGGCCTCGGTATTACTATTAAAACACTTTATAACAAGCTTCACCGTTTTGGAGTAATCAAGAGCGAACCCGCTCAAGAAGGAAAGGTAGCATCCCATGACAACGAAGAAATCTAAGTCCCCAAAAGCATCCAAGAAGGCACCTGCGACTAAGCAAGCCGCAGCCCCAGTGATCGAGGAAACGGCCGTACTGGAGGCGTCTGAGGTTGACTCGGATGCGGATGAATTTGAATCAGCTGGAGGCTCCTCACGGTCCTCTGGCGGCATGGATGCCGGCCTCACTGCGGCAATGGCAGCTGGTGCAGCCTCTTCGTCCCTGAAAAATTTTCGCCACCACCCTGATATGGAAAATTTCTACCGCTTTATCTTTGAAAACGACCTTCGCTATGAGGCCCTGACCATTGTGGATGCCATCATCAAGGAAAAGCTGGAAACTCGCGCAAAAACCAAGGCAAAACACTAACGATCCGTGTCTTGCACTCCATCAGCTTCGTAGGGTAAGGTCACCTCTTCGCGTTGGAGGTTGCCATGAAGACCTATTTGTTGACTCCCGGCCCTACCCCCGTACCTGAATCAATCTCAGCGATTTTCGCCAAGCCGATCCTCCATCATCGAACGCCCGAGTTTCAGGCTCTTTTTCAGGAAGTCAAAGTGGGACTCCAGGTCGTCTTCCAGACGCAGCAAGATGTGATGCTTTTGGCGAGTACGGGTACCGGTGCAATGGATGCGGCCGTTTCCAATATTTTTAAAAAAGGCGACAAAGTCCTTACCGTCAATGCCGGAAAATTTGGCGATCGCTGGTCCAAGATCGCACGAACTTACGGTCTAGAGACGGTAGAGATCCTCGTGGAGCGAGGCTCGGCTGTTACAGGTGCACAAATCCAAGATTGCATCAAAATGCATCCGGATGCGAAAGCCATTCTTTTCCAGGCGCATGAGACTTCCACGGGGGCGATGATGCCTGTTCAAGAGATCTGTCAAATAGCGCAAAAGCACCAACTCCTTACGGTCTGCGATGGAATTACTGGTGTTGGAGTTTTCGACCTTCCGATGGATCGATGGGGAATCGATGTTCTCTTGACTGGTTCGCAGAAGGCTTTCATGCTTCCGCCTGGACTTGCCTTTATCGCATTAAGTGAAAGGGCTTGGCAGTACGCGAAGGATTCGGATCTTCCGCATTTTTACTTTGATCTAAAGAAGGAAAGAAAAGCACTCGAAACTCACCAAACCGCGTGGACACCCGCCATCTCTCTCATTCAGGGCCTGCAAGAGAGCCTTCGTATGATTCGGGCTGAGGGACTGGAGAAAGTATTTAATCGGCACAAGACCTTAGGTCAGTGTGCACGCAAAGCAGTCGATAGCCTTGGACTCGAGCGATTGGCCAAAGATTGCCCCTCGCCAGCGATTACGGGATTTTGGGTGCCCGAAGGCATAGACGGCAAGGCCATACCGAAGCTTATGCGCGATCGTTATGGAGTCACCATCACAGGCGGGCAGGATGAACTGACCGGAAAGATTATTCGAATTTCTCATCTGGGCTATGTTGGGATTTTTGACTTAACCACAGCTTTTTCATGTCTCGAGTTGGTACTGAAAGAATTGGGGCATGGATTGAGTTTTGGAACTTCAGTCGGTGCGCTCCTCAAAGAGTATGCTTCAGAGGATAGAGCGAAGTGACGGAAGAAACGCGCGTTCTGATTGCTGACGGAATGGCCGAAAATGGCTTGGACATTTTGAGAAGCCAATCTGAATTTAAGATCGACCTGCACAAAGCAATCACCTCGTCGGATTTATTGCGAGTAATACCAGACTACCAGGTCTTGGTAGTTCGATCCGCGACTCAAGTCACTTCCGAAGTGATTGCCATGGCAAAATCCCTTAAACTCATTGTTCGAGCGGGCGCTGGCATCGACAATATCAATGTCGCAAAAGCCTCCGAAAAGAAAATTGCCGTAATGAACACTGCATCCGCAAACTCACTAGCGGCTGCCGAACATACGCTCGCGCTACTTTTTGCCTTGTGGAGAAACATCCCTCAGGCAAATCAGTCACTCAAAGAAGGTCGCTGGGACCGAGAGAAATACAAAGGCCAAGAAATCTCAGGGAAGACACTCGGAATCCTCGGACTTGGCAATATAGGCAGTATCGTTGCAAAGAAAGCCCGAGCACTGGACATGAAGGTGCTTGGTTATGATCCCGTTGCCCCACATATTGAAGGAATTGAAAGGGCTGGATCGATGGAGGCAGTTCTTCAGCATTGCGACGTACTCAGCCTCCACTTGCCTAAATCAAAAAGTGGCAGATACCTCATTGGACCATTGGAGTTCCAACAAATGCGCAAAGGAAGTTCATTGATTCAATGTGCCCGAGGAGGCTTGGTAGATGAAGAAGCACTCTTAGCGGCATTAGAATCAGGGCACCTTGCAGGAGCTGCGTTAGATGTTTTTGAGGAAGAACCTCCCGTAGGGATTCGTTCGCTTCTGAATCATCCTCGTGTGGTAGCAACTCCTCACCTAGGGGCCTCAACCCTGGAAGCACAAGAAAGAGTGGCTTCTACCGCAGCAGAACAGATTTTGGGATTTTTTAAAAAAAACGAAAAGAAAGGAATCATCAATCTGGATTCGCTCTCAGCTTGACTGAGAAGAAATTTGAGAAAGGATACCTACCTATGACAACTGGAGAAAAAAAATGAAGGCTCTGTTTCAACTCACAACAGCAATGGCTCTCATCCTTGGGAGCATTTCCATTCAATCAGGTTATGCGGCCACAAACATCGGCGTCCGAGGCGGACTAAGCCTCCTGACGGGCGATGCCTATTCCGGCAAAAGCAGCATTGGCGCACTCATGGGCGGAGAAGTCACCTTTGGCATTGGAGATGGTTTTGATATCGGAGGCGTAGGCCAGTTTAGCACCAATGCTTCCCTCGCCTATTTTGGCGCATTGCTTCGTTCTGAAATTTCTGGCACTGGTGGAGTTTTTGGCGACCTAGAGTTAGGAATGAGTGCCACTTCCAATACGTCGCATTTTGCGATGGGCCTTGGACTTGGCTCCAAGATGGAAATTGCCGAATCATTAGAATTGCTTCCTCGGGTGGGTGTGCGTTACCTTCCTCAAGCTGGTAATTCTGGCTTTGGCTTTGATTTGATGGTGCTTTTAAATTTTGCATTAGGACCTAAGACATGAAGAAAAACGTAGCAGTTATTGGAGCGCAGTGGGGAGACGAAGGTAAAGGAAAGATCGTCGACCTCTATAGTTCGCAATCGGACCTTATTGTCCGCTATCAAGGCGGAAATAATGCTGGTCATACGCTGGTAGTCAATGGCCGCAAAACTGTGCTCCACCTGATTCCAAGCGGTATCCTTCACCCGGGCAAAGTCTGTCTTATTGGAAACGGAGTGGTGTTGGACCCGCTCGTTTTCTTTGAAGAAGTCGAAACCTTGATTCAGTCAGGTGTGCTCTCAGATGCCCCAGAAAAATTGATCCGCATCAGTGAACGAACCCATGTCATCCTTCCCTATCACCGCAAATTGGATCGACTACGCGAAGAGCGCGCCAAGGGCCGCAAAGGCGAAATCGGTACTACTGTGCGGGGAATTGGACCGGCCTACGAAGACAAGGTCGCGCGTCGTGGGATCCAGGTCATTGACCTTCTTCACCCCAGCCTATTGAAAGAAAAGCTCGAACGTTCCTTGGAAGAAAAGAATGTGCTTTTTAAGGGGCTCTTTCAAACGGATGCTGCTTCATTGCAGGAAGTTTATGACCATTGCCTCAAAATGGGCGAGCTTCTCAAGCCCTATATTGCCAATGTGCGAAGTATCTTGAATCAAGGAATTCGAGACAAGAAGACCGTTCTATTTGAAGGCGCCCAAGGGATGCTCCTCGATGTTGATTGGGGAACCTATCCCTATGTAACCTCATCCAGCACCGTTTCTGGCGGCATATTTTCAGGCTGCGGAGTCCCTCCAGCCGCTGTTCAATCGATCATCGGCATTGCCAAGGCCTACTGCACACGAGTTGGGACTGGCCCGTTTCCGACAGAATTGGAGAAGACACAACCTGAGCTTGCCCAAGAAATACGACGAATCGGCGCTGAGTTTGGTGCCACGACAGGAAGGCCACGACGTACCGGCTGGCTGGATCTAGTCCTTCTTAAGTATTCTGTCGAGATCAATGGCATGACTGGCATTGCCTTGATGAAGACCGACGTCCTCGATGGATTTGAAGAACTCAAAGTCTGTACGGGATATCGACTCAATGGCAGGACCATCGATGAATTACCGGCATGCATCGAAGATACAGAAGGCGTCGAACCTGTCTATCAAACGCTCAAAGGCTGGAAAAAGTACAATACCCGAGCAGTGCGTTCCAAGAACGACCTACCGGCAGAATTACAATCCTATATTCGAGTGATCGAAGATTTTGTAGGCGTGCCAGTCGTTCTTGTCAGCACAGGTCCGGATCGGGAAGAGACATTGCAAATACGTAGTCCCTTTGATAACTAAAACCAATCTTTTCAATTAGGTGAGTCGCTAGCTCAGCTGGTAGAGCAACGCCCTTTTAAGGCGTGGGTCCGGGGTTCAAATCCCCGGCGACTCACCAAATTTATAAAAAAGGCTGTCGGCCGATGAGGTCGACGGCCTTTTTTATTTTGTGAGGAGTCTGGAACACTCGAACGCCAGTGGGCTAATCCTCAGTTTCACCATCTCTCGGCTCAAAGCCTATTCGAAATTGACACTCCAGATTTGCGCTGCTAGTCATGTCGCTTGTTCAACCAATAACAACCCAACCAAAGGCCATTACCTGGCCTTTCAAAAGGAGAATCTATGTTTCTAAACTCAAAGTTTATTGCAACAGCTGGAATGCTGAGCCTTCTATCAACCGGTGCCATTGCGGCTCCGTCACGGATCAGCAAATCCGAGATCCAGTCACAGTCCTCTAGCAAAGAAAGTGTAAGTGATCTGGAGGAGACCCAGAGCGCACGTCCATTCAAGGCTTTTCTTGGCTTGGCAATGTCCAATGGTCCTGGAGCAGAATCTACCCTATTGGGAGGAGTAGAAAAGGGAGGAAGAATCGGATATGATTTAGGACTCGGCGTGGAAGGCCGCTTTAGCCACGACGCAGTACTAGGTGGTGAAATAGATTTAGCCTACGTTTCTAGAGGATTCAGTTACTCCGGCGAAACTGACTTCGCATCAGTTAGAGCAAACATCAACTTCAACTATTTGCTCCTTCCAATTTTGGTTCGAGCCTATTTGCCAAACTACGTTTCATTTGGTGTCGGACCCTACGCGGGACTTCGAGTAGGAAGTGCCGGTGTTTCTAGTAGCAGTAGTAACAAGTCACAAAATAATTCCTCTGATTCTTCTTCTGATTTTGACCTAAGAAATGCAAATTCCTTTGATTTCGGATTGGTGGCTTCCGTTGGTGTCCGTGTACCTACCAAAGCGCTCGACATTGTCGGTGACCTACGCTTTCAGCGTGGATTGGCCAATATTTTCGATCTCCCTAGTGGTTCGACAGCAAAGAACGCCCAAAACCAAGCGGTCACCCTGAGTGCAGGAGTCGCATTCTAAGATAGATAAGCAAACGGTTACAACTCAAAGGCAGTCATTGTGAGATTCCCTCTTTAAAAAGAAGCGGCTCACGGTGGCTGCCTATTTTTTTGTCACTACTTTTTCTTTGAGAACGTACTTCGAAAGGGCAAATACAACAACCGCTACAATAAGAAAATCAATCGTCGCGCCCAAGACTTTGCCGTAAAGAATTCCGCCCGCACTCAGTTTGCGAATATCATCGACATTGGCTGCTCTTAGCGCAGGTTGAAAGAGTAATGGCATCAACAAATCATTTACCAAACTCGAGATCAAATCATTGAGCTTGCCACCAATAACAACAGCAATCGCTAGTCCAATGACGCCATACTGTTTTAAAAAATCAAGAAACTCTTTAATCATCCACTTACCCTTTGGTTTCGCTTCCCTGTTGATTGACCGAATGCTAATGGCATCCCTCAGGACAGCCCAAAAATCCAATACAATCTCTATAGAAAAAGAACCTTGTAGATCCGACCAAACTGAATTAGCCGTAGGGTATGAACAAGGCATTGCGATTCACATTCATTGGAGCAGCACTAGGTGGGTTTTTAGCAGGATGGGCGGCGCCTCCTATTATTGGCTGGTACTTTGCACCACCAGTTGAATTGGCAGTCAATTGCGGTGAAGCAGTGACTTGGGGAATTCAGACTTTTCGAGAAGTATTGCTTTTGTCCATGGGTATAGGAGCAGGGATTGCGCTAGCGACTGTCATCGCACTCCACTTTCGCAAACCGAAGAAGCCGAAGAGTGGCGATCAAAAAGGTACTGCCGGCTCAAGCGAGACTACTCTGCCTGTTTAAGTACTTGGCTCTTCTTTTTGCTAGCCACACTACAAAGTCATCCAATACCGCGATGGCTACGGGAAAGATGAGAGCCGTCATCAACGATCCAAAGAGAAGTCCCCATCCGAGCGCCAGTGCAATAGGCACTACGAATTCATCTAGCCCACCAATTCCGTAAGCGGTAGGCAGGAGACCCACTACCGTTGTTCCAGTAGTTAGAAAGATCGGACGGATTCGGGCACTTGCAGCTTCCAGAATACTGGCAATAGAGTCCATTCCACGCTTACGATTTTGATTCACAAAATCAATCATCACTATAGCATTGTTAACGATCACACCTCCCAATGCGATGATACCCATTCCACCCATAAAAGTAATGGGCCACCCGTGCAGAAAGAAAGCAATCAAGGCTGCCATAATGCCAAACGGAATGGTAACCATCACCAAGAGCGGCTGACTCATGTTTTGAAACGTCATCACCAAAATTAAAAAAATGGCCATAAAAGCCACTACGAAGGCGCGTCCTAAACTTTGAAACGCTTCCACCGTATCTTGATCCTCACCTCCAAAAGAAACACCTATGCCGGGATGCCTCTTGCTAAACTCAGCAAAATAAGTCCTTACAGAATCATTGGCTTCGGTGGAGCTAGTCACACCGTAATCAATATCAGCAGCTACGTTCACTTCTCGAAGGTAGTCCTTGTGATCTACCACTTGCAGTCCTTGCCCCTTGTCAAACTCCACAACATTTCGGAGGGGAATCAACTGGCCTGAACGATTGAGTACACGAAGCTCACTCAGCGTTTGAAGTGAAGCGCGCGCTTTGGACTCAAGCAAGACCCGCAAGTCCACTTCTTCAGCAAGATTACGCAGACTCGTTGCCACGATCCCCTCAAATGCCGCTCGGACAGCTAAGCCAATCGAGGTAGCATCCAGTCCTGCCGCAACCGCTTCTTTTTGCTTAATCCTGAGCCGGATTTCTTCCTTCCCAAGCGCATAGGTATCGCTGATATCTTTGACGCCTTTGACGGTTGCTAGGTACCTCTTCAAGTCTTCGGAGGCTGCCCGAATTTTTGAAAAGTCCTTTCCTGTAACCGAAAGACTTACCGGCTTGCCAACCGGTGGTCCCGAGGAAACGCGCGAAAACTGCAACTCCTCAAATCCCGGCGGTCGTCCTACTTTGGTTCGCATTTCTTCCATTATTGTGTCAGCGGATCGCTTTCTGGAATCAGACGGAGTCAGAAAAACTAAAATATAAGCATATTCGGTGCCCCGACGAAATCCCGGCTCCATAGGATCGTAAGCATTCTCTCCTACCAGTGTCGTGGCACTAAGGAGCTCCTTAGGTGACATCTCATTGATCCTGGCATTGATCGGGCGCAATAATGCTTCGGTTCGATCCAGGCTAGAACCTAGATCGGCCTTCACCTTAATGGTAAATATTTCCACGCCATTCGGCGGAAAGAGAACAACCTTCATAAACGTCTTCGAAAAGAACAAGATACCAACAAAGACTAATCCAAAAATCATCAATGTTCGATAGCGTGCCACTATCAGACGCTTCATCAACGCCACATACCTGGGAAGCAATTTTTCATTCCAAGCTTGTCCTGTCCAAGTCGTAATCGAGAGAAAGCGGCTGCCGACGCTTGTTTTGGATGAATCGACTGTCTTTCTTTTTTTTATATAGGCGGCAATATGTCCCGGGAGAATCACAAAAGCCTCTACCAGGCTAATAAGGAGGGCGAGAATGACACCGTAGGAAATTTGTTTCACAAATTTTCCAAAAATTCCGCTCATAAACATCAATGGCATAAAGGCGACAATGGTCGTCAGTACGGATGCGCAAACCGATGGCCAAATTTGTTGAGTACCTTTTATTGCGGCCTCTTCGGGATTCAGCCCTTCGTCAATGAGTCGTACGCAGTTGTCGGTGACGACCACTGCGTCGTCCACCAACATTCCTGTTACTATAATAAGTCCCACTAGTGAAATGAGATTGAGACTGACTCCAGCATTCAAGAAGCAAATCATCGTGCCCAAGAATCCAAACGGAATACCCACAGAAACTAAAAGAGCGACCTTAAATGGCAATATCAATGAAAGAAGAAGCAAAACCAGGGTCAGACCTACTAGTAAATTGGTATTCAGAACATTGAGCCTTCTTGAAATATAAGAAGACGCATCATTCACTTCGGAAGCATCCATGTCCTTGAGAAGCGTTGGCTTCAATTCAATTAGCTTGGCACGTAGTTCTTCCATCAACCGAATGGTGTCGGCTTTCTCTTTCTGCAAAATCAGCATTCGGATTGCACGTTTTCCTTGGTATTGCGTCAGGACCTTTGGACGCGCCTGATCGAAGTGCACCGACGCCACGTCCTTTAGTCTCAAAACCTCGCCATAGTCATTGGCACGTATCACCGTGTTTTCGATTTCATCTTGATTGGCGTATTCTCCCAACGTACGAATCAGTTGTTCATTGGCTTGGCCCTCAAGTTTGCCCGCGGGTGTGCTTTTATTCTGATTCTGAAGGGTCGTTATGAGCTGTTCAAGAGTGATATGCTCTCTCGCCAGAGATTTGAGATTCGGTTCGATTCGAAATTCTAAATCCTGCCAACCCGAGTATTGGACTTTAGCCACGTCTTTCAGTTGTTTGATTTCTCGCTCTAAAAGACGCGCCTGCTCTCTCAATACCAAGGGATTGGACAATACTTCTCCTTTTGGGTAGAGGTACAGCTCAACTACTGGCTGGTATTTGGTCTCCATAGAAATGACCACTGGTTTTTCAGAACCAGCAGGCAGGTCCGTAAGGCGGTCAATAACATTTTGAATGTCGTCCTTTCCTTTGTCCGCCGTTGTTTCATCTGGATTAAGCTGAATCTTGATATCACTCAATCCTTCAGCCGAGGTGGACCGTACCGTCTTGATACCATCGACCTCTTTAATTTCTTGCTCAATTACGTTGGTAACTAAACGCTCCATCTCTTCAGGCGTAGCACCCTGAAAGATCGTCTGAATATTGATGACGTCAAACTTGACGTTAGGAAAAACCTCCCGTTGAATCGAGGTCATCGAGTAGTATCCGGCGACGATCACAAAGAAAGTAAGTAGGTTGCCAAAGATTCTCTGCCGAGCAAAGAAGGCGATCAATCTATTCATGCGATAACTCCCCAAGGGATTGGCCGGTAGCTTCCTTGCTCCACTCACTCAATATCGAATAAAGCTCTCCCTTAGCCTTCTTCAACTCATAGCTATTGGCTATCCACTGAGAATGGCTGGTAATTAAACCGACGGTCGTGCCATACCACTCGTCTCCTGCCTGGAGTACTGCGAAGGGTTGTGCGCGGGCTTGACGATAGCGCACTTCTTCAAGGTGCACACGCCGACTTTGTGCGCTCTCAAGCTTTTGATACAATTCAAAACTTCTCTGCTGAAGCTGGAGCCCGCTGCATAAACTATCAAAATCCAGTTTGCTTTGATCTTTCTCTTGGGAAAGTGCGGCGTTCAATTCAATTGCTGAAGCTCGAGCGGTTGCATCTTGAGACCGAACCAATGATCCATCAATAGACCATTCAAACTGAAGTCCAATCGTCCACGCGGGATATTTTGCAGCAAAGCTCTCACTCCAACGTGTTTCAAAATCATCTACCGACGAAAGAATCGCACGATTGGTAGCAAGTCCAAGGTTGAGAGTGAGATTTGGTCGTAGTCGATCGCTTGCTGCCAATTGCCGTAGATGTGCAGCTTCGGACTGAAGTTCCGCTGCGATGAGGGCGCGGGTCGATTCCGGAGGGCTATCGCAATGCAACTGCTCGATGGGCAGTACCGGATCTATCTCCATTGGAATCAAACGTGGATCAACTTTTTTTGCTTCAGCGGGCAATTTGGAGGTCACGATAAGATTCTCCCAGATTCGCTGAAGGTCTCTCTGTTGTTCGAGGATTTGAATTCGATTCTGTTCGAGTGCGGCTTCAACTTGAAGTCGATCTGCTTCTTCCGAAGTTCCCAACGCCTGACGGCGTTGAAAGAGTTGTGCAAGGACAAGTCTTCGGTCAAAAGTTTTCTGGCTAGCCTGTAGGCGACGTTGAAGGCTCCAGGCTCTTAAATAAAGATTCATAAGCTGAAGCGCCCAGTCTTCTACTTTCGCTTCCCATAACACCCGATTGGCCTGTGAGAAGAGATCCCCTGACTTGATTTGATTTCGAGTGCTGGTACCAAGGAAATCTCGCCAAAGACTTTGCCGAAGGGTTAGGGAAATTCCCGCCGACTTGCTGTCGATGGTTCCAATGGTGGAAGAGAAGAGCGAGTTATTGCGGTATTCAGTAAGCGATAGACCCAGTGCCGTTCCACTTCGAAAGTATTTTTCAAAACCAAGTGTCGCCTGAGTTTGATCATACGAATTAGTGCCGTAGGGACTAGTGGACTGGTTGCGATTCCACTCTTTGGAGGTAGTTGCCGTAAGTTTAGCATCCGTGATGGCTTCAGCCGCTAAAGCGTCAGAAGGAATGGCTTGGGCTTGAGCAAGAATTCGCCGAAAGGAGTCAGAAGATCGCATCGAATCTTGGATCACTTGCCGGAGGCTAAGAGTGACGGCGCCCTTAACGTCGACTGGCGTTCCAAGGATTTCGCGATCCTTGCCCTGCATAACATCCTCGGCCAAAAGATTGGGGACATCACAGCACAACAACAAGCAAACCAAACAAAGTACCCGCATTGGCGACGAGTCTATCAAATCCATTGAGGTTTTAAAGGCATCCGTAGACCTTCTAACCCAGAAGCTGGCGCCCTTTCACCGATACCCAAAATGGGCGCTATGGTAACTCCCTAAACGCTTATTGAGCCACCATCCCTTTAAATATCAGATAGTTACAACCGGCACGCTCCTTGCCCCTACCTAAGTTGGGGAACTTATGAAAGTCCGGGGTGTCCAATTTGACAGCAAGCCTGAATTCAACCTTTGGAGAACCAAGGGTATGCGGCTCCTTGCCAGTACATTGGTGGTAGGCCTTTTGTCGGGCTTTGAAGCTTGCGAGCGCAAAACCACTTTTGATCAAGCCGCCTGGGAAGACAACTTTGACAAGATTAGCAGCTTCGCTCCCATCGACATTGTCTTTCAGCTCGATACTTCATTGAGCATGTTGAGCATTCTCAATGCCGTTCAGTTGCAATTTGCGAGCTTTGCTAATACGTACCTCGACAGTAACAATCCGGCTTCATTAGTGGACGTGAATATTTTCAATGCACCAATGGATGGATTTTGGGAATCTCCCATCTATCTCAATCATGCTCGGCCTGGAAAAGCTAATTTTCAAAAAATTCTCAGCACCATTGACCCAGCCACTGGCCAGAGAAAAAACTCTGCGCAACTTGAGGATGAATTTAATAGTTTTATTGCAACAATGATAAGTCACATGAATGGCCACTTTATGAGCAGGCCCATTCAGAGCTTACAGACTTCACTCATTCAGCAAATCCGAAATCAATCGGCCGGGATTCGTCAGGGCAGTACGAGAATTTTCCTACCCATCACGGATTCAGACGACAATGGGTCGGCAAGATTTCGAGGGCCCGACTATGCATTCTATGACCTCATTCAACCCGTCTCTCTCAACTTCAAATACTTGCACGCGGTGACCCAAACATCAGGTCCGATCGCGACATTCTTTCAAAGCCTTGGGCAAACAGGCTATCCAATGTTGATTCCGGTAGTTTCATTAGAAAATTCGATACCTCAATCTCAGGGTGCCGCTCTCGTCTATCAGAAGCAACCTCCTGAGCAGACCCGCGGTGACTTGGATCAACTTTTGAGAATCATTGATCGCTCAACGAGCAATACCGATCCGAGATGGGCGATGAAGGTACTCGCACCTATCAATCAACTTTCCGTTGCAAGCTTGCGAGGAAGTTGGAACTGGGGATGCGAAAAATCGAATAGCCCATCCGTAATCACCGCTCGATTCTTGAGTGGGACAACTTTCGTGCCGGAAGAAAACCTCTTCGCGACACCTGCAACTTATCTTAAGAGTACAATCGAGGCTATCCAATCGCAGTCGGGCAGTGCTTTTTCAAGGCTATCCACTTTTGACGATGTCTGCGATGTGATCAATGCACCAAATGGGCTTTCGAATTTATTTTCGGGCATTGGAGAAATCTTACAAAGCTACAACGCGAAAATTGAACTGCGACAGGCCTTTCAAATTGATCGCCCAGTAGTCATCAGAGTGAGTAATGCCGAAGGTCAACTCACTCAAGAATTGACAGTGGACCCAAGTGGACAAGTTTCACCATTTACTTTTGATCCCGCCAATCGACGAGAAATTTTTATCAATAGTAATTACATCAAGGATCACCCAGGCCTTAGACTTAAAGTTTTGTACTTCCCTGACTTTTCACAGTCGGAAGGGCAGTCGCAATGAAGAGTTCGAATCAAATCCTAAATAGCCTAGTTATGAGTGCACTAGTCTTTTTGTCGGCGGGATGCAAAACGGAACAAAAGCAAACACCTTTATCAACGAGCATAAACTTAAGCAGCGCAGTTGTGCTGCCACCCGTAGATACCAGCCACCAACGCCTACGTGCGGACATGGTCTTGGTGAGTGATTTACTGTTCTTCAATGAAGCATCGCCTCCCGGAACCCTTGAAGGATTGATAACCAATCAGATTTCTCGAAATGCTTTAAATTTCTTAGCCAATAAATACAAACCGACTTCACAGAATACCTTTCCAACACCCATTGCCATTGTTGGTGGAATAGTTGCAAGATCCCAAATGGAAGACTATCGCGCAGCTTCGCAAGCAATTCAGAGTGCTGGATCTTTGGTCAATGACAAGCTCGGAAGCAGCTCCTATCAATATCCCATGGTTGTACTTCCCATTTTGGGAGGGCTAGACAGCTATTATCAATATTGCCGAGGTTATATGAAGCCGGAGGGACAACCCGCCAATGTGGGTTGGAACTGCGAGAATTTTGCCAATAGTTCATTCTTTGGCTTTTTCCGATATTTTGAACTGGATCTACTCTTGAATCGTACGGTTTTTCAATTTCAGACATCACTCGCGGCGGGAGTCCCCACCATTTCGGACAATCAGATTTCTGCTACCTCTCCTAATTATAACGCTGCTTGGCCACAATTTACTAACCTCCGTTTTGTCTATGGCGAAGGCGGTACAGAAAACATTCTTTTTGCAAAGGACAACTTTACTGCGAGCGGTTTCGATCCAGTGGCTGCTGTCAAAATGAAGAATCTTCTCGTCGAGTTTAAAGACATCAACCTTTTGATTTATTCCAACGGCACCTATCAGGCACCGAGGTGTTACACAATGCCCGGCCGAGAAACTCGCCCATTTTGGACAGTGGGAGTTCCTCCTTTAGCAAAAGCACAAACTTCCAACGCAGATACCGGATACCTTCAAATGATTGCAGGGCCCAAGAATTATACCTTTACGCGCGTAGATTTGGACGGTTCGCAGACTCCCGTTGTTGAAAACATCCGATCCTCAGTGACCTTCCAAGTGGACACTACCGCGGGCTGTACGGTCTGGAATCCCTCTTAATAGCTCTGCCTATTAAATTTCTGCTTGATAAGCGCGCGACATCTTCATAGACAGGAAGCCATGTCAGACATCCATTGGAATCCTGATCCCAGTCAACTATCCGCTACCCACATTGCCCAAGAGATGCAGCGGCTTGGCGTCTCAACTTACAAAGACTACTGGAAGTGGAGCGTGGATGACCGTGAAGGGTTCTGGAAACGATACCTTGAGTTGGCAGGCATTCAATTTCGAACGGCACCCGAAAGAATCTTCAATCTGTCTGCAGATGGTCAGACGCGGGGGTATTTGCCGGGTGCACGACTGAATATCGTGGAAAGCTGCTTCTCAGCACCCCTTCATCAGGTCGCTGTCTATTTTCAAAAAGAAGGCGGTCCTCTTCAGACTTGGAGCTATCAGGAATTGCGAGACCTCGCCTCTCAGGTTTCTAATGGCCTTGCAGCACTGGGCTTGAAGGCAGGCGACCCCGTGGCGGTAGACTTGCCGATGACTGCAGAATCCATCGCAATATATCTTGGCATTGTGCAGGCTGGCTGTAGCGTTGTATCCATTGCAGATAGTTTTGCTCCTGACGAAATCAAAACTCGCCTTCGCATCTCTGGCGCCAAGGCTATTTTTACCCAAGATTGCATTCTACGATCTGGAAAGATCCTGCCGCTCTACGAGAAGGTCCAAAAGGCCGAGGCCCCTCAGGCCATCGTCCTCTGCGCAAAAGGTGACCTCACACTTCCACTTCGATCGGGGGACCTTGCCTGGGAGAGCTTTCTGAAAAACACAGAAAAGCAATTCGCACCTATTGCGTGTGATCCCGAAGCTACCACCACTATTTTATTTTCCTCTGGTACTACGGGAGATCCCAAGGCCATTCCTTGGTCTCAAAGCACCCCACTGAAATGCGGGATGGATGGCTACTTTCATCATGATATTCATCCAGAGGATCGAGTCGCATGGCCAACCAATTTGGGTTGGATGATGGGACCTTGGTTGATCTATGCAGCATTGCTCAACCGTGCGTCCATTGCGCTTTATGAAGGCGCGCCGTCGGGAAGGGATTTTGGCGAATTTATACAAAATGCAAAGGTCACGGTATTTGGTCTCGTGCCCTCGCTCGTCAAAGCTTGGCGCGCCAGCAAATGCATGGAGGGATTGGACTGGAGCAACCTCAAGTGCTTCAGCTCAACGGGTGAATGTTCCAACGCCAGCGACTACAGTTACTTGATGTCTCTTGCTGGTAATCGACCAGTAGTTGAGTACTGCGGGGGCACTGAGATCGGTGGCGGCTACCTCACTCAAACACTTCTCCAAGAAGCTCATCCTGCAATATTTTCGACATTGAGCTTGGGATTGGATGCTGTGATTCTGGATGAAGTAGGGCAACCTTCGGACGAGGGAGAGCTCTACCTCATTCCTCCGTCCATTGGACTCTCCACCAAACTACTCAATCGAGATCATAACGAAGTCTACTTTGCAGATACTCCTCGAGGAGTCCATGGCGAGCAATTGCGAAGGCACGGTGATCAGGTCCAGCGCCTACCGAATGGAAACTTCCGTGCGCAGGGTCGCGCCGATGACACCATGAACCTGGGCGGAATCAAAGTCAGCTCCGCAGAATTAGAGCGCGTACTCAACGGCGTCGCTCCCATTTTGGAAACTGCCGCTATCGCAGTTCCACCACCCGGCGGTGGCCCAAGCTTACTTGTCGTATACGCTGTTCTCAAACAAGATGCCCCTCCCACAGATCAGACTGCCCTAATGCAATCGATGCAAGTTGCCATCCGCAACCAACTGAATCCCCTGTTTAAGATTCACGAGGTCCTTGTGGTTGCGCAACTTCCAAGGACGGCGTCGAATAAAGTAATGAGACGAGTGCTACGAACAGAATACCTCAAGGGAAATTGAGTCGCCGAAGCTCAAAGTAGCATTCGATTATCGGAGTCCATGAGAATGAGCTTGGGCTTCCAGTTGCGCGCTTCTTCTTCCGTCGTACTGACGTAGCTACAAATGATAACCATATCACCCGGCCGAGCCAAGTGCGCTGCCGCTCCATTGATACAAACTTCTCTTGCACCCTTGGGTCCGGCAATCGCGTAGGTAGTGAAACGATTGCCATTGGTGATGTTGTAGACGTCCACTTGCTCAAACGGAAGGATGTCCGCTGCAGCCAAGAACTCCGGATCGAGAGAAATTGATCCGTTGTATTCCAAGTTGGCTTCCGTCACGGTCGCGCGATGCAATTTGGATTTCAGTAGCGTGCGATTCAATTAAACATCCTCTTTCTTTGGGTCGAACTCTCGTGGTTCGATTGCTTAACAAATAGTATAAGAACTGCTAGGGTTCAAGCTGAGATACGGAGACCGATTTTAGATGCTTTTAACTTCACAGGACTTTGCCATCATCAGCTTATTGATCTTTCTCGAGGGTATCCTCTCCATCGACAATGCCCTTGTCATCGCCCTTCTCGCAAAAGGACTACCCAAAGATCAGCAGAAGAAAGCCCTGAGTTATGGATTGATTGGAGCCTTTGTCTTTCGAATTGGAGCCATCAGCATGGCCGCCTGGCTCATGAAGTGGACCTGGGTCAAGTATGTTGGGGGCGCCTACCTTATCTGGGTGGCCGCTAAGGACCTGTTTTTTAAGAAATCGGACAAGGAAGAAGCTAAGGCTACCCGACATCGAGGATTCTGGAAGACCGTGATCCTTATTGAGCTTATGGATATCGCTTTCGCGGTCGATTCAATTCTTGCAGCCGTGGCCATGACTCCTAAAATTGAAGTAGTGATCATTGGAGGTGTCTCGGGGATGATCCTTATGCGTTTTGCAGCAAGCATCTTTATTGGATTTTTGGAACGCTTCCCTCGATTCGAGAAGACCGCTTACCTCTTAGTCGGACTTGTGGGGATCAAGCTCGTGGTAGAAGGAATGCAACTTCCCTTTGTCCACTTCCACGATCCCAAGAGTCCAGCTTTTATACTATTCTGGCTGGCTATGATCCTCAGCATAGCGAACGGATTCCGTCCGGTAAAGAAGACCTCCAGGAAGAGCAAATAGGGATTTCGGATTCAGGCTTGGGCCCTAGGCTTTCTTATTGTAGCTACGGCACCAACCGTGCGACCGGACCAGTCCTACTTGAATCATCTGGCACTTGCCCCAACTTTCATTGGTCTTTGTGTAGAGCGCGCAAGAAGAGCAGTCCTGGCCTTTTTTGAAAGTCGGATTGGACTTCACATCCACTTTGGTAGAATCAGGATTGTATCCAATGGCATTGGCTACGACGTCAGCCGTCGTTACTTCGGTTTCGCCCGCTGGAAGTGGAACGTCTTTTCCTTTGGCGGGAGCAGCGAGGCTACTCTGTACCAAGGACCCAAACAAGCCGCTCCAAGTCGCCGCGACTCCCAAAAAAGTAGCCAACCCCAATAAAAAACTTCGACGCGATTGATTCTTCATAGCTTCTCCTCAAATTAAATCCGCTGACTACCAGATACCATCAGGAACTTATTAATGCTAGGAATGCTAGGTACGGACTTACTTGTGGGACTGGATGCGTCATCTGGGTGCCCCGTGTCCCACAAGTAAGTCCGTACTACGATAGCACCCCATGAATCCACGAAAACACCGCGCCGTTAAGGATACCTAAATACGTCCCCAGTGCGTAGCCGAGAATTGCTAGAAGCACTCCGACAGGGGCCAAAGACGGATGAAAAGCAGATGCCATCACTGGTCCTGAAGCTGCACCACCAATATTTGCCATGGACCCAACGGCCGCATAGAAAATGGGAGCCTTGATCCACTTGCGCACAAGGAGCACGGCAGATGCTTGAAACACCATCCATACCAAAACCACCAAGAACACCATGGGCGTCTCTAGGATTTTTCTAAAGTCCCCACTCGCTCCAATAGTGGATACCAATAAATACAAAAACACAGAACCCACCGTACTTGCTCCTGCACTCTCCAGTCTTCTAGCCGGAGTGAACGACAATAGAATACCTACCGTAGAAACAAGTAGCACAACCCACGTAAAGCCATTGATCAAAGTACCTACATCAGGAAGTCGCTGACCCACCCAAGTGCAAATGGCCGTGGCGCCCATACCCACCAAGAGAATTGCAAGCAAGTCGGAGAGGCTCGCCGGACGGGTATTTTCTTTTTGAAAACGCTCCATTTTCTTTCTTAGCTCTTCTAGTGCACGGCGATCTACTCCCGCCGCTCGGTCCACCTCTGCCTCACGAGATGCAAAGTAAAGGAGCAACGTCATCCAAAGATTGGCCACAGCAACATCAGCCACGACAATCACAGCCATGATCTCGGAAGGCGCTTTAAAACTCTGACCTACGGCTACAAAATTTGCGCCTCCTCCGATCCATGACCCTGTAAGCGCCGCAAACCCCTTCCACAGATCGTGATGGAGTGACATCGGCAAAAGCTTATAAAGCAGCGCATAGGCGAGTGGTCCACCGACCACCACTCCAAAGGTAGCCGTAAAGAAAAGGATCAGTACTTTTGGTCCCAATCTGAGTATGGCTGGAATATCGATACTTAGGGTCATCAAAACCAGACTCGCCGGCAAAAACCATTTCTTAATAAACCCATAAACTGGTGACTCCACAGGAAGCACCCCTGTATTAGAAAGAGCCATCGGAATAAAATAACAAAGCACAAGTACGGGTACGTGCTTCCCCCAGCCCGGTCTCTTACCCAGCCAAAAAGCCACAAAGAGACATGCCAATAGGACACCGGTTACCATCATGGGATCTTGAATCATGGACGAAACCTGACACATCTCTCGTTAGATTTCCACATAGGCACGGACTTACGATGCACGATAGTGGCGACTAGGCAGCCCGACGTTATTTATCTTGACTAAATATATCCAGATTTATAATGAACGGTCCAGGAGCCTTAATCATGAGCGATCCATTTCTGTTTTATGTAGTACAGCCAGGAGATACGCTGACGGCGATTGTACGCAACTCGTATCCGTCACTTGGTGCGCAGGGCGAAGTTGCGATGATTCAAGCCATCGCGGGCAATAATGGCCTGCGCTCGGCGAACCACATCCAAGCGGGGCAGTTGCTGATGCTGACGAGTGCACCGAGCTCGGTGTCGGCTTCCGTTCAGGTTTCTTTTCAAGAGATAAGTCGGCAATGGAACAGTCAGTTCCCTAAGGATCGAGAGCGAGCGTTGAGCTTGATGCAAATTGATAGTCCGTTGGACTTTCTGAGCGGCGCAAATGGTGGACTGAAGAGTGCAAATAAGCAGGCCGCCAAGTTGTTGGAGAATTATTTGTCAGAATACGGTGGGTTTGCTCGTGGTGAAATTTCTCATTCAGATTTCTACAATAAGGTACGCCCAAGTTGCGTAAGAGATTTTGATCAGATCTTCAAAAAAGATCTGAGATCTCTCGCTTTCCAGAACGGGGAAAAGTCGACCTCCAAATTTTTCAGGGTTCGCCCAGGCGCGAAGAATATCCTGGCAACGGGAGACCTATCCGACGTTGGAAGGGTGTCAAAAACCTTCAGAAACGTTTTTAGAGTCAACTCGCTCCTAAAGGTAGGTGGCGTGGCGATGACTGGATTGCAGCTAGTTAAAGCATGTAATGAGATTTCTAATGCGGACAACCAAGTTGCAAAGAACCAAATCTTTTCAAAGTCCATCGGAAATCTGGTGGGTGGGGAAGTAGCCCTGTATTTTGCAGTTGGATTGGTCTCCGGCCCGTTAGGATGGGGCACTATCTTGTTCGTAGCAACTGCCGTGACCTTGGGAGCGTATGGAACGGGAGAGGTAGTTTCTTATATTTATGACTCCTATGGAAATAAGCGGGACATTGTTGGAACTCTAGGGGTAGATCGGGTTTGTCACTGAATGACTGAATTAAAGGATCATCCAGTATCGATTCTCATAGCAGTCTCATTCGCGGTATCGTTTGCGCTCATAATTTTAGTGAAACTATTGCATCTGACGCTTTTCTTTCTTATGCCAAAGCCTGCCTTTGAGGAGATGAAGCGTCAGTATCGCCGGTGGCGACCTAGTACAAAGTCATTTGAGTCGGAGTACCTTTTCTATAAATCCAGCACGAAGGGCAATTTCATCTATTTGGGTTTGATGTTTCTAAGATTTTGCTATGCAGTCTCAGGTCAGCGCAAGATTCATCACAATCTCTTTGGGGGTTACGACTTTAAGCCTCTTCTTCCGAGGGCCTATTTGTTTTTCGTCAGGATGATGGTGGTATTTATTGTCTTGGCTTTTCTGGGAATAGTTCTAGCGATTTTAGGCCTGGCATATCTCCAATATATGGGGGTGCTGGATGAGAAGTACTATCTGTTTCGATGGTAGAATGCGGATCACTGTAGCTTGAGTGGCTTACAATTCGGCTGGTCACAGTGAGTTCGCTCTTACTGTTGAGTAGAACTAGGTACGGAGCTAACTTCAACTAGCCAGTGCAAAATTTCTAACGCTGCAAGTCCCATAAGTAAGTCCGTACCCACGATAAAAGCCATACAACTTGACTTATCGCATTAAATTACGCTAAAGCCTGGGAATCAATGGCAGATATCAAAGATTTTTTCTTAGAATGGAATAGCTGTTACGCCAACGAGGAGCCCCTCCCCGATTTCAGGCCTCTCCATAGCGAAGACGAGTGGGATACGATTGGCTTTCTCAATGGACTGGCATCAGCGAGTGACTCGGTAAGAAGCGCTTTTAATAATTACATCGGCGCTAGTCGACTTCATCTGGTCGTGCAAGACATCAATCGCGCACTCAGAGAACAAGCAGTGCTTTCTCGTTACGGACTTGTTTCTCCAGCTATCTCCGCTCAGATTGCCCGCAACAGACTAGAACTCAATTCGATCTTAAGTAACAAACTCAACAACCTCGGACAGGACTACAATCGAGCTATACGGATGGAGCGAAATCGGTTGGCCAATTTGGCCAAACGAGTCTCCAGCAACTCCCCTAAACCAACCCAACAGTCTCAATTCAATGTGCGCACCCCTGATCAGCTCTCGCCTTTGCTTCACTGGAGAAACGGAAAAGTCACAGGTGCCTTTCTTGTTGTCGATTTGGGTTTTCGCGGTCTGGATATTTTGAGGGCGGACGACAAAGTCAAAGAATCTCTCGCTCAGGCTGCTGGCTTTACGTCCAACCTTGCTGGTGGAGCTGCCGGTGCTAATTTGGGGGCACGGATGCTTGCCATGAGACTTTTTGGCCGAACAGTCTGCTCGATTGCTTTATTGGGGTGGACCGGTCCGGCGTCGCCCTTTATTTGCAACGTTTTGATACCGGCCGGAGCGGGGTATATTGGATCAAGACTTTTTGAAGATTGGACATCAGCCAAAACTAGAGATTTGTTGCAATGACAACACAAGGTGAACTGCTTTTTCTATTCTTTTTTGGCGTGCCCGCCGTCATCACATTTCTTTATCGAAAAACAAACACTCCGCCGCCTATATTGGCGCTGACTGCATTCATCTGCTTTGTTCTCTTATTTTTCACCTTTTTTTTAGACCTCTTAGCCATTCACGACTTTGGCTATGGGGGCTTTGAACTTCCAGACGGCCCCCATGGCGGGATCGTCACTCGAAGCTCCTACTACCTTGCAAAATACGGACGCGTCCTGGTACGAGAGCTTTGGTTTCAGATTTTATTTTCGATCTTTACAGTTTGGATCACTTTCCGCATCGTTAGTGCTTTCAAAAAAAGCCGCTCCAAACCCTCTCAACAACCAAAAAAACCCTGGTGAACCTCCTAAGCCTGGTTCTTATTTATAGATAGGTACGGAGCTAGTTTTAACTCGCCAGCGAGACACGGCACGTCTAAATGACGTGATAAGTCTCACAAGTAGGCTCCGTACCTACGATATACATAGATCGAGTTTGCTAGTGGGAGTAGTTCATGATTGAAGCTGTCTATATCTATCTTGGAGTATTGGTTGGCACGTTGCTCATTGGTAGTATCGTGCTTATTGCAGTAATGCTCACATTGTATCTGACCATGCCTAAGATCGCATTTGAGGAAATGAAGCGCCGATTTCATCACTGGGACGGGTCCGCGAAAAAACTTGTCCCCATACCTTGGTTTTACGAAAACTGTTCAAAATGGAGTTGGATGCATTTGTCCGTTCCATTTTTTCTTTTCTGCGTAGGAACTGCGGGACTTAAGCGTCCAATCCAGTTTCGCTTTGGTGGATTTGATTTTAAGCCCTTGCTCACAAGATCCTACTGTATTCTTACAAAAGTCTTCGTTGCTGCAATTCTTTTAAATGGCACTTCACTCGTTCTAATGATCCCTGCCTACATATATCTCGAATGGATCGCCAAAGTATCTTGAATCGTCCATTGTACGCATTGTACATTGTACGACTTAGGTACGGACCTAGTTTTAACTCGCCAGCGCATCAAGTTAATGTATCAAGTCTCACAAGTAAGTCCGTACGTCCTTCCTTTGCTACCTGGCTTTGATTGAAAGTCTTATCCTAACGCCAGAGTACATACTTCGTAGTTCATCTACCCACAGCCAACCAGTTCTGATCCTCTCGAAGAAGCTGGCAAAGTTTCTTCTAGTTCTTGAATCAATTTTAATGCCGAGAACGCCCCGCTTCCCAAACTCAACAAAGATCTCGCTTGGAGTTTCATCTAGTACCTTCCCCAATGACGGACTGAGGGAATCCGTTAAATCGGGTGATGTATGCATCTCAAGGACCTCAAATTTTTGATTAAGAGCCACGATACAAATCGTACAGTCGTCCCAAGTATGATTGAGAAATCCAAGTAAATACCCGTTCTGAATCTCAAATTGAAAGATGGTTTCCCCTAACAAAGGGAAGCGATCGTTCACGACTTCGTCTCTATAATATAAATTTGTGTACCCGCTCGTGCTCTCGTTCACCGAGTACCCACCCAAATCAAATGAATTCTTAAAATCAAATATACGCTTTAAGCCATTCAACGGGATAGCCACACCCAAAGCATATCACTTCCATAGGAGGCTAGCGCCCCTCCAATGAGCAATCCCAACGGCACACAAATAAATGCTCCTGGTCCACAAACCGCTCCGGCCCAACCACCTAATGCGGCACCTTCCAATCCGGATATTAGTCGACTTACCGAGGCCCCGGCCGCGATTGTTTTGTCCTTTGCTTGGCAAACGTCGTAAACAACCAAGCCCAAGGTAGCAAGTGCTAGCACGCCGCCAGCCTTTCCCAGCGCATTTACAATCACATTGATTCGTGTTCTGGCATTTCCCGCTCCAGTCAGTACCTTGAATAGAACAATTTCCCTCTGAACTGCCTGAGACAGTGATGAAAATTTCACTCCAAACGTTTTCACGCTATATTTCTCCAGCAAAAAGTCCAGCGAATACCCAGAAGGCTTTATTGCAAGCGCCAATGTGCGACCAACATCACTGCTTCGCGATCGAACCAAGGCGAGCAGCTCATTTCTTGCACGACTAGCCAATGCAGCGGCTTGCTCTATCGACAAAACCCCACTGTTCACTTTGATTCTCAAGTCGTTCACCACTTGTGAAATAAGCCGCTGATAGGTTCTACGAGCCGACATATCCCGGATGAATCGAGTGGAAAAGTTACCAAACGTTGATTCTAACTGATGGACCGCTACATCAAAAGATGTGTCGCCACTGGAAGAACGCACTGAAACCTGATTAGTTGACATATTTGGTTTAATACAATGCCATTACGCAGTTTGTCAAACATTAAAGAAGCAAATGCCTTGGGGGAGCGAGAGCAACAAGTGCTACTCTTTTTGTTCGCCTTTGAATGCCGTAAGTCATTGTTTCAGTTCACAGCCTAAAGGAAGAAAGAGTTTGAGCCAATTTCTTGACTGACTCTTTCCTTCAACCTATCCGGCAATATCTCCCGCTCCGCGGGAGCGGGACTTAATATTGATGTGTTATCGACCGAAATGCAGTGAGGAGGAGGGCTACGATTGCGACGAATTGGTATTGAACATGAATTTTTTTTGCTCCGCGGAAACAGTAGCCCTTCCGTTAAGGATATAAGCGAGTTTCTCAATGAGTTACTAAGATTCGGTTTCAAAGTTCGGTCACGCTATGAGGATGGCCTGATCAAGAGCGTCGGAAAGGAAATTCCTGAAAGGGGGTATTTTTCTGTAAAGAATGATTTTTGCACCCACGTCCTAGAAGTCGCCACACCCCCTTCAGAATGTTTTATGGAGCTAGTTTCGTGGCTGGGCGATTGTTTGGAAGCATTCAAGGATAGCAGCCGTGTAACAGGATTAACCGCGCTAAGTGCGGCTTCACTGGATACTTTGCCGACTGGGATCCTTATTGATACGACCCATCCCCGGTATGGCGCGTTTGATCGCCTCCCACTTTCCGTGGGTGATAAACGTTTCCAGTACCGCTTCTTTACTACACTTATGTGCGCCACACAGTTCCACTTTGAATGTGGCGATCGCGATCCCTACACTGAAGCACGAATGAGCTATGTCTTCGAGTTTTTGGTGCCTTATCTGTTTAGTAACAGTGGGAGAGTCCTCGGTGAATCGGCCCACTGTGTCCGGCCCTTGGTTTGGCGTGATAGCTTGCCGAAGTCCTACTGGCTGAACTGTATTCCAGTGCCGGCACCTCTAACACGCCAAGAAGTCTCAAAGTGGTCTCAAGACTATGCGTCTTTTATCCGAGACTACTCTTTTGCCAAGGTTACCGATATAGGAACTATTGAATTTCGTGGCGGCTGCAGTCAGCCCGATATTTCCAGATTGTCTGGCCTCTTGAAATTGAGGCTTCTTATCTCTAAGTTAGTTAGCGAGAACACTCGCTATCTCTCTGAACTGGATCGCGATGAGTATTTTTCTGTTTGCCAAACAGGCGAATTGAGCCAGCGTCAGATTGAGCTCTTATCTACTTATCGGGCACGATTAGAAGATGCATTGGGATGTGATGTTCCAATTCGGCCCTACAAAGGCGGTCGGCCGTGAAAGTCGGTTCTGTCATCGATAAAAAGCGGCTGGTGCTCGGAGTTTTTCGTGAAGCGGAGGTTTACGGCACGGATGTCTGCTGCGCTCTTAAGAATGGGAAAACTGTCCATTCAAAGGTTTCTTTAGGTACAAATGATTGCCTGGTTCTGGAGGTCGGTACCTCTGTTTCAAAGGGAGAGAGCATCCTTCTATATCTTCAGGTGCCAGAAGGCGTTTGTGAAGGCGAATCGCTCGTACTTAGTGTTAATGGACACGAAGCAATAGTATCGTTACCTCAATCGATTTCTGTTAGTGAGCAGCGCGATCGTCCACGAACGCAACTAGGCGAAGGGCAAGTCTCAGACTATCACGTAGATATAGCAGGTGCCGGAGTACATATATTTGGGAGCCTCAGTGATATTTCTGATGATTTCCTTCGCGTTACATCGTCTCTATCAGTTCATGATTTAGAACCCGGATGCGAAGTCCAAGTGTCTGGGGTATCCCAAGGAAAGGCAAGTCTTTCATTACATGGCACTGTGCACTTCGTACGTTGCTTTAACGGAAGATCCGACATCGTAATTCGGCGTACGGATATCTTAGAAAAAAACAAAATAATTAGTCGCGGTAATCGGCAAAATCTTAGCAGCGCGGCTACCGTCAAACTTCAGTGGGTTGGTATCGGGAACCTTGTGTCTCATCTCGTATTCAAGAACGTTTCTCTACGGGGATTCTGCGGTCAATTGATTGATGATGAGAAACTTACGATCCTAGTTGGTAGTCGGGCATACTTAGCTGAGATGGGCTTGTCCGCTACTTTGATCTGGAAGTCGATTAATGCATACGGCTTTGATTTGCAGTTTAATACTCAGGAAGCATTAAACACCTGGGCGGATGCGGTTTCCAATAGAGTTATTCAGCGAAGCCAAAGTAGTTCGCGTCCTATCACTCGGGATTTGATTCGACTCATGGTACGGTCTGGGTATCTAACAGGACTAAAGGCCAGCATCTATAAGTCCCCGGACGCTCGTATAGCCGCAATGAATTTGTCTACTTCGGAGTTGTGGCTTCGCCGGACCTTTTTTTTGGGGCCTGTTACACAAGCTGCGTCACATGTAAGCGTTCTGAGAATATCCGATATTGGATGGATGGTCCAGGAGTTAGGAAGTGTAGCTCCAAATGAGGATGCAGGTACACTCACACTCGATACGGCCTTATGGCGTCTCCTCGAGCAAGAACTTCCTGGGGTTATGCAGTCCAGTTCGTTGTATGCGTTGTATGAACCTAAATCCGAGTTTAACAAACGATATTGGGTGAGAAGCCATTCCGGCACCACCGAAAGTCAGGTCAGTGTTTTTCCCTGGAAGGACATCGAACTTTTATCTTCCAAAATGCGTTCCGGCTTGGGGAGATTTGAATCTCTTAAAATTCGTCTCCCGACCATAGACACTTGGGCAAGTGACTACAAACAGATGGAGATGAACCATAACAAAGTACTTCTTGGTGCTATGGGCCTTTTCGAAGAGACCTACCTTTCTCCTCAGTTGGCCGATCAGATTCATGCGTCCGGCTTAATGTTTCAAAGGCGTGTAGCGATGGTTGAGAACAATGGAAAAATTATTGCCGTTTTGGCCCGTTTTGGACTGCCAAGTCTATCGAACCTTACTCTTTCCGCCGATCATCTCTGGGTATCTTCTTCGTCTGGAACGTCATTGAAAGATTTACTTGATTTGATCAAAGCATCAAATGAAATTCTTGATCTTAACAAGGGCGCGTTACAGGTTGTTATGAATTTTCAGGACACCGGTTTTCTGTCGACAGTGGATTTACCGGGGTTAAAAAAATTGCGCCTTCTGAGAATACCTCTTAAGCATTTGAAGGAATTTCTTGAGAATGCAAAATAGGTACTACTCATTTCGTCATCTTGTCACTGCCTTACTTTTGTATCTTCCCGTGGCTACAGTACTGTCTCGCGATCCTGTGCTGCGCTATTTGGTTTCGCTAACCCATACGGATACTGTAAGCGTTTCCAATGAATCTCCGCGTAATTGTGTTGCTGATTTATGTTACAAGGATACAACGGTGGTTGTGCCGGCCTCCTTGGCAAAGGTAAGTCGTTTGGCTATTGGCGTTCACAGTGCCTTTATCGACGTTGATGTATTGGATGGTCTCTCTAGGTTAGACGCCAAGAGGCCAATAGACCACACTTGGTTTCGATTTCGCGTTTTTCCTGTTTCTTCAAAGTCCGTAGTGCTTCGGACCGTTGGTCACGCAGATTCTAAGAAACTTGGCATTGAATCTAACGTTGTCTACTTAGGAGATGAGCAAAAATTACGGAAGCTTGGTTTGGTTTTCGAACTGTTTAATATTCATTTGTACGGCATTCTTGGGTTGGTGGCTTTATGTTTTGGCTTGCTATTGATTACCAGCGATCGCTCCAACAGCGATTTTGGAGTTCCACGGTTTGGACTGCTAACCTTTCTGACGTTTGGAGCACTAATTCTGTATGGCCATGTGGCGGATTCGATTGTTACGCTCCTCGGAGTTAATTCAGACGTATCTAGTAGTTTAGGTAGGGCTTTTTTCGGCGCACTTTTGCTCTTGCATTTCTGGGACCGGAAATATTCGGTGCATGTGGCACTTTTTTTTCTTTTATCGTTCTGTGTGGCTTTGTCGGTCCCACAACTTCAGGCGATTTTTATATATAAGATCTATCGGTTTTTGGTTTTAGGTCTTTGTCTCCTCGTCTTTTTTCGTGCAATTAAACGTGACCGCCTGGCGATTTGGTTTTTTCCTCTTATTGCTTTGGACTCTCTAGTCATTTTCGGAATTTGTGAAGCTCGTTCGGGAGTTTATCTTAGCCCGTTAGGCTTATTTGGTTTATTGATTTCTTCTGAGTTTAATCGAGCCGCTCGAGTTATAAATCAGCACCGCGAATGGTATCGCAGAAATTTTGTTTCTCGTCATTTGGATTCGTTGCGAGAGAAACAGCAAGCCTCGATTGAGGATTGGAAGGAACTGTTTGCTCCTATCGGGAGAAGTCTTAGTGTGATTACAAAGGCAAGGAAGGTTGGCATAATCTATCTTGGCCCTGACGGTCCGGTAATTCTCTCCTTCTGGCACGGGCGTTTAGCGGTCTACAAAGATGGGAAAATACCTCCGGTATTTGCGCGCGTTTTTCAGACAAAGGAACCACTGTGGTGGATTCATGCCAGCGAACTCGAAAAACTTAACGGGCGCCCGATATCGCCAATCCCTCATTCTTATGAGAGCGATTACGCCGTAATAATTCCTATTGTTTGTGGAGGTGACGTATACGGGGCAATCTCTTTAACCGACTTTGATTCAGTTGAGCGCATTATAGAAGACAGTGATAGCAGAACGAGTATACAAGGCACTATTTCTAGCTTTGTGGACTTATTATCTACGAAACTAATTCAAGTAAAAGAGAAAAGCAACAGTAACACCCTACGGATGTCGAACGATATAGTTAGCCTCATGGGTAGCCAGAGTATTGAAAGTGTGCCTTTTTCCGGTTTAATGGCACT
Organism: Bdellovibrionota bacterium; assembly: GCA_963169695.1. Taxonomy (GTDB): domain Bacteria; phylum Bdellovibrionota; class UBA1018; order UBA1018; family CAUJDS01; genus CAUJDS01. The sequence goes on from CAUJDS010000032.1 coordinate 41,945, forward strand.
TTACTGTGAAAACATAAGCCGTGTATTGAGCTGTAAGACATTGTTCTTCAAGTTTGATTCTCGCTCTAGGGGACTTGAACTTGTGGCATTCCATGGTTTCGTCGAGTCCTCTATCTCGATCTGGAAAGGCATTCCTTTCAAGGCACGGCTCGAAAACAAAATAAGTCCTTTTGCTATAGCGGTCAATGAAAGTAGGCCGATATGGATAGATGATATAAGGCCGTTTTTCAACTTACTTACCGACGAGAGTATTACGGCATTGAAAGCATCACAAACACGGTCTTTCTTTTGCGCACCGGTTTGCTTCGGGGAGGCTACGTTAGGGCTGGTCGCATTGCTAGATTCTGATACTAAGAAACTCGACTCAGACACCGAGGCAGTGATGAGGCTGCCCCTGGAACACCTGGGGTTTTCGACCCATCATAAAGCTACTGGCACAGCCTTGGCCCGTTTTGCGGACTCCGAAGTTGTCGGTTCGCTGGTGCAAAATGGTAAAGCCAATTTTTTAGGTTCTACCTATTCCGGAACACTGTTCATTGCTGATCTGCGAGATTCAAGCCTTGCTGCACACGCCAAGTTCCGTGATCCGAGTCTTTACGCCAAAGCGTTGTCTCGATTTTATTTGAGCGTTGAGAGCGTAGCGGCCGAATATGGCGTGGATATGGATCGAACCGCTGGAGATGGCATATTGGCTTTTCTACTGAAAGGGTCAGAAACTAACAGCCTGGCGTTTGCTATTAGTCTTTTGAAAAGGGTAAAACTTGCAGGCTTTTCAACTATGGGTACTAGTGACGCGATTGTAACCGTGCACTTCGGAAGCGTTTTTCGTGGTGTGCTAGGAACTAGAAAAAATCTTTCTCGGGATATCGTTGGCGCTGACTTAAATGACACGTTTAAATTGGAAAAAACGGGCAAATCTATGCCAGGAACGCAAATGGTTCTCTCGTCCGCTTACATCGATAGTCTTCCACATCTCTTGGTTCCTAAAGTACGGTCGCTTTGTGTGTCGGAATTTACTTGTCCTGACACAAGACTTCGCTGGTATTCGATTGGTGAAGAATCTGTGGTATCTCTTGAGGCCCTCCTATTTAGCTTGGAAAGGAAGGCTGGGTAGATCTTTTTATTTTCGGTATTTCTTTGAGTAGGAACGATGCTACCAAAACGCCGCCAATTGCTTCTTTCATTCCTACATTGCTTTTTATTACTAAAAATTCGATTAGCAGCGTTGCAGGTATTCGGATCAGGAGCAATGTCGAGACTTGTGTGTAGCTTAGGTGTTTCCATATACGCATATACCAAAGCTGGGTTAGGATCACTAGCAGTGCAAAGGGCCAAGTTTTTAATGGAATGTGTGTATCAACATTAAGACCGTAACACACGCCCACTGAGATTGGCGTGGCAACGAGAAGCATTGCAGAAGAATGAGCGCAAAGGTCGAATGATGATTTTGCCTGGCGGTGGGTAGAAAGACTGTTCATTGCAGAGAATATTCCTCCTACAATCGGCAGGAGCGAAAAACCAGACAACAGGGAAGCCAAAAGTATCAGTACTACAGTATAATACGCGTGCGCGTCGCGGGGCATTTTGTCCTGAGACTTTTTAGCATTCATAACAATTTGTCCCGTTAAGAAGCCAACCGTTAGCGAGGTCACTGCATTGTACGAAGAGCTCACACTCTGTGCATAAAAAACGATGGAATTGGTAGCTACGAATGCGCATGCGCGTAGAATATTGAGTTTTGTAAAAGCAATTCTTCGGGTTCCATTTGGAGAACAAATTAATAATATTAGTCCCGCGATGCCTGACGCAGCAGGGAATATATCCAGTCCGCCCTTCGTCCCAAAGTGGTTGAAAGCAGGATAGATAATGCTGATAAAAAGTCCGTAGGACACTACAGAAAACACTTTCATCCGCTATCCGAACCCGATCCTAGCTTGATTCTGTAACTGGAGCTGCCGCATTTTTTCATTTCCTACCCATAGCTATAATATATCGAAGTTTGCATTTGAGCTTCAAGTCTTCGACTGCCTTACTTTTGTTCGAGCCCCTGCGGCAAACATGGTGCTACCTTCTTTCCAAAAAAGCGTTGTCTTAGCGATAAAAGAAGAAAAGGCAGCGTAGACCGACCTGATGCCGCCGTTGTCTACTTGCTAAGTTAGGTAGATCTTTTAAAACCTTTGAGAAATTTTTCTGTCTTATTTTAGGGGGAGTGTGGTTTCTTTTATGGGGAGTTTTAGGGCCCAGAGGCCGAAACAAATTCAAATTCCACATATTTTTGGATTTTTTTAAAATCTGTCTCATTCTCAGTCACCAAAAGAGCGTTATTTTCTTGGGCGGATAGGGCGATTAAAATGTCCCAGGTGAGGCGCCTTCGTGTTCGAGGCTCATTGGCTTGTGTTTTAGACATCTTCTGCATTATTTGCCCGGCTATGATGAAATTATCATCGGAAAATCCAATAAGGGGGATAGTCTTTTGATGTTGTTTCAATGTGCTTTCTTCGAACTTAGTTTTTGCGCCTGCCCGAAGTTCCATTAAAACGATCTTACTTAAAGTGTAAAGGTAGGCCCCTTGTAAAAAGCACTCGATCTTGCGCTCGTAATCTGGCGAGCGAAGGAGGTTAAGGTAGACGTTGGAGTCAAAAAAGACTGATTCAGGCTTCTTGATGTTCATCAGTCAGTGCCATAAACCCTTCCCACTTGCTTTTCCCCGTAGTCTTTCGCAATAGGTCTATCGCTTTGCGATTATTGATGATGTTTCGCAGTGCCATTTCTACGGTGGCGGTGGTTTCTTTTTGACCTAAGATCTTCTTTGCTTCGTTTAAGATTTCTTTATCTAATCGCATGTTGATGCTTTGTTTTGCCATAATTTGAAACCTCTGAATGTATCTACACTATGGCCGATTGTATATACAAAGGCAAAGATGCCCTCTCCTTGGCAACCATGGCGCTACCTTCTCTCCAAAAGCAATGGGTTTGTCAGGCGAGCTTTCGGACGGTAAACCCACAAAGATACCCTTAAATACCCTATAAGATCGCTTTATGTTGACCTATAGGGTATTTAAGGGTATTTTTGTGGGTATATGAGAGCTCCAAAAATAAATCTAATCCCGCGTGAAGTGCTAAGTCTCATTTCTGAAATTGATGAATTTAAAGGTCGCTGGAGGGCCACTCAGGTACTTGCGCCTGATAAGCTTTTGGCACTTCGGCAGGCAGCTACAATTGAGTCAGTGGGCTCTAGCACTAGGATTGAGGGAGCAAAACTTAGCAATTTGGAGATTGAAGCGCTCCTTAGAGGTGTAAAAAGTTATTCTTTTAAGTCTCGGGATGAGCAAGAAGTCGCAGGTTACGCAGAAGTAATGGAGATGATTTTTTCGTCCTATGAGAGCATCTCTTTTTCTGAAGGCCACTTAAAACAACTGCATAATGTTTTATTAAAATACAGCGTTAAGGATGAGCGCCATCGTGGCGAGTATAAGAAATTTTCAAATAGCGTAGAAGCATTTGGACCAGACGGGAAAAGTAAGGGAGTGATTTTTCATACCGCTAGTCCTTTTGAGACTCCAAAATTGACTCAAGAGCTTATCGATTGGACGAATGCTGAGTTTAGGCAAAAAGAGTTGCATCCGTTGATTGTGGTGAGCCTATTTGCAGTGGTTTTTTTACATATCCACCCATTTCAAGATGGCAATGGACGACTGTCACGAGCACTAACGACACTTCTTTTGTTAAAACATGGCTATACTTATGTGCCTTATAGTTCATTTGAGCGAGTGATAGAGGAGAATAAAGACTCCTATTATATGTCGCTACGCAAAGCTCAGGCTGAACTTGAGATTTCTAGCGAGAATAAGGGTATAAAGCGAGGCTCTAAGTCAATGAATGAAGGAGTGTTTGCATGGGTCATTTTTTTCCTAAAATCCATGCAAAAGCAGAAATTAGTACTTGAAGGCAAATTAAATACGGAACTCGCAGCGAGTAGTATCCCTCGGCTTTCTCTTGAGATCATTGAAATCGTGAAATCCAGAGGTTCTATTACCTTAGGCGAAACGCTTAGGTTACTTAAAGCCAATCGCAACACACTAAAGGTTCATTTTCGAAATTTAGTGAAATCTCAAGTGCTTGAAAGAAATGGTGTTGGACGCGCGATCTATTACAAGATGAAGTCAAAATTTTAGGGACAATGCCAGGACTCAACCCCAAATGGGAGTGGCTGGACGATTAACGATACATCTTAATCTATCGCATCAAATGAAACTAAAGCCTTGGAATCAATGGAAGATATTAAAGACTTCTTCTTAGAATGGAATAGCTGTTACGCCAACGAGGAGCCCCTCCCCGATTTCAGGTCTCCCCATAGCGAAGACGAGTGGGATACGATTGGCTTTCTCAATGGGCTGGCATCAGCGAGTGACTCGGCAATTCGCGGTCTGGATATTTTGAGGGCGGACGACAAAGTCAAAGAATCTCTCGCTCAGGCTGCTGGCTTGCGATTGCCAAAAATGAGTTTGGTGACAGCATTGATTTGTTCCGTGATTGCCCTCTACCACTACAGAACCGATGCACTTCAGAGCCAAAATGAAGGGCCATCGGGCATTTCTCTCTATTTCGTCCTCCCGTAGCTCTCCTAGCCATTATCGGTTGCGTAAGGACATTATTTCGAATTCACTCCATTTATCATATTGTTTTTATTATGTTTTTTACTTCTATTTTTTGACAATCCAAACATTATCTGCTTTATCCTTTATTTTCGTATGGTTAGGTCTTGCCATTTGTAAGATCTAGTTGAAGGCGCTTTGTCAGAGAACGACTTAGTTTCACCTCATCGGCGGACATGAGTTTGCCGGGACAAAGAGGTGAAAGATGGAAGCAACAGTTATCCAAAGAGACGCACTATCAGGGGCAACGGAAACTGCTACCCAGGTAAGAATTGTGACTGACGAGAGGGATTTGGAGCTCTGTCTTAGGCTTCGTCGTCTTGTATTCGAAAATGAATTGGGTGAGCGAGATGTGAGGCTCAAGCACACAACGCGAGATTCTCTAGATGATACAGCGATTCATATCGGGGCATTTGCGCAGGGTCGCTGCATAGGCTACCTACGGCTGAATCTTGGGGATCACAGCTCTAA
>CAUJDS010000033.1 GCA_963169695.1 Bdellovibrionota bacterium
TTGCGTCGATTGCTTCCCACTTCTGTGAGAAATTCAGGACGCTTCTGGGTGACGTATTCTCGTTCTAAAAAAGCGTCGAAACCCAGTTTCATTCCTACGACAAATCCTTGGTCATATTGAATCAATGGCTTTTGATCCTGAGCAAAGGCAGGACTCCAGTTCACAAAAAAAAGAGACAGCAGCAACGACCGTCGCAAAAATAGCTTTATTGGTTTCATTTCTCCCAACCCCTTCGAGTCATCGAGCTAACATCTTTGATTCAGAAAGACAATTGCCATGAAGGCACAGCCACCCGTCCACTAACTTTACAACACCTGACTAATGTTTAGACAGGGGTCGATTGGAACAACCTCACGAAAGCACTGAATAAGTGGAATAAACCAGCCCGGCACGGGCTTTGCTTTAGTTAAGGGCAAGGGAGTTAGGAAAATGAAATCGAAAATTACTAATTTTGGAGTACTCGCACTTACCATCGTGAGCCTGAATCTCACTGGATGCGGTAATACTTTAGGTGGTGGAAAATCCAAACGCCTTCCAGCCTCAAATCAACAAGCCCTTCAGAATAGTTCGGGTGGTTCCGCTTATCAATGCCCTGCAGGATTCAATGCAGCCCCTATCGAAGACCCTCTTACCGGAGCTGGCTATTATCAGGTATGTCGCAAAAACGGAACGGCCTCTGAGTTTTCCGTTTGGGGAAACACCATGACCTCTTCTACCGTCTGCCTATACCCCGCAGAGCGAACGGCCAGCACTGGAGCTTTTAACCTCAAGACCAACCTACAAAACAATACCCCAGTCGTAGAATGTACGGCGCTGCTAGGGTACGAGAATCCCGTCCCTACCCCTGATCACGTCTCTAGCAGCCTTTTTCCTTACGCCAATTTCACTCATTTCTTTGTGATCGAATCCGCCTATGTTGCCGGCTTTGAGCGTTGCATGGGCTATCGCGATCGCTGGGGTCAGCCTGCAGATCCGTCACTATGCCCAAGCCCTTATCGAAACAGCGGAATCATGTCGTTGGTTGATTTGACTCAGCTCTTAAATCAATAGTGCCTTAGTGAACCGTTGGCTTCTCGGGTTCAGAATCTAATTCCGCAGTGAAGGTCTCTTCATCCACGTCAGTCAAGGCTTCCTTCTTGCCACGACGGTATTCTTGGACCAGCCCAGGATCATTGGTCGGCATCTGATCTATGATTTCGAGTTGATCATCTTCTTCGAGTTCTTTGGCTCCAACAATGTACCAAAACGGGGTTTCGTCATCTTCGTAGTGTTTAATAAAATGAAATAGACCCGACTGCTGCCAAACCTCATCGGGATTTTTCAAAGTATCTTCCATATAATCCGTGTACTGGTCAAAATCCGCCTCGGGAATATCCTTGAGTCCCCGCTTGCATCGAAGTTCAGCCGTGAGCGTTTCATCCTGGGTCCATGGCTCGGCCAGACCATCAAAGGGTACGTGATCCTTAACTCCAGTTGGAGTAATGATCTTGATCTGATCTTCCTTTTCTCGATCGGACTGAAAACGCTGCACCGAGAGTGCCTCGCCCTTGCGAAACAATTCCACCATTGCTGGATCTTTTGTTGTGAAAGACAAATAGAGAAAACTAGGCTCTCCATTGAGAAACAAAGTAACCGCAATGCACCAGAGTGTTACTCCTTCAAGCTCATATTCCGAAATAAGTGTGTAGCGATAGTCTCCCTCAATAGTCTTTTCGCACCAGACCTGATCGGGATTTTCCAAAGTGGTCCATCTGAGGTGAGACAAATCATCACGCTCTTCATCCGTATAGTCCTCTGGATTTCGATGTGATTCATACAGTCCTTCAAGTCGTTCAATCTCAGGACTGAAATATTGAAGGATGCAATCTTCCGAACAAAACACCCTTCCTACATCTTCTTCTACATAGAGGACTCGCTCGTGAGATTGCATTTCGCGATCGCAGTGAAAGCACTCATACTTTCTTTGATCCGGTTTCAGTGCGCTTGTTTTTTCTCCGAGGGCCGAACGAGGCGAAACCTGTCCCTTTTTTCGAATTGAATCCTTGCCCATAAATCCCCCCGTCTCCCCATTAAGCATTGTAAGCGCCAGGAGGATCGCGAGTCAAACCCTTGACCCTTTTTCTTCAGCTTCAACGCTTTGCGTTCTACTTGCTCCGCGAGGAGGGGAACGTTAGAATAAAGTGAGTGGATCCAAGGAGGGAACCATGATCACCTTATCAGAAGACCAGCTCGACCAGGTCGAGTACCTCATTCATCAGTCCATGCAGGGACACCATGTACTCTTCGACCTCGATCGAATACGGCGCGTCCTTAGTGAGACGACTCTTCATTCATTTTCGGAAGAGGACGCCTATTCGGTTGAGCACCATATTGAAAGAACCTTGGGCCAACCTACCCTCCTAGAGAAAAAAGCTTATCTTGCACAACTCGACGAAACGACTCTCGAGCGCGTGATACGGACCTACTTCAATATTCTGGAGAATAACCTTCTCGAGAATCACGGAGTCCTTCACTAATGGGAGTCTCTGGCGTTGGTGACGGTCGCATTCAAGATGCCCACAAACGGGTCATGCAGGCCGAGAAGGATGCTAACCAACAAATCGTTCAAACACAGAAGCGCGTGGAAGATGCCACGAAGGAAGCAGCGAGTCGTCTCGATATGATTCGAGATCAGTATGTGCGACAAGCTGACACCCTTCGAGACAACCACGAACTCTCGGCAGCACGAACAAAAGAGCAGGGGTACCAAAACCTTCAAGAACTGAGACAAACCATCAAGACTGAGATCAATACCGCCACTCGACAGGGAGACAAAGACCTTCGGACCATCACCGACTACTATGGATCCGAATCTCAACGCCAACTTCATGAAGGCGAAAAAAATCTAAAAGCTGCACGCGAAAACCAAATCAAAGCCCAAGAGTACCAATTTCATCAAGCCGACGAACAATCCCAAATGACCAAAAAATCGCAAGAACATCAAATCGAAGATACTCGCCAACTGCATGAATCTCGAATGAATGAACTCTATTCCACGTCTCAAAAAGATTACGAAAAAACAAAGTCCGCCCATATTACGGCAAAGGAGAAGGCCAAAGGGGTTTTCGACAAAAACCTCGTTGAAAGCCTTAATGCACACCAATTGACCCTAGACCGAGTAAATCGAGATGCGACTGGAAAATTGAAGCAGCTTACCGATTCTTATTCACGCTCTCTTGCCGCCTATGAGGATCGCCAAACAGACCCCTTCTACCAGATGGTACGACTCAATGGAGAAGTAAGAGAAGCTACGGATGGTTTTATTTTTGTGGCGCGAGTACCTAAGCATGAGCAATCTCAAATCACTGTCAACGTCGTTGGAGAACGTCTCCTCGTAGGCGGAGCGAGACAAGCCAAAGAAAAATTAGAAGAATCTCCAGGTCATCAAATTGAAACCCTCTCTTTTCAGTCGTTCCACGAGACTTACCCACTTAGTGGGCCTATCGATGAAAAAAATATCTCCAAGGAATTTGATGGGGACCATTTGATCGTCACACTGCCAAAGGCGAAGTTTCCAAAAGAACCCACCTACAAAAAGCCATCAGCCGATCATACACGGGCGCCACGTCCTGACTTTCCAAAAGGCGTCGAAGCAGTACTTGCTCCGCGAGGTAAGACCGAGCCCAATGATGCAGGCGACGGCACCCTAGCTTAGTGGGTTAGTGATCAGAAGGTTCATCGTCGATGACTTCTTCAAGCTCTCGAAGCATAAATCTCAATCGCGATTGAAGGTCATTGAGCTGCTTAAGGTTATCCTTGAGCCCCGCCAATGCTGCATTCTGAGTGGTTTCTACGCGAGCATCCGACGGAAGCTCTCTAAGGATTTCTGGCGCAGCCCCTTTGGATAGCGCTGATTTTTGAACATTCAATACCGTGCTCAACCCAGGCCGGTTATTGTCTACTTCGAGGGTTTTGGCATCTCCCTCTTTATAAATTCGATACAAGTTGGAATACACAAAGGCAATTCGCTGCGTTTTATCTCGATTGGCTGACATCTTCTGCTCCTATCCACATCCACATTCACGGGGCCTACCCGCCACTTCGAAAGGCAGGCCCATCTCAACAGGCCTTAGTGGTGCAACCTAGGTGCCAGGAGCTCAATGGATCTGACTGAACCCCACCCAATAAAATCCCTATTATTCCATACGCTTCCTACCGACAAGCCTACTGGTAGCGTTTTGCGTCTGGCTATGACTTAGCCAGGTGTTGAAACCCAAGCTGTCCTCGGGGACACAGTTTTTCAGTGCAACCCGAAGGGCTTATAATGGAACGAGAATAGGGACGGACGGAATGCAAACCCAGTTTGAGCTTACCAACTTAGAAAAGGCCTTTGCGGGGCGATTAGAACCCTTTACTCAAGAGTACTACCGCGTACCGACGGATCTCTTTATTAGCAAGGTTGACCTCAAAATGCCCGCCCTACCAGGCATGGCGTTTTTTATCCCCGATGCCTCTAAGGGGTCAGTCAAAATGCTTCGAGACTATGACCAACCTTATTCCGCCCTCGCTCTTACAGCTTTTCCAGAAGTCCTGATTCGGGCCGAAGACATCAGCCTCTTGCGACAGTATGCTGAACAACGCATCCTCAACTCGGGAGCACAGCCCTCTTTGAGTATCGAAAAAAGAATGGAGTCTCTACGAAGGGCTGCACTCCTCACGGTCGAAGAACTTTTTAAAGATCCAAGTGCCGAAAACATCCATCGAAGTCGCAAAGTCGTTGGATCTTTTGTCTACTTGCTCATGAAAGAACCGCAAGCCTACATGGTCTTGGCACGACTTTCTTCTCACGACCCCTACACGCTTCAACACTCCGTCGGTGCAGGTGTCAATTCCATCATTCTTGGAAAAAAGGTTGGCTTCAAAAATGAATCGGATCTCGTCGATATAGGAATGGCGGGCCTCCTTCACGACATTGGAAAAGTGGGAGTCAAACCTGAGATCATCAATAAGCCAGGTCCTCTGGATGAATTTGAATGGGAGGAAATGCGGCAGCACCCCGAAATCGGATACAAGATCATCAAAGATGTACCGACCCTCTCGGGGGTTACCAAAATGGCGATCCTTGAACATCACGAAGAAAAACACATGGGCGGCTATCCACACAGAATTCCGTGGGACCAGGTAGGGCTCTACTCCAAGATTGTCGCAATCGCGGATATTTTCAATGCATTGACGACCGATCGCAGTTACTCACAGGCAAGAAATCCCTTTGATGCACTCAAGCTCATCAAAGAAAAACTTTTTCACAAAATTGATGATTTTCTTTTTCAAGAATTGGTTCGAATTTATGCAGGAGACCTTCAGGGTCTCATGCCGATGGAAGATCCGATTGTTCCGAACAAGGATCAGAAGAAGGCTGCTTAGACGCTTTGGGCACCAGAGTGATTCTTACTTCTATCTCGTTTTCTTCAAACAACTCTTTCGCTAATCCCTTGAGATCGACGCGTTCCATCACCTGCTCAATGAGATCCGCTGAGAATCTTTGATAGAAGTCTTTTCTCGTGCGGCTCGCGGACTCTAAGATTTTTCCAACTAACTCTTTAGGCAAGGTGATTTCTTTTCCAAGCTGCCGCACGACATCTTCCGTAAAAAACACTGCGCCCAAGCCCACCGTCAAAAGCTTTTTCCCCCACTCGGCAACCTTGGTGGAATCTTGATTGGTATCCGTTGTTTCCATTCTCCCCCTCCAGATATGCTAATTGAACGTTCGCAGCGCTCGGTTTTTAAAATTTTCCAGAACTTTTGGCAAATTACCTTTTACCAATTTATTAAGGATAAACCCTGGTACCGGAATATTGAATTCCACTTCGATGCCATACTTGACCCGCGACTCATTGGGACCTACTTCTTCAATTTCCCAAAATCCAGAATTTTTCTGAAAAAGATCGCTCGTACCGTGGAGCTTCCAAGAAACCTTCCCTTGCTCGGGGTTTTCTTCAATTTCCAAAATGTACTTTGCTTCCCGCACAATGTGAATATGGTAAGTCACGTGTGCTTTTTGTTCCGAAAGACGTTCCACTTGGATTTTCTTCACTCCGTCTACAAACTCAGGATATTCGTCGTAGGCCCGAATAACGTCCAAAAGGCGCTTACGACTGACGGGTAAAGTTTCTTCAATTTGAGCAGAAGCCATGGGTCTCCTCGGCGGGGTTTATTGGGGTTTGTGTTCGAAAGAATGCTGGGCCTCGATGAAGCGCACCGTCCCAGTTTCAGAGCGCATCACCATGGAATGGGTACGACAGCCACCTGCAAAGAACCGCACGCCATTGAGAAGCGTACCCTGAGTCACTCCCGTAGCGCAAAACATCACATGTCCATCTGCCAAATCGTTGATTTGGTAGAGCCTGTTGAGGTCTTGAATACCCATCTTCACGGCGCGTTCTTTTTCCAAAGGATTTCTCCATTTCAAGCGGCCCTGAAAATCACCACCAATGCACTTCAATGCGGCCGCTGCGATAACACCCTCGGGTGCTCCACCCGTACCAAATAAGATATCCACGCCGCTATCTGGCAGTGCCGTTGCGATAGCTGCTGAGACATCTCCATCCCCAATGAGCCAAATCCTCGCTCCCGATCTTCGAACTTCTGCAATCAAAGCCTCATGGCGAGGACGATCCAAAATAATCACCGTGAGGTCACTGACCTTACAAGACCTTGCTTTGGCAAGCGCGACCAGGTTTTCGGTTGGAGTCAGATCCAGACTCACTACACCTTTTCCTTGAGGTCCCACCGCAATTTTTTCCATGTAAGTATCTGGGGCATGCAAAAATCTGCCAGATTCGGCGATGGCGATCACTGCCAAAGCGTTATTACTACCCCTTGCACAGATCGTAGTTCCCTCGAGTGGATCTAGCGCGATATCCAGCTTGGTACCTTGCCCCGTCCCTACGCGTTCTCCGATGTAGAGCATGGGAGCCTCATCGCGCTCCCCTTCGCCGATGACCACCTTTCCATCAAATTCGATCTTATTGAGCGCTTTGCGCATGGCTTCCACAGCCGCATCATCCGCAGCATGTTCGTCGCCCCGACCCATCCAGCGAGCACTTTGTATGGCCGCGGCTTCGGTTGCTCTCACAAATTCGAGTGCAAAATTTCGGTTCATCTCGCTTCTCCTTAGTTTCTGGAGAAACTTAGCGTCGAATGTGACCTAAAACAAGGGACTTCAAGGCATCGGTCAAAGTCGACGAGGCAATCATCCGCTTAGCTTGCTCTAACTTGCCTAGATCGATGGCATTGTCTGGTCGATGAAGCGCTGATTCCCCATCTTCAGACCCAGGTACAAAATGAGCAAGCCCCGTCGAGATGCCAGTGAGCTTGCCCCAGCTCACGTAGGAGCCAAGAAAGTATAGCGCCCACGAAACCACATCACTTCCACGCTCCATGCGTAGCACCAGCTGCGAACTGCTCGAGCCATGGAACCAAATCATTCCTTCGATCGCCACTGGCATTTTCTTCAAAGAACGGCCGAGGTTTTCTGGGCTCAGGAGGCTTTCGACTGCTTCCTTCGTGTCTTCACTCAAGGGCTCAAACTCTAGGCCAACGAGATCGTCCTGGGTGTTTCTCACCTTTGCGCGAACAGAAAATTTCTCGCGATGAAGATTGACCTCTCCCTCGATCAAGTCTCCCTGCTGAAAATACGCATGATCTTCTGGCATCAAGAGCCGAAGCCCCATCCCCCTTTCAGAAATATCCACGACAGAAAAGACCTTACCGGTTTTTTTCAGCTTAAACTGCTCGTAGGTCAGACCCAATCGGGGTACCTGTCGTCGTTCAATATGACCACTAGGGCCACTGGGAATCACCTGAAATTGAGGGGGCCGAGCTCCTGACTTTGCCATACCTATCATTGTACTCGACTTCTAAAGAAGAGCATCACCGCTTAGCGTCAATTTTTGAATAAGGCTTTCTTCTGGCCTTCCCGGTTGACCCTGTTAAGTTGGAAGAGCCATGCAAATTGAAGATCGTACGGACCTCCTTTGGACTTCTCCTCCCAACCTCCTCACCCTGCTTCGCATTCTCCTGGTGCCCGTCCTCGTGGCGCTCCTCGCCATGCGTACGCCTTGGGGAGATGGAATGGCCATGGCAGTTTTCATCGTCGCGAGTATCACGGACTACTTTGACGGCTACCTAGCTCGAAAGAAGCAAATGGTCAGCGTCTACGGCAAGCTCATGGATCCCCTCGCTGATAAGTTCTTAGTGGTATCCGCACTCATCATGCTCCAAGAACTTCATCGAGTCAGTGCGTACATCGTCATCTTGTTGATTTGCCGAGAGCTGGCCATCACGGGACTTCGAGCGGTAGCAAGTGCCGAAGGTATGGTCCTGTCGGCTTCAAAATCTGCCAAATGGAAAACTGCTATGCAGATGACGGCTATACCCATGCTGATCTATAAGGAGCGCCTACTGGGACTTCCGATATTTGATATCGGACAAGCCTTGCTTTTGATCTCGTTGATTATCAGCTTGGGATCGGCTCAACTTTATGTTCGAGAATTCTTTGCAGCGCTAAAAAACCGGAAGAAAAATAAATCAAAAAAACAGGTTTAATTTTGTTTCGAAATCCAAGGTGTTTCTTCACCTTTTTGAAATAAATTTGCCAAACGAGCGGCCACAAATAAAAAATCCCCAAGGCGATTGAGGTAACGAATTACATCGCTACGAATTTTTTCCTTCTTAGCAATTGCTACTACCCGGCGCTCTGCGCGACGACAAACGGTTCGTGACAAATGCAAAAAAGCCGAGGTCTCACTTCCACCAGGCAGAATAAAATGCCGGAGGGATTCGAGCGATAGCTCCATTTCATCTATGGCGGATTCCAAGAACTCAACGGTGCCAGCCGCCAGATGCGCCGTAGGCTTCTTCGTCTTCTTAGGTGTAGCAAGCTCAGCACCCAAATAGAAAAGCTGAGACTGAATTTCGAGAAGGTCCGCCCGCAGTGTCGGAGGTAAGGAGTCCTTTCGGCTCACAACAACACCAAGAAGTGCATTGAGCTCGTCCAAACTTCCATAGGCCTCGACTCTCCCATGGCTCTTGGAGACCGTCTTAAGACCAATGAGAGCCGTTTTTCCTTTGTCGCCAAATTTTGTATAGATTTTCATAATCAGCAGAAAGTACTCATCTGGAGCCGGCAAGAGGCCCTTTCCTGGGCACTATCCGTTCAGTGAACGGTCACCGACCTCGAAGTTCATTTCACCTTGTCATCTTGAAAAAATGGAGCGGGAAACGGGACTCGAACCCGCGACCCCCAGCATGGCAAGCTGGTGCTCTAGCCAACTGAGCTACTCCCGCACCTGAATTTTCAAGAAAAGGCTTTGCGCCTTCGGGTCCCACCCTTGATAGCCAAAAGTCTCAACGAAAGCAAGTACTGCCATTGAGTACCTTCACTATTGACCGGAGTCCTTGGCCCTCTTGGAGTGCTTGGGCTTCCGCCGATATTGAGTAGCAGAACCATGATCTTGGTTGGCTTTGCGCGGCGCCCTAGGCGCGGATCTCAGTGCCTCTTTCGGGATTCGGATGACGGTTTTTGATTTCTTTGGCAAGACTTCCCCTATCGCCCTAAACTAGTATTTTTACACTCCTGAATCTTTTCGAATAGGAGAAACGAGGATACCTATGGATTTTTTTGAAGCGGTCCGCTCGCGCCGAAGCATCCGTCAATATACCAATGATCCTGTACCTGACGCTATCATTCAAAAAGCACTCGAGGCTGCGGTTCTTGCGCCGAATTCCTCCAACACTCAAACGTGGGATTTTTATTGGGTTCAATCTCCAGAAAAAAAAGCCAAACTTGTCCATGCTTGCCTCAATCAAGCCGCTGCTCGAACCTGTGCTCAAATGGTGGTCGTCACAGCCGACCCCAGAAACTGGCGTCGGTCTCAGAAGCCCATGCTCGCTTTCCTTGAACAAGTCAAAGCGCCTCGTATTGTTAAGAAATATTACAAGCAACTGGTCCCCGTCGCATACACCTCGGGTCCGCTTAATATTTTTGGACTTATGAAATGGATCGTAGCATTTGCGATTGGGATATTTCAGCCCATGACTCGAGGTCCCCATTTCAAAGGCGAAATACAAGCCATGGCGATGAAATCGGCTGCGCTTGCCGCAGAAAACTTTGTGCTGGCTATTGCGGCACAAGGCTATTCGACCTGCATGATGGAAGGATTTGACGAATGGCGCGTGCGCCGTCTCTTGAAGCTTCGCTGCTCTGGGCGAATCGCGATGGTAATCGCCATCGGTAAAGAAGCCGAGCGTGGAACCTGGGGCCCGCAGTTTCGAATTCCACTGAGCGAGGTTGTTCACATTATCTGAAAATCAACGCAGCGCCTCTGCAAATCCCGCTAGCCAAACGCCAATATATCGATAGACTTACTGAGCTATCGAATCTTACCTTGGGGAGCATCAGTGATTTTGAGAAGCGGATTTTTTTCGGCATTTATTCTTAGTTTTGGCTTGGCACTGGGACATTTCGCTCTCGCCGAAGAAGCCGCTCCCTGGGAATCTCTTGCTCAGGACAAGGCTCCCGAATCCGAAGCAAAACCCGCCAAGAAAATGAAAAAAAAACCTTCCAAGAAGAGACACGAAAAAGAACCTCAATCCGAAGAAGCAAGTGAAAGCACGTCCGGCCCAGAAAGCGAAAATTCAACCGCCCCAAAAGCCAAGCTCATCCTCCATACGAGTTCAGGGTGCTATGTCGTAACCTTTGAATCGCGACCGGGAGAAATCATCTCTTGTAAGGATGAATTACCTTTGACCTACACCAAACGCGATTGCGCGACGAGCGAAGCCACAGAAATAGGCGATGTCGAGGCAATGGTGTCTTGTCAGGATGATCGCCGTATTGGGCTTCAATTCAAGACTTCATCGGAAGCCTTGGCAGTTTCATTGCGCGTTCAGCGCCAGTCAAAAGGAAGGAAAGGAGTCGTTACCAAATACGTAGTAGAAGGCGTCAGTAAAGAAGAAGGCTCTATTACCAAGCTTCTTTCAGAACCTACCCTCAAAGATTTGGCAGCTCCCGCTGCAGAAGAGACTCCTCTTGCCTTTAAATTTTCTGGTTTTGCAGCGGTCGAATTTGAACGTACCTCTGGCTTTGGTTACAGCAACGCAACAGACTTCACCAAAGGAAGCAGCCAAAACAACCTGAGTCTCCTTTCGGACCTCGGATTTGAAGTAGGCAAAGACCAAACAGCTCTCGTAAGCTTATTGGAGGTTGGAGAAGTTTATTTTGGAGATTCCACTACCGGCGGCGGCCAAAATACCCGCGGAAACGTAGTCAAGCTCAAGAACTTCTACCTCACCCATCAGCTTTCTCAACGCATTGGCGTATTGGGCGGTATTGCACCGGTGGTCTCTGATCCTAGAAGTTTTATCTTTAACGACAACGTCGCAGCACTTCAGATGACCTACAAAACTGACTTGTCCGAAGGTCAGCTTTGGTTTGCCGAAGCCGCCAAAACATCGCCAACACTTCCCCTCGCGGCGGGCATGACTACTTCTTAGGCTTTACGGGAACGCTGGGATTTCTTTCTATGATCAAAGCGACGGCCTATGGGGCTTACCGCCGCAATACTGCCGAGACCTACTACCTCAATTCTACGGCGGCAGCCACAACAGGAACCAGCGAAACCCTTTGGTTGGGTGGAACCTTCGACTACGAAAAGCTTCAGCCCCTGGGCATTCAGGCTACCTTTATTGGCAACTGGGGCAAGACTCGCCTCGATGGCGACCTCACGGACTCGTACCTCGCCTACCTAGCTGATTTCAAGATCACCTATGCGTGGGAAGCTCCCCAAATCAACTTCACTCTAGAAGGACTATTGACTCCAGGTGCTTCGGACGCGGTGGATGCGGCTTCGGGTGCCAATATTGAGGGCAAGCGCGCGGCATTTTCCTCGCCGATCAATACTTCCTACCTTCTTACTTTAGCAACCTCGGACGGCGTGGATGAATCACCTGGAACCTCCAAGCAATCCGTCATCGGTGGACTTGGACAATCCGACGGCCTAAGGCTATTGATCTTCACGACTTCCTTCAATATGACCAAGCGTATGACAACCTTTGTCCGGTACGGAAATCTCTCGTCCTCCGCCGCTTCATCTACGGGATCGAAGGCCATGGGGAATGAATTCGACCTCGGAACTGTCTACCAACTCACCCCAAGCACCAGCCTCCAAATGGACTATGGTTACTTGATTCCAGGCGCTTATTACGCAAATAAGGAGAGCGCCTCGATCTTTGCAACCCGAATGAAAGTGAGCTTCTGAACCCAAACAGGGGGCTCAGGGTTTACAATTGCAATGGCCTTGGATAGTCAAGAGAGATGCGTCTTAAGTTCCTTGCTCTGCTCTGGATTCTTCTTTCCTCACTTTCCCTTGCTCATGCCGAGCCAGAAAGAGATAGCTCAAGCGATCGTGAAGTCGCTTGCTCTGCAGCCTTTCAAGCGCCTGGATTTTTTTCGAGGTGGTTTTCGCGTAAAAATCCAGCGTATGCTTACGCCCATGCTCCTCTTTTCGGGAGTCCCGAGGGAGCAAAGGCCCTTACTAAAAACTTCTTCCATTCTGCAGCAACCTTTCAGGGGATCTACGACCGCAAGACGCGAAAGCAACTCCTAGCCTCCGTGGACTCCGTCGAAAAAGCCTATTTTGATCCAGAAGCAGCCATGCGGGTCTACGGTAAGGCTGTTAGTGACGTGAAGGTCATTGATGCGGTCGAAATGTTGGTGAGGGACCAACTCAAGACCTGGGTAAAATACCCTAAGAAACCTCACAGCACGGTTTTCTACTTGGGAAAGAAAACCCTCCTTGTTGTCGCTGTCCCAAGCCTCATTGCCGCGGGTTGGATCGGACTTACCCAGATACCCGTTGCCTTGGGATTTGGCGCCTTTCAGCCGGTTCAAGCAGATACTCAGAAGATGTCCTATCGTGGTCGCGCGCTCCTACAAGGACTTGCCCTTCGAATCCAGACATTGAATGAACTTGGATTTGATCACTCCATCACAGACGCAATGAACAGGCTCCAAAGCCAAGCGATTCTTACCGACGGAAACCTTAATTTCCTTGAACTCAATGCTAGGTGGAATCTCTCTTCCCTATCGATCTACCTCACTAGTCTTCAAAATACCCTGGCTCAAAATGAAGCCGCCGGCGACGCCACCCTGCGCGAAGCCAACTTAAGAAGTCTTATTTTGATGGTGGCGATCAGTTCTGATCTTTTTGTTGGTCCCTATGAAGAAGTCGCTGGCCACGTGGCCATCGTCAAAGAACTGTTTCGCCGCTATGATCCAGGAGGAATGCTACGGTCACAAGTTTCTTTAGAGCTCAAAAACTTACATAAATAGCCAGAAATCAACTTACCCTAATCCCCTCAATAGGATTTAGCTGTGCAGCACGCCGACTGGGATAGACACAGGCCAAAAGCACAATCACTAGCGCGCAACTCGCTACTAAGAAATAATAAGAAGGAACAAAACTCATTGGCAAGGTCCGGTCTACATAGAAATCAGGAAGCGCAATCCAGTTATGAGTACTAAGCGTCCAACTCACTGCGATCGAGACGACTACTCCCAAACCCACTCCCAAACCCCCGATCAAAAGACCTTCCCATAAAAAAATTGCTGCAATATCCCGCGAAGGCGCGCCCATGGCCTTAAGAATAGAAATCTCTCGCTTCTTTTCTAAAACCATCAGCGTCAGTGTCGTCACAATATTGAAGCTCGCCACAATCACCGTAAATGCCAAAACAATAAACATCGCCAGTCGCTCCAACTTGAGTGAAGCAAAAAGCGATGCATTCATCTCCGCCCAATCGCGCACCCGAAAATGAGGAAGCCGCTTTCTGAGATCCGATGCCAATGAAGACGCTGCACTAAAGTCAGAGAGCTCTATCTCCCACTGAGTCAACACCTCTCTTTTGCGTACAAAGGACTCCACATTGCTTTGCTCAGTAAAAACAGATTGCAGTTCTTGGTCATGACTTCCGGTTTCATAAATCGCCAAGACCCTGAATGGCTTCATTCGAGGAACGGCTTCAAGGGGTCCTTCGGTCTCCGTTGGAGATATCAGCGTGACCCGATCACCCGGTAGAAGGTCAAGAAGGTAGGCAAGCTCCTTCCCCACCACGACTCCTGGCAAATCCGCAGTATCAGCACTATTTTGGCTTTGGGATTCAACCCAATGCTGTTTTAGGAGCTCCATCCTGCTTGCTGGCACACCACGCACGACTACCCCGCTTACACGAGTCCCTGTGCGAAGAATGGCCTCAGTTGCCAGCACAGGCACCAAGTGTTTGACCTCGACGCGAGAGCGGATCTCATCTGCCACTCCATTTTCTTCGAGTGACTTGGACGGTACCCAGCCTTGATCATAGCCTGGCACTTCTTCCGTAGGCTCCACCAAGACATGTAGCTCGGTAGCCATCAACCGCTTGATCAGCTGTCCTTCAAAGCCATCCATGACCGACAAGACCACGATCATTGCACTTACCCCTACTGCTATCCCTAGGACCGACAGCAAAGTAATGAAGCTCAAAAATCGGGATCCCTTTTTTGATCGAAGGTAGCGCAAACCTACCCAACGCACCCATGGCTTAAAGGACCAAGAAAGAAAACTCATGCACTCGACACTCTAATAGAAGGTTGCCTTCTGTCGAGCGCGATTTTCTAATCCCTCGCAAGGCTTAAATCGCCTGCCATACTTAGTTTCCAATTCCTTGAGACGAGCAACGACTGCATCCAAGCCCAAGGAATCCGCGTAGCGCAAAGGGCCCCCTCGAAAGGGGGCAAATCCCGTACCCATAATCATCCCGAGATCGACGTCTGCGGCTCTTGCTACAATCTTCTCATCAAGACAAAGCGCTGCTTCATTGATGATAGGAAGGATGCACCGATCCACCATTTCTTGCGGGCTGATTTTTCCTGCCTTGGCGCTGACACCTAGAAGCGAGTAAATTCCAGGGAATGACTTCTTCTTTAGCCGCTCGCCGGTGCCCTCGTAGTCGTAGAATCCTTGCTTGGTCTTCTTTCCCAGGCGTTTGCTCTCTACTACCTTATGAATGAGAGGTGCAGGAGGCATACGATCTCCAAAGGCGGCATTCAATACTTTGACCACCTTGGCTCCTACATCCACTCCCACTTCATCAATCAACTCAATAGGTCCCATTGGCATTCCAAATTTGACCATGGCACGATCAATCTCTTCAATCGGCGCTCCATCTCCTAGGAGAAAGGCGCTCTCGTTCATATAGGGCGTCAGCAAGCGATTCACCAAAAAGCCTGGCGCATCCTTCACGACGATTGGCATTTTGCCAAGGCGCTTGGACATTTCGAAAACAGCCGAAACCGCCTCGTCTGAACTTTTCGCTCCCCGAATCACTTCGATCAGAGGCATGCGATGAACGGGATTAAAAAAGTGCATCCCGCAAAAACGTTCAGGCGTCGAAAGGGCAGTTTGCATCTCACTCACCGATAGCGAAGAAGTATTGGTCGCAATAACGCAATCCTTGCGAATCGAACCTTCCAATTCTTGAAGCACTTTTTTCTTAATCGCCATGTCTTCAACTACTGCTTCTACGACAAGGTCTAACGACTTAAATCCTGAATAGTCCAAAACCGGAGCGATATGATTCATTTTTTGAAAAAATTCTCGCTTCGTCAGTTTTTTTTTCTTCACGGCCTTTGCAAAAAGCTTCGAGGCGGTTTCGGCACCCATT
Organism: Bdellovibrionota bacterium; assembly: GCA_963169695.1. Taxonomy (GTDB): domain Bacteria; phylum Bdellovibrionota; class UBA1018; order UBA1018; family CAUJDS01; genus CAUJDS01. The sequence goes on from CAUJDS010000033.1 coordinate 15,742, forward strand.
TGAAGTCCCTTCAAACCGATGTCCTTCATCCGAATCGTAATATCTTTGTTGGCAAAGAGTTGGGCAATCCCACCGCCCATCACTCCAGCACCTAGCACTCCCGCCGCATGCAAGTCTTTTTGAGGAACTTCATGGCCCGACTCCAAACCATTGGCCTTCTTCAACTCCTCGGTAATAAAGAACAACCCAATCAAATTCTTAGAGACCGCGGTGGAAGCAACTTTTCCAAAGCCCGCTGCCTCGCGATCTAGGGCACGCTGGCGCGTGATTTTATTCCAATGGACTCCTACGCGCGTCCCGATGGATTGAATCACCTCGATCGCTTCCAATGGGGCGGGATAGTGGCCAAAGGTTTTTTTCATCACGCCTTCTTTGGCTTTTTTGAAAATCAGATTTCTGCCCATCGGCATCCCCTCGAGCAGCTTGCCACCCAAGCCTCCCATGCCGCCCAGCTTGGGTGGTTTGCCCAATTGAACCGTCTTGTCTTTTGCCTTTGCTCGGAGCTTGGGGAGTTGCGCCTTAATCCAAAAATGCACGTTCTCCATAAAATTATCTTTTTGAACACAAGCGTCAGCCAGACTCACTTTGAAAGCTCGATCTCCTTTGAGACTTTTGCCGGTAAGGATCAAATCCAAAGCCGTCGCAATCCCCACGCGCTGTGGCATTCTAACGCATCCACCAAGTCCGGGGATGATTCCTAATAGAACTTCAGGCAATCCGATTTGTGCAGAGGAGCTGTTTGACATGACGATAGCTGTACTCGCCAAAGACCACTCACAACCGCCACCCAAGGCGCTTCCGTCAATCGCCACTATCGTGGGATAAGGCAAGTCTTCCCATCGATTAAAAAATTGATGACCGCGCGAGGAAAGTTCCTGCGCATCTTTGGGAGTTTTTGCGCCCTGGATTAACTTGATATCCGCGCCAGCAATGAAATTTTTATTTTTGCCAGAATGAAGGACAAGTGCGTCAATCTGGCCCGCTTTACCTAACTCCTCCAACTTAGGAAGGAGCTGACCGAATTCTTCGAGTACCCCCGCGTCCAATTTATTAACCTTCTCGCCTTGAAGGTCGAAGAGGAGGCTCCATACTTGGTAGCCCCATTTTTCGGATTCATTGGTGAGTCGAAACGCGCGGCCTTGATGAAGGATGGAAGAAGAAGTGTGCATGCTGAACCTCGCAGTTAGATTTGATCTAGATTCTAAATCAAATCCCAGGAGTGGTCAGCAAAATCTCAGTATTGCTGTGATGTGTAAAACCTGAAAGGCACTGCGATAAGCACCTTTCAGGTTTCACCAAGAGAACAAGAAGAACTTAGAAGTTCACGCTCATCAAAGCCTGAACCGTATAGAAGCTCGAATATCCCAACTGACTAGCAACGCGTTGCTTGTCAGCATTCGCTAAGTTGTTCGCGAAATAAGAGTTGCGATACCCATTGAATCGACCGTAGCCATAACTCGATCCATAATTGGAATAATAGGCTTCTGGATAGATCGCTCCATCTTCATTCGTAGAAATCGGTAAGTAGTACTTGCCTTGCACACCAAAAGAGATGGTCTTGCTCAATGTAAGGTCTACTCCGGCTCCAATGACGCCAGAAACTGCCGTGAGCTTGTAATCGTCTCCGCCGTTTGGATTGTATTGCCTCAAGTAATCCTTCAACTGTTCATCGTAATTGATGAAGCTTCGAGAGTAGGCCATACCACCTGTAATATAGGGTCGGACCTTTGATCCCTTCGAAGTAATTGCCACCCGCATGCTCAACTCAAACACGTTTTGATTCATGTTCAAAGTGCTGCGGTTATTGCCGTTTTGACCATTGTTTCCATAGATGTTCTGGTTCAAATAATTATAGTAATTATTGAAACCATAGGCACTTCCAGCACCATAACCATAGGCACCCGAAACCGGCGCATTCACTCCATACATATTGTAGGAGTAGCCAAGGTCAAGCGACACATGAGAGGTAAAATCCAGTCCAAGCTCGACGCCAACGGATCCCTTCGAATTTACTTTAAAGGGACCATCGTCCATCATAAAAGCCATTCCGCCCTTGGGTCGCAAGGAAACCGACATTCCAGATTCTTGCTCATCCGATGCCGATTCTGATTTCACTGTATTGGATGAAGCTTCAACGACCGGAACCGCCTGATGGCCTTGAGGCGCGGGGACGGAGGCTTCTGAAACTCCCATTGGGTTGGTAGAATTCACGATATGCTTGGTGCGTTCCATCTCTTGCTCGAGTCGCAATTGCTCAATACGAGTTTGAAGAAGGTCTTCATTCTTCAACTCCTGCATCAGCCGCTCGCGGCGAATGATTTCGGATGAAGAAACGGGCTTCTCCTGAGCGATTGGAGCGGGTGCAACTAGCGCATTAGTGGGTGACGACTGGCTCGTATTGGTTGCGTTGACCGTAATAGACTTATTGACCGTTACGGTTGGATTGTTTCCAAGAACCGCACCTTCCTCAGCATGAACATTTCTGCTGTCGATCATAAATACCAACGAACCCACCATGAGTCCGAAAGCGATTCCTTTGGCTAATCGATTGGTTTTCTGATTTTTCATCTTCTGTACTCCTTGAATGAATGAACAGGGGTCTTAATTTCTTGATTTTGAATCGACTGACTCGGGTCGAGAGGATTCCAGCCAAATGCTTGGACCAGATTCGCTACCTCTTCTTGGTTTTGAACTTGCCGAGCATGCGCCAAAGATCCAGTCCGCTGACTCTCCGTAAGGCTCTGTAGGTCTCGTCGCATTTGTTCGCGCTTTTGAAGCGGCGACAAATTGGGAGTCGCCGGAGTGGAGGGCGTTGGGATAGGGGTCGAAAGCGTGGAAGGAGAGGTTGGCGTCGAGGGCATATCGGGTTCAGCAGGGCTTGGAACAAGTTCCTCCCCTAGTTCGTCAGCGCCTTCCGAATCGACTGCGCTAGGCGCTTGCTCCAACTTGGTCTCGAGCTTCTTCACTCGCTCCTCTAGCTGCGACTGACGATCCAACAACTGAAGCAATACGCGCTTTTCAAGTTCGCTGTCCGTCGTAGCAGGCAGCGCCTTTTCTGGCAGTGGAGCTGCAATGGCCTTGGCGGGTAGCTCCTGGGGCTCCTCAGCCGCTGGGACGGACCTTTCACGGGTAATGGTTGTGGATTCCACCGGCTTCAGGCCGGAGGTCTGAAGATCAATCACCTGAACTGAGGGAATGACAGCTGGGACAGTCTCTGGAGCGCTAGAAGCCTCTGCTGATGCCAGAGACAGCGTTAGTGCCAGAAGAACGAATAATGCTTGACTGTTTTTTTTCATCTCATACACCTTCGAGCCCTCTCCGAGCTCTTTGGCGTATTAACACAGCACGTTATTCTTTATCAAATCATTTTTGTCGGTAATTATCCTTTGGTATCAAGAGGAAGCAATATTCAATGGAATTGGTTTCGAAAGACTTTAGTCCTAGAAACCTGCACTTCGTTGCGAGGGCCAACCTCCGCTTTTCGATAAGGTGTTTTCCACGTGACTAAACTTTGGTCACTAGGCGTTAGAAACCTAGACAGAGAAAATATCTTAAACGATTGGAATGACTGACTTTATTTTTTTATTGGCATTGGCACTCGGCTTGCTTTATAAGAGTGCACATACAGACGGTTTAGCTAACTACCCCTAAACCCTAACCCCCCTTTCAGTCCCCCTAAGTTAGCTAAACCGTCTGTTTTATCTTAGAAAAATTCAATCAAGCATCCTTCTGAAAAAATTCAAAAAAGTTCAAATCCAATGGCTTCTCAGTTCCCCTAATGACCTTATTGCGAAGCTAAGCTTCAAAGGCAGTCAGAAAACCGCAGTCAATCTGGACACATTACTAGTCGCGTCAAATTTCATTACAATTTAGCTAAACAGTTGGCGGATGGTTGTCGGGGATATCTTCACTATGATTCACTTAAGATTGTCACTTCAGGTCACGACATTTCTCGGAATGACGTCCTTACTTGCAGGGTGCTTTTCAACATCCCTAGAGTGGATTTCTCCTGAGGAAATGTTGAGACGTCAGGAGGACGCACTTCGTTTTAAATTTTCTTGCGATCCTTCGGCTCGCCCCAGTGGTAATTTTTTGAAACGACTGACCCGAGAGGAACTACTAGCCACCCTTCACCGAACCATCAACGATTACCTTGGCTCAGAAGCCAGCGCTGTACTGACTTCCATTCAAAGCGAGGAAAGCCTTCTTCCAGGCGACAGTGCCGCTGCGATCCAATTGTTTCGTTCCAGCAATAAGAACATGACTGACCTCGCAGATCCACTCACGCGCTTAGCAATAAAACTAGCTGATCAGGTCACTGCCAGTAGTTCGCGAATCAGCTTATTTTTTGGTTCTTGTGCTAACTCCAGTCCCCTCTCTTCAACCTGCTTTCAGCAATCAGTAGTGAATCGCGTTGCCCGTAGATTTTTTCGAAGACCCCCAAGTACTGAGGAAGTTCAAAGGATTCAGGCGCTTTATAATTCGGACGCTTCCAATGGGTTACGAAACTTAATGATCTATTTTGCGCTATCTCCGGCATTTGTTTTTCACGACTACCTTGGGGGCACGGAAATAGAACACAAAATTCTCCAGATGACACCATATGAGCGAGTTTCGCGCGCGTCATTCTTCTTTCTCGGAGAAGGTCCAGATGATGGGCTCCTGGAGAGAGTGCGCCTTGGGCAGGTGACGAACGACAGTCAATATGCAACTCTCGTCTCAAGCCTCTTCAATTCCAGTCCCTATCAGACTCGCTTGCGCTCCCACTTCTTGTCCTTTTTCAGGCAATGGTTGCGATATGAGGATAAAGCCGTTGCATCAGGCAGACTACAGGATCCTAAATACCAGGCGACTTTTAATGGGCTTCAAGTTGACCAGAATTTTGTCAACGCAGCCAAAACAGAGCTCGATCAGCTTTTTACTTACCACGTGTTTTATCGTCCAGGCAGCTCTTTTGAGGATCTCTTCTCCAGCCGAACGGTACTTACTCAGAATGCAACGCTTGCTAATGCCTACGGCGTTTCGCCATGGAACGGGAACTATACGGGAACACTCCCCACAGTTGCTGAAACTCGGGGGTTTCTTGCACGTACCGCAGTCCTTTATCATGGCAATGAAAACCGACATTTCTTTCCTGATGGTCATCACTTGCGGCGAGATATCCTCTGCACCCCTTTGAGTCCTCCCCCCGCCGCCGCAGCTGGCATAGACCCACCGGAAGCGACGGGACTTGAAAGTACAAGAGAAGCAAGCGAGAATCTCACCTCCTCCAATTCTTGCATTGGCTGTCACAGTCAGATGGCGATGTCCTTTGCATCTAATAACTTTGACGCAATTGGAAGATTTCGAACAACGGAAGACATCTATGACCACACAGGAAGGTTTATTGCGAGCGTTGGGTTGGATAGCCAAGTGACTCCTCGCATTCATCCAAAGGACCGTGCAACCTATGAGGGAATGGACGGTCTCTTTGCTGCGGTTCGAAAAACCGATCAACATGAGGCATGCTTCGTGCGGCAACTCTATCGCGATGCCTTCTGGAAGCTCGAAGACTTAAGGTTGGAGGGCTGTTCACTGAGAACATGGATGGATACCCTTAAAACTCAAGGCATCCTCGAAACCTATAAGGGAATTGCACTTGACCCACGATTCTCGCGGTATATTGCAGATTAGTGTTAATAATACTCCAGGAATTTATTGCTCAAGCCAATTGCAAATCCTCACCTTTGAGAGACCATCGAAGCTAAGGCGCCTCAATGGAAATGTGTTCAGGAATTCTTGCCAAGGACTCTTTCGAAAATGGCGTCCACATTTCGAAGCTGATGAGGGAGACTGCCGAGTTTTTGAATCTCTGGCTCCTTGAGGTGTTCGGAAATTTGAGGATGGTGAGCCAATGCGTGGATGTACTGTTGCATGTCCCATTGTTGATCCAGGGCCTTGTGACTACATTCTTGAACCCAATAATAGGCGGACTCTCGCTCGGCACCAGCCTGAACCAATGCCAATAGCACGTGACCAGAATAAATAACCGGTCCGGCGAACGTAAGGTTCTTTCGCACTTGCTCTTCTTTGACCACCAAGTTGTCTAGGACCTTGATGAGTCGATGAAGGGAATAGTCCATTAGAATAAACGCGTCAGGAAACGTAATGCGCTCTACAGAAGAATGACTAATATCTCGTTCATGCCAGAGCGCAATGTTCTCAAGTTGGGCCTGAGCATAGGAACGAATCAAACGCGCGCAGCCAGTAAGGTTTTCGGCGGAAATGGGATTCTTCTTGTGGGGCATTGCCGAGGAGCCCTTTTGTCCTTTGGCAAATCCTTCTTCCACTTCTCCTACTTCGCTTCGCTGGAGGTGGCGCAGTTCGATGCAGATGCGTTCCATGCTTCCGGCGCAAATGGACATGACATTCAGCACTTCGGCATGCCGATCTCGTGGAATCACTTGAGTTGCTACCGGCTCACGTTGAAGGCCCATTCGATTGAGAACACGTTCTTCAAAAGCGGGTTCCCAATGAGAATTCACACCAACCGCACCCGAGAGCTTTCCGAACTGGATTCGCTCGAGTGACTTTTCAAGTCGCAAGCGATTTCTTTCCCACTCAGCGTACCAGCTTAAGAACTTCAGTCCAAATGACGTCGGCTCTGCTGCAATACCGTGAGATCGTCCAATGCAAGCAAGGTCCTTGTAGCGCGTTGCTTGCTTCTTCAAGACACCACAAAGCAATTCAACATCCTTCATAAGAATCTGACCGGACTCCAAAATCAAAATACTCAACGAAGTGTCGACCACGTCCGATGAGGTGAGACCAAAGTGGACGTATCGAGCAGTCGGCCCAATGACCTCAGCAACTGCGGTAGTAAAAGCGATGACGTCATGTTTGGTTACTAATTCCAGTTCATCGACTCTAACAGGGGATACGCCACCTTTTTTGATAAGGTCCTGAAGCCGAGGCTGTAGCTCGCTCCATATTGCCGGTGGGATGCGTCCCATTTGAGCGAGTTCCTCACAGACCGCAGTTTCAACTCGTAACCAAGTAAAGTAGCGATTTTGATCAGACCAGATGCGGGACATAGCAGGACGGGAATACCGTGCAATCATGAGAATTTAGATCTATTCGATCCTTGCTTGCGCGTCAACCCCACGCGTTGGCAATTCATTGCCTTGATTCTTTGTGGTCAATGCATGGCGCAACATGGACTCCAATGAAGCAATGACCGAACCGAAAGTCCCCATTTCAGGATACGATTCATTGGAAGCAAGGTAGAGGTCCTCGACGCCAGAAAGATACCCCATTCCCGAACCGTCATACACACGAAGAAAATCTGGAATAAAATCCAAATCCACAAAGTGATAGGCTTCATCCAAACCATCACCCTCTTTGGATTTTTCATCTCGAAAATCAGGAAAAATCTTCACCACATGAAAATCAAGAAACGGCAAAAGCTCTTTGGCTTGTCGAAACATCCGCAGCCCTATCTCTCTCTGGTAGGGCGCCTGCAGGGTTTCGGACTGGTGAGGTAATACCGTTCGCAAATAGACAATCCTTTGATCCGCATGGCCTGTGCCATAGTCCTTCGGACTCGCAATCGTCACCTCGAGTGGTGGTGCTCCTTCTTGGGACCAAACAAAAGACCCGCCAACTCCCGGAGGAATCGCTTCTTTATGTACCGTGACTGCTACGGTATAGCGCCATCCACACGGCCTGGATGGTCGTACAAGCTGATCTTTGCGGCCCTTACCAGAAAAATAGAGGTAGTCCTTTGCATGAGTAAGAGAGCAACCCAAAACGGCGGCATCCATCGTAATCATTTTGCCTTGCTGGGTAACTTGCACCCCAGTGAAACGACCTGAATCCACGAATATCCTACGACAGTCGACTCCTTGAGGGACGCTAGCTCCAAGGCTTTTTGCTAAAGATAAAAGGGCGTCTCGAAATCCCTGTGCTCCGCCTCGATAGCCCGCTACGGTTTGCCCCAATGCCAAGAGATGTTGAAATCGCTGTGAACTTGGAACAGGACATTGATGTCCAGTCAAGGCATAGACTGCACCAGCAAGCCATTCCTGATAGGAGGACTCGTCTCGAAAGGGTGGCTTTGCCCCCCGCAAAGTACCTTCTACTTCGCGAATGGACTGGTATCCCTTGCGCTGATTTCGCATGGCCTGTTTCGATTCGACAGAAACACCCCTCGCCAGAAATTCTCGCCAATAACTCAATACTAATTGGACACTAACTTCAGGGTCGGGACTCCATTTCCAGTGATCCGCACCACGAGCCCCTACCTCGCGCACCCATTCGCGCCGAAAATCGAGAGGATGGGATGCTAGTCGAATGCGGCTAGTCCCAGTAACGACCTGAGGTTCGATCAGGGAAGTCGGAATGACTTTCTCAAGAAGCAGACTTGCACCAGGTATCGTTTCAAGAAGTTGTCGAATACTACCCCAGGACGCCGAACTTCCGCCCAAGCCCAAAATCGCATTGGGTTCAAGGTCCAAGATCTGTCCCGCTTTCGAAATCAGGGTTCCGCGACTTGGAGACAGTGGCAGGATCAATACAGAAGCGCCCGACTGCGCCATTGCGCAAGCACTGAGCAAGCTCCCAATGCTGTCACCCAAGGTAGCCCACTGGTAATGATCTCTTAAACCTGGCTCCATAAATCCTCGATGAGATGGTCGGTGACTCCCCGATGGCTTGCAAGGAGTTTTTTCCATGCTAAGCGCTGCAAAGAGTCGATGACCGGAACTTGCCTATTGATCCAATCGCTGCAATCAGTGGCATCTCTGGCCATATGCAACTGGCCACGCTCCTGTAGCAATTCAATTTCTGGAAACCGTTTAGCCTTTGCTGGCCCAATCAAGATTGGAAGTCCAAAGACCGCCGGTTCAAGCGTGTTATGCACGCCATTTTTGGTAAAGCCCCCTCCGACAAATGCCCAGTCTCCTAAAGAATACAGCTCTAATAACTTTCCCATTTCATCGACGAGTACCGCACGCGTAGCATCCACAACGCGTCGGGTTTCTTTGCTACTTCGGGTGTAAGTGGGATTCCAGTTTTTGAGTTTTTCTCCAAAAAAGTCCAAATTCTCTCTGTGTAGCTGATGGGGAACAACCCAAAGAGTACCGCCAGTCTGATCAAGCCATCTTTGCAAACCGTCTTGAAGGACTTCAAAGTCCTCACGCCAGATGCTGCCGAGAATCCCCCAAGGCTTGGGTAGGCCCTCAAATCCTTGCTTCCAAGAAGCCAGGATGGATCCGCTTTGGTCCGCCCGATCAAGGACTCGATCCAATCTAGGATCGCCGGCCCGCCGAACCTTTGCCAACGGAAACCACTCAAGCAGGCGTTCTGCATCTGCTGCCTTTAGGACTTGAAAGGTCTGTTGAGGAAGTGATTCACCAAGCAGATTCAAAAGACGCTTGGCCCATCGAATGGAATTTCGCGCTGCCGCGGAAACCGTAAAAAGCTTGATTCCATTCTTGCTAAGACTTGCCCAAAGCTCTGGCCACGCTTCGTAGCGAGCGGTAACAAAAGTCTCAGGAGCAAAGTCTGCGAGCGCTTCACTCCAAAACCCCTCTCCCGGACTCATTCCAATCCAGTGCAATTGAGGGAGATCCTTCCATTTTTGTTTTAAACGCTCCAATGCGGGCTGAGCAGATGCGCTCCACGCAGTAATCACCAAAAGAACTTCAGGCTTTTGCAAAAGCCTCTCTACTAGAGGGAGCAGGCTTTCTAATTCTCCAACACTTGCAGCGTGAAACCAAATACGACGTGCGGACTTATGCTTCACCGTCAGCAGTGGCAAGGGAGCCTTTGCACGATTGAAGCGGTAACCCGACGTGCGAAGCAACCTTCCAAAGATCCATCGCGCTGCCGATCGATAGACCCTCATTCTCAAACTCCAACGCCTCTGAGTCCCACCCGTTTTTTGCAAATGAGCAAGTACCGTTGCGGGATTAAGGCCGGTCAAACATGCATAAGGCTCCCAGAACCTTTTGCAAAGTCGACCATCCTTTCCGCATGGCTGGCAGAGGAGATCTGTTTTTAATCCAAGTGAACCCTGAGTCCAGGGTTCAAATGCCGGTGCCCAACCCGTTGGACCGAGCAATACCGTCGAAGCTACACCGAGGGACATTGCCAGATGAGCAAGCCCCGTATCAGCTCCTAGAAAAAATGCTGACCCCGCAAGTGCCGTTGCGGTTTGTTTGAGATCTGCCGTCTCTAAGAGAGATTCATAGGGAAGCTCCAAATCTTCCAAGCTTCGCAACAAGGCCTGGCAAGCGGGATCTTGATTTCGTCCTAAGACTACTGCTTTTAGTTGCAGGTTCTTTAGGACTTCTACATAGGATTTTGTCGGCCACTCTTTGCTTCGCCATCGCGAAGCCGGCATCACCGTCACATACGAATCCTGCTTCTGAGCAGAATGTACAAGGTGCCTGAAGTTGGGCTTAAGCTGAGCGTCTTCTCCACACAATTCTGTCAAAGCATCTAAGCGATGAGGAGGCTTCCAGCTTGTAGGCCAAAGTCCTCCCAACATCCATTGTCCACGGGTCTTCCATCGGTACCGTGCAACAGATCGCCAAATCAGTCTTTGACCTCTGGGTCGAAATTTCAAAATCCATTTTGCGATTCGAGTCCTGAGACTGCCATGAAGATCCCAAACTTCATCGTATTTTTCGCGCCGAAGATCCTGACAAAGCTGAATCCAGCTCCGAAGTGCACTCTTTCTTCGATCAAAGGTCCAAACCCGCTGGACGCGAGGGTGCTCCTGAAGCAACTCTGCAAATTCCTGCCCGACTAGGAAATCCACTTCAGCCTCTTTCAAGATTTTGGACTCCAGCACAGCAGCATTGAGAATAACGTCTCCCATGCTACTAAGGCGAATCAGCAAGATACGGGCTCGCTTTGAAGGTGGGTTCAATTAGTGGTCTCTCCGTTTCACCGTGACAGAACCTTTGCGGGAAAATAGCCGTAGAAGCTCACCACCATCTCCAACATTGCCATGAATATGAGAAGAGGTAGGAACCTGCTTCTCAAGCCCCGTCTGGGTTAGAGGCCGCAATTTGAATTCCAAATCGGCTTGTTTGTCCGGTGCCTCTAGATCTAATTCTCCCGAAAAGCGCCTCGGCAGTTCAAACGTCAAATCACCACTCTCGGATTCGATGAATGACTTTCCGTCAAATTCATTGCTCAACCATTCCACAAAAATCGCCCCACTCAACGTCCTACCATTCAGCACGCCACTGAGTCGTTTGAGATTTACTTTCCCTTCTTGAGTTCGAAATCCAACATCACCCGAAAGGTCTTTACCTAAGAGTTCTCCTTTTTGACTTGAATAAGTTTGCTTCCCTCCAACATCCGAAACTTCGATTTCTCCAGACTGAGTTTCAAAATAGTGCTCCGTACCTGCGATTCGAAAGGCACGCATGTTTCGATCTCCCCCTACGCTGTGAACATTGGCATTGATAGATGACAGAGCAATTGGGCACTGAGGACAGGTGACGTTGATTTTTTTTGCTCGCACTTTAGAGACCTCAATCTCTCCACTGAAATTTCTTACTTTGATGGACTCATCCCAATCTTGTACAGATATTGATCCACTGACCGACCACAACTCTAGCACCATCCGAGTAGGGGCCAAAATCCTCAAATGCAAACGAGCTTGATTCTCCTTGCGAGCTGCAATTCGATCTTGAATCGTAGATTCTTTTGCAACACGCGTAAGGATTTCGATTTCGCTTCCGACTTGCCTGAAATCATACGAAACCTGATTGAGCGCCTTTTTGGCTTCTTCTTCTGTTGCGCCAAATCCTTCTCGCGTTGCGATGACTCGAATTTTATCTTGGTTCCACCCGCGAACAATGATGTTTCCTTTTCGATTACTGACTCTCAGTGTTCCAATACTGCGTACCGGATAATTCTGAATCGTATCCTGAGAAGCTGACGGAAGGCTTTCTTCCGTACCGGAATCCAACGGGGCCTCCGATGTCGCCAGCGCGGAAGGACCGGCCATAAGAAAAAGGCCAAGAAGTGGAAGCCACATAATTTGATTCCTTTGTAGGGTAAAAATGACACACCCCCCACGGAAAATCACTTGATTTGATTAACACACCGCATTATCATTAATAGTACAGTCGCAGTTTGGGTTCCGGCCTAGGTTTAATAAGGTACGTGAGAGGGTGGTTCATGGTCGGCAAAACAAGTTTCAGCAAAAAGACAGAGAGTTCGGCCCTGATGGAACAGGGTCAGGAAGAGGTGGGCTTCTTGCCCTCTTTGAAAAAGGCAAGTCAGTCGAAAGGCTGAACGCGCAAAGCTCCAGTGCTACGGACTGTGACCCCGACAGTTCACGCAGGCTGAGCTACCAAAGACGGTCTGAAAAGACAGTTTCAAAGGGGGGTCCCCTACAGGATCCTCCTCTTCGATTCAGAGCCCGGGTAGCCCTGAGGGGCTATCCGGGCTCGACCATTTCTTGAGCGCGTGATTCTTCGCTCGGGTCAGCCTCAGCGAAATAGCAGACTCCGACAAATCAAAGAGCCACCCCACTTCCAATTGCGAATACTCAAATTCAAAATTCAAAAATAGGATTACCCTATCCCTCAACGCAGCTCCCGTTGCAGAAACAAGGTCTGACATTCCCAGTTCAGGCCAAAGCCGAATGGTAAGCGCTTCTCCATTCACTTCAATTTCCTCGCGAGTCCGCGAAAGCCCAATCACCCCTGCCCTTCGAATCGGATCCTTAGAAAGGGGTAGTTCCAGCACAACTGGCGCATCTTCTGACGGGAAAGATGAGCCAACGCCTCGAGATCCGCTACCTCCACTCATTTCCATTCTATACTGCTCATCGGCCTTTTTAATCGGCCAATCAGCCCTTTGCATAGGCTCCAAAGGGTTTTCGAATTGCAATTCATCAAAGGACCGCATTGCCAAGAAAAGAACGTCTTCCTTTTCTGATCGCCACCATAGGCTTGAAAAATTTCTGACAATGCTGAACTCTGCCTCGTTCAAAACCGATTGCAGCTCCTCAATGGCAATCTCCTTTACCGCCGCAGCTACAAAATACATAGCCAAGGGATAGTTGCGATGTTCGACAATTTCATCCACATGCTCAAGGGTCAACCAGCTTGCGTTATGCTTCTGCCACAATCGCAAAACCTCATCGATGGCCCTCCAACGTTTAACCAAAGTCTTTAAGGGAGCCAGCGAAGTACGCCCTTCGAGGCGCATATAATCTATGATGCGGGCCTTGCCTTGAACCTTAAGTAGAATATCCGAGCGCTCTGCCTTTTCTGCTTCAGAGAGGCGACTTCCACTTTGCAAGAGGGACAAGACAGCCTGCTGGGCCAAGTCTTCCACTGTAAAGTTCACTCGATTGCCATTGGCCTTCCTTACGAAAGTCCTCCCAACCTTTAAAAAGTAGGGAAAGAGCCCCAAAACCCGCCTTTCGTACTCATCTCGCCCTTGCCAGGAAAAAACGGTTTTGCACGCGTAGCCTAGGTCAGTGGAGGATGAGAAGGCCAGATTCGGCTCCATTCCCAATTCCAAAAGAAAGAGGAAGAGAACAGCCATAGGGCCTTTGCGGCCCTTTCGCCCCGAGTATTTTATTTTAATCTTCAAGAATACCGTCCCCCTAACCTTACAGAGTGGGATCGATACCACCTGTGCAACTATTCTGCAAATCGCGCCCCTTTTGACTTCGCCCTGACATTCGGCTAAACAGGTTGAATCCTTTCTCAGTCTAAGGTGACGTGCCGGAATGGTTAACGGGACGGTTTGCAAAACCGTATTCTGTGAGTTCGATTCTCACCGTCACCTCCAATAAAAAAAGCTGTCGGCTCAAGGAGTCGGCGGCTTTTTTAATTTGAGACGCTGGGAATCGAACTTCGAATGAGCGACCTGCGATGGATCTCGATCTTCGGACTAGGCGGCTTTCTTTTCAGCTCTATGTTTTGGAAATTTGAGTTCAAAGCAGGTATTTGGATTTGAATTCAGAATTGTAATGCTCGCGTGATGGTCATCCAGAATGCCTTTAGTAATCGATAGACCCAACCCCGTGCCTTCACCAACAGGCTTGGTGGTAAAGAACGGTTCGAAGAGCTTGTTTCGAACCGACTCTGGGATCCCTTTTCCAGAATCCGTCACACTTAGGTAAACAAAGTCGTCTTCCTCTCGTAGTCCAACTTTTACCCACTTCGGGCGTAAATCTTTTACGGCATCGATTCCATTATTGATGAGGTTCACGAGGACTTGCTCAATCTCAACTTCACTTCCAGCAATGAGTCCTTCAACGATCCCGTCAAAAGTTACTGGTGTATCATGTCGCTTCGATTTGGATTCGGTAAGGGTTAGCACTTCCTCTGCAATTTTCTTGAGTGAGAGTTTCTGATGAGGCGCCTTTTCTGCGGCTCGAGAGAATTTTTTTAGGCCCATAACGATTTTTGCTATCCTATCGCAGGACTTTCGAATGACCTCTATTTTCGACTGGACCTTCTCCGGGTTGCCGAGGAGTTTTGGCAATAGCCCGACCGACGCTGCGATCACTGCCAATGGATTATTAATCTCATGAGCTATACCCGCTGACATTTCGCCCATGGAGATGAGACGCGCCTGTCGAATGGTTTTGAATCGCTCTTGCTCCAGCGCCTCCTTGGCCTGAACTTCTTCGGTGATGTCACTGGAAATCCCTATGAGGTACTTAGGGTTTCTTTCTTCGTCAAAGGTTGGGACCTTAGAAGTCCTTAGGATGCGAGTACCTTTTGGAGTATCAATGGGTTCATTTTCAATCGTAACAATATTGCCACTTTCAAATACTTCACGATCTTTCTTTACGAAAAAATCTGCCTGCTCTTTTGGAAAGAAGTCATGGTCAGACTTTCCGAGAACTTGAGACTCTTGGAGTCCAAACATGGCTTCTCCTGCCTTGTTAAGAAGCGAAAACCTCAAATTCGTTCTCATGTCTTTGACGAAAATAGCGGTCGGAATATTTTGCAAGACAAGCTGAAAAAGCTCAGAAACTTTATTGCGCTCAAATTCATTTCGGCGCTGCTCCGAAATATCCATATTCACGCCATACACTGCTAGGACTTTTCCATTGTTGTCTCGCACGAGTCGGCCACGGCTGGATATATACTTTTTTACATCGGATTTGGTCGAATGTTCATAGACAAGTTCAAATTCGTTTCCAGCCTCCATGGCTTCATTCAGTGTTTTTTGAATCAGATTTCTTGCTTCTTGCGAAAGGATCGCTTGACGGGCTTCATTGTGGCTTGCGTAGTCTTCAGACTTGGCTCCAAAGATTCGATACATGCCCGCATCCCAATGAAATTCACCTGTAGCGGGATGGTATTTCCAGACGCCAAGCCGTAGGGCATCCATAATGAACTGAGTTTCCTGACGCCTCTCCACTTGTTCAGAAACATCCTGCGCGGTGCCGAGGATTTCAACGATTTCGCCATCGACACTTCGTTTCGCTCGGCCATACCCGTCCATCCAAAGCACTCTATCCGGAAACACGATGCGATGAAGCGTATGATAGGGAATGCCCTCTTTGACGCAAGCTTCAACCTTCGCTAAAAAAGCCGCTCGGTCTTCGGGGTGCACCATGGAGCAAAGGGTCGCGAAATCGGGTGGGTCACCATCCGCTGGGACTGGATGAAGGTTGTACAGTTCTTTTGACCAGTAAATTTTTCCAGTCTTAATCTCGTATGACCAATTGCCAATCTTGGCAGCATGCTGCGCTTCTTCAAACTGCTGATGGAGGCGATTGCCTTTGCGGGACTGAAGGCGCTGCTGGAGCGATTGGGCGGCTTGATTGAGTGCCTCCAGCACCGGCACCATCGCTGGGTCAGAACAGTCGACGAACTGCTGCTCAAAATGTCCTGCTGCTAGGGACCGTATCCTAGCTAGTACCAATTCCCTCGCAACAGTTGCTTTATTCCTACCCAAACTCGATCCTCACCTCTAAACAGTTCGGGAAAAACTCCTCTTTGCTAAAAATAATTTGTCTAAGGTTCTGCCTGCGCCATTGCGTCACGAGCTCAGTCATTCATCTCCAAAAATTATCTATAACTATATGTTTTAATTAGCTTTAGTTAACTTTAATTAAATTCAAACCCTTGTCTTTCACTCAAAACAGCTTTATAATATACTTATTTAGTCTACTAATCGGGGTTTCGGGGAAATATGAATCGTAATCAAAAGTTGCTCATTTGCGCGTTAAGCATCTGGACGTTCTTTATTCAAGGCTGCACGCCTTCCCTAACAAGCACGGCATTGAGATCGTCAAAGCTTCTTCAAGTTCAGAGTGACTTGGGCATCGATTCCAATTTTGGTAGTGGCGGGTTCTTTCAACTGGAGATCCCAGTCGAAACGGGCTTCAATCTAGCTACTGCTCAGATTGAAGCTGCCAAGCGAGATCCCTTGGATGGGTCTATTTATGTGGCTGGTGCATTGATTCAGATTGATACGACGGGCGTTCTAGCTCAACAGGTCAGTCCCTTTGTAATGAAGCTCACGGCTAGTGGAAGCCTTGATGTTACCTTTGGACTTCGTGTTTTTTCCGATAGCAGTCGCTACGGGCGAATTGCTTCAACGGGTATTTTTAGTGCTATTGAATTGCCTGCATCAGACAGTAACAAAGTCTACCTGATGGGCCAGGCTAGTTCTGAAACCACCTCGGGACCAATAGACTATGACGCTCTTGTCTTTCGCTTGTACCGATCCGACGGAAATGCAGATCAAACTTTTGGACTTAGCAGTGGGGGTTCACGACTTGGCTTTGTTCGTATCCATGGAGGATTTACCGCTAGCAATCCCCCAGAACGATCAGAGGAGTTTTTCAGCA
Source organism: Bdellovibrionota bacterium (assembly GCA_963169695.1). Lineage (GTDB taxonomy): Bacteria > Bdellovibrionota > UBA1018 > UBA1018 > CAUJDS01 > CAUJDS01. The sequence goes on from CAUJDS010000033.1 coordinate 32,576, forward strand.
GCATGGGCCTTACGCCACAGGGAATTTCGATTCTTAGTAGTACATCAATGGGCATCCAAGACCCCTACCACGATGGCACCCGGAACTCTCTTTTGGTAAATCTCACAACAGATGGTTCTCTTCAAAATCCAAACCAGCCCAATATACTTATCACCAACCAAAACCTTCCGTTCCTTGCTATCGATAGAAATCACTCAACTCGCGTGATCTACGGTCGAGGAACCAACCGCTTCTATCACGTCCATAGCGAGAGGGAGGGCACCAGCCCATTTTTTCATCTCACCATGAGAGTGCTCGACACCTCCGGGGCTTTGGTAACTCCGGCACCCATTCCTCTTTCTACATCGACCGCTCCTGGAGGGCTGTCATTTCAATTTCTGCCGAGTCCAATGGGTGTTCCGGCACTCCTTTATCTTCAGCCTTCAGAAGCACCAGCTTCAATGAAGCATCAATTTGCGCAAGTTGACCCTACTGGCATTTTTCCAGGAGCCGTCATTGGCCAACCAGACCCTTCAACAGGTCCTCTTACAATGACAACAGCAGTCCAGAACCTATATACAGACACAATACTGCTCGCCGATGACTACAATTATCTGACACCTCCTCAATACAATTTCTTTGACCACATTAGTCGAGTCTCCAAGGGCTGGTTCGCCTTGCCGAAACTCAACACTTGGACTTACTGGGACACCTCCATTGGCGCGCCAACAGGACTCGGTGTGGCTTTTTTTGGGATAGCAAGATCGAGCTCCTCAGGCGCACATGTCATCACTGGCGTAGGCCTCACAGAACTTCGTTAATCAAAATTCTGGGCATTTCGGACTGGCCCGGGTATGGCTTTTTGAAGTCATGCACCAGCGACTTACTCTCCTAAGAAATCAATTGAAGTCCCGAATCCTAGTCCTTGATGGAGCAATGGGTACTGCTATCCAGGCCCGGAACCTAGGCCCAGAAGACTTTGGTGGAGCTGACAAGGAAGGGTGCAACGAAGCACTCACCTTGACTCGTCCAGCCATTATCCAGTCTATCCACGAAGCATACCTTGAAGCAGGCTGCGATATTGTAGAGACCAATACGTTTGGTGCAACACCCATGGTGCTTGGGGAATATGGTTTGCAGGACCAGTGCCACGCAATCAATAGGCGCGCCGCAGAACTTGCTCGCGCTGCTGCGGCAAAATTTGATTCCGCAGCGAGGCCCATTTTTATCGCTGGCTCTGTGGGTCCTACGACCAAAGCACTGAGTGTTACTGGCGGCATAACCTTTGAGCAGCTGCGATTAGAGTTTCAGACGCAAATCCGAGGGCTCGTCGCTGGCGGCATCGACTACATTCTTCTGGAGACCTGCCAAGACACCCGAAACATCAAAGCCGCACTTCTCGCTTTGGATGATGTTGCCTCTGAGATCGGTCAATCCATATCCGCAGCAGTCTCTGGCACGATCGAACCCATGGGTACCATGCTTGCGGGACAGACTGCAGAGGCTCTCTACACCTCGCTCGAACATCGCGACCTTCTCTATATTGGATTGAATTGCGCAACCGGGCCAGAGTTTATGACGGATTCGATCCGCGCATTGGCAGCCGTGTCGCGCTTCCCTATCGCTTGCATTCCCAATGCCGGACTGCCCGACGAAGATGGCTGCTACTTAGAAACGCCCAAGATGATGTGTGACATCCTTCGGCGATTTATAGATCAGGGCTGGATCAATTTCATTGGAGGCTGCTGTGGAACTACGGCGCCTCATATTCGCGCGTTTTCAGAATTGGCGAAGACCGGCAAACCCAGACAAGCCACTTTGCTTCATCGCTCCACCCTTTCGGGCACGGACTTTCTCGAAGTAACTTCTGAAAATCGGCCGGTATTAGTTGGCGAGCGAACCAATTCCATCGGTAGCAAAAAATTTCGGGACCTCATTGCTGCGGGAGACTGGGACTCCGCTGCCGAAGTGGCGCGCACTCAAGCCAAAAATGGCGCTCAGATTATTGATATTTGCCTCGCCAACCCCGAACGCAACGAGATTGAGGATATGCGAATCTTCTTGGAGATTGCGTCCAAGAAGATTCGTGCTCCGCTCATGATCGACTCCACGGACGCCGAAGTGATCCGCATTGCCTTGACTTACTCTCAGGGAAAAGCCGTTATCAATTCCATCAATCTCGAAGACGGCGAAGAGCGATTTGAACAAGTCGTCCCACTTGCCAAACAAATGGGTGCCGCACTCGTCGTCGGCACCATCGATGAAGACCCTGTGCAGGGCATGGGTGTTAGTCGCGAGCGCAAGCTCGAGATTGCCACTCGAGAGTACGACCTTTTGACGAAGAAGTATGGCGTCTCGGAGACCGATATCTACTGGGACCCTTTAGTCTTCCCTTGCGCGACCGGTGATGCTCAGTACGTCGGTTCTGCGCTCGAAACCATTGAAGGCCTGCGCCTCATCAAATCAAAGTACCCACACACTCGCTCTGTCCTAGGTATTTCGAATGTGAGCTTTGGACTTCCGGCTTCTGGCCGCGAGGTTCTCAATTCTATTTTTCTCTACCATTGCGTTCAGGCCGGGCTAGACCTAGCCATTGTCAATTCCGAAAAGCTCGTACGCTATGCCCAGATACCGCAGGAAGAAAAAGACCTCTCCGAAGACTTGCTCTTCAATCGACGGCCTGACGCAATCGATCGTTTTGCGGCACATTTTCGTGAAAAAAAGGTTCAGGCTTCCTCCGCACCGCTCTCAGATTTGCCCTTGGACGAACGCCTCGCTCAAGCCGTGATTCAAGGAACCAAAGAAGGACTCCAAGACAACCTCCAGCTCAAGCTCAAAGAATGCACACCACTCGAAGTCATCAACGGACCTTTGATGAAGGGCATGGACGAAGTGGGCCGCCTCTTTAATCAGAACCAACTCATTGTTGCAGAAGTTCTTCAGTCTGCAGAAGTCATGAAGGCAGCCGTTAGCTTCTTAGAGCCCTTTATGGACCGGGATAAAACCTCCTCGCGAGGAAAGGTCCTCTTGGCGACCGTGAAGGGCGACGTGCATGATATCGGCAAAAATCTCGTCGACATCATTCTCAGCAATAACGGATTCCAAGTGATCAACTTAGGGATACGAGTCCCTCCAGAAGTATTGATTGCCGAATCTCGCAAGCATTCGCCCGATATCTTGGGCCTCTCAGGACTTCTTGTGAAGTCCGCACAGCAGATGGTTTTTACCGCAGAGGACCTGTCAAAGTCCGGCGTCACACCGCGGATGTTGGTGGGCGGTGCTGCGCTATCCGAAAATTTTGTGGACCGAAAGATCGCTCCTGCTTACCAAGGCGACGTCTCCTATGCATCGGACGCCATGCATGGATTAGAACTCGCCAAAATTTTTGTGGATGAAGGCGCCTTTCAACAATGGAAAGAAAAGACCCAGACTCGGCGTACCGAAAAAGCCAATGCCGCTGCTCGACCCAAACTCGTTCAACCTTCCTTCGCGCCGACGGATCGCCGATCAAGTGAGGTGAAGCACCTACCGGAGCCTCCCAATCCAGGAAATTTTGAGCGCCATGTTTTGCTCACCACTCCAGTCGAGATCCTTTGGCCTTTTATCAACCCTCTTATGCTCTATGGCAGACACTTAGGAATGGGTGGAAAAACCATTCGCGATATCGAAAAACTTCGCAACCAGCCTTCCTTGCGGGGAGACCTAGATGCCAAGTCACTCAAAATCTGGGAGACGGTAGAAGAAGTAAAACTCAAATACAAAGGTAGCGAATTCTTGAAACCCTCTGCGGTTTATCAGTTTTTCCGTGCGGAGAGCGAAGGCAATATCCTTCGCGTGTATCCGCGAATCGATGCGCCCAAGGGCGAAGCCGAGGTTTTTGAATTTCCGCGTCAAGCACGCGAGCAAGGCGTCTGCCTAGCAGACTTTACTTGGCAAGCGAGTGAGAGCAACGCGGAACGCTTCGACAATGTCTGTTTTTTTACAACGAGTGTCGGCAAGGGGCTTCGCGACCATGCCCTTCAACTCAAGGACCAAGGGAAGTACTTGGAGTCTCATGTGCTTCAAGCACTCGCGATTGAATCGGCCGAGGCCTTTGCGGAATACCTTCATAGCAAAATCAGAAAAACCTGGGGATTTCCGGATCCTGTGGACATGACGATGATGCAGCGATTCCAAGCCAAGTACCAAGGTAAGCGATACTCCTTTGGATATCCTGCTTGTCCAAGACTAGATGATCAGACGCAGCTCTTTCGACTCCTTCGACCTGAATCGATTGGCGTCGAACTCACGGACGGTTTTATGATGGATCCAGAAGCGAGTGTCTCGGCCATTGTTTTTCATCATCCCGATGCGCATTATTTTTCGGCAGGCACCGGAGCAGACGTCGCCAACGACGCCAGAATGAGTTAAGACCAATCCATGGATCTCTTTCAAGACCTTGAGGCCCGGGGACTCGTCAAGCAAGTCACGGACCCCCGCTTTCAAACGCTTTTGTCCAAAAAAAGTTGCACGGTTTACGTTGGCTTCGATCCCACCAGCGACTCCCTTCACGTGGGCAACCTTCTGCCTATTTTGCTTTTGAAACGATTCCAAGATGCTGGTCATCGTCCTATTGCCCTCACTGGTGGCGCTACTGCCATGATTGGAGATCCCAGCGGAAAAAGCGAAGAACGGAACCTCCTCGATGAAGCAACCCTAGCTAGCAATGTCCTAGGTGTCACTCAAGTCCTCAAGCGATTTCTAAAAACCGACGGCCCTTCAGGCGCCCTCTTTCTTAATAACAAGGACTGGATTGCACCTTTTCATTTTTTAGAATTTCTTCGCGACGTCGGAAAACATTTCACCGTCAACCATATGATCGCAAAGGATTCCATTCGCTCCCGATTGGAGGACCGCGAAAATGGAATTTCTTATACTGAGTTTTCGTACATGTTGATTCAGGCATATGACTTTTATCACCTCAACAAAGCCTACCAATGTGCCGCCCAGCTTGGCGGATCCGATCAGTGGGGCAATATTACCGCGGGATGCGAGCTCATCCGCCGCATGCATGCACACGCCAAAACCCAACCACCGATCGAACCCTTTGGTCTGACTGCTCCCTTGATCCTCAAGAGCGACGGATCCAAATATGGCAAAACAGAAAAAGGCGCTGTGTGGCTCGATTCCACTCGAACATCTCCCTATGATTTCTATCAATTCTTTATTCAGACTCCAGATACTGAAGTGATGCAGCTTTTGAAATTCTACACTTTCTTGCCGCTAGCAGAAATTCAGAAGATCGAAGCTGAATTTAAAAAGGCCCCCGAAGCACGAACCGCACAAAAAATACTGGCTCAAGAAGTAACCCGTTTGGTACACGGAGAAACGGAGCTGCAAAAAGCCGAAAGTGCAAGCTCTGCATTTTTTCAAGCAGACCCGACCGCAATGAGCTTGGAAGCATTAAAGCAGGCACATCAAAGCAGCCCGGCTTCTCACTTACCCCTGGCCCTACTTGGAAGTACCTACTCTTTGATTGACCTTCTTGTGGCCACGCAGGTTTGCAACTCCAAAGGATCAGCTCGACGCGAAATCGAAGGCGGCGGTATAGCAATCAACGGAAAAAAAATCAGCAGCACGGATCATGCAATAACTCGCAGCGACCTCCTCCACGGCAGCTGCATCCTCATTCGACGAGGAAAGAAGACCTACCACCTCGCGTGGTTTCAATGAGGGGCCATAGCCAATGAACGCATTTGGATTTCGAGCTGATATCAAGATCACTGAAGTGCTCAAGAAGAATTCCTTCACCCTTTCCGCAGAAGTCATTCCTCCACGCAACGGATCCGAGCAACAGAATGTGCTCACCCAGGTACAAAAACTTATTGAAGCTGGCGCCGAGTACCTGTCCGTCACCAAAGGGGCCGGAGGAAGCTTGCGCGGTGGTAGCTTGCCGATTGCTCAAGCGATCAAAGAGTCTTTCTCAACGCCATCAGTGGCCCATTTCACTTGCCGGGACCTCCTCCCTGTCGAGGTAGAAAACGCACTGATCGATCATCACTATTTTGGCATTCGAAATATCTTAGCCCTTCGCGGAGATCCGCCCCAGGATCAACCCAACTGGAATCCTCGTCCCGAGAGTTATCCTCATGCCTACCAACTGGTCGAACAGATCAAGACTCTGAATGAAGGCCGTTACCTCAATCGCCCATCCGATGCCGGGTCGCTTGGACAAGAGCGCACGGACTTTTGCATCGGAGTAGCAGCCTACCCCGAACACCCCAACGAGACTGAGCGATGGAGGTTTCTCCAGCGCAAAGTCCAGGCCGGAGCTGACTACGCGATTACGCAGATGCTTTTTGATGCGGATGCCTATGGACGCTACCTAGACCTCCTAGAGCGGAATCAGATTGTCCTTCCGATCATACCCGGGACTCGAGTCCTCAAAGATCGCAAACAAGCCGACCTCATGCGGAAACTCTTTCAAGTGAGTATTGCGGAGGACCTCTACCAAGCCCTGCCCGAGGTCCACACAGATGGCCCTCCCCTTGCCGGTATTGAACAATGCCAAAGGCTTATTGAAAAAATGGAACGCCACGGCGCTCCCGGTGTTCATCTTTTTGTCCTATTTGACACACAAAGCTCTTGCGATTTGCTTCAGAGATTGAGAATTCAATTCCCGAGCTGACGCGAGGGAATCGGCGCGCAGCGTGGGTACAGCGTACCCAAAAATCGCACGATGCGATTTTTAGCGAGCACCTCAGGCGACGACTTTGATACATAGAACCATACCTTGCCGGGGTAAAATCCGCAGGAGCGGATTTTTCTGGGCGCAGTGGCCATGCGGTGCATGGCAAGCCGAGCAGGATGCGAGGCTTAACGAGCACCAGCGAAATTGGTATTCCCGAGCTGACGCGAGGGAATCGGCGCGCAGCGTGGGTACAGCGTACCAAAAAATCGCACGATGCGATTTTTAGCGAGCACCTCAGGCGACGACTTTGATACATAGAACCATACCTTGCCGGGGTGGCGAAATTGGTAGACGCACACTTCGAGGGCAGGAGCCCGAGAAGCCGTCTGCGCTAAATGCGCAGCGCCGAAGCAGGATGCGAAGGCGAGGTTA